>NZ_JBHSUL010000001.1:0-73319 GCF_042660675.1 Marinilactibacillus sp. GCM10026970
TAAACAAGAATAAACCCTATAAGGATTGTAAAAAAGCACAATTCTTACAGGGTTTATTTGTATTTGAATATTTTAAGGGACTTTTGTCCCAGCCTCTTTTTTAAGTTAGTATCCATTCTTCAACTTCTTCTTCAGCATAATATTGTGCTTGAGCGTTCCAGAGCTCGTAGTATTTTCCATTTAAATCTTTTATAAGGTGGTCGTGTCCACCTCTTTGAATCATTTTCCCTTTATCAAATACAATAATCTCATCGCAGAAACGACAACTAGAGAGTCTATGAGAAATATAGATAGCTGTTTTATTTCCGACGATTTCATTAAAGTTAGCATATATCTTGAACTCAGAAATCGGATCTAGTGCTGCTGTTGGTTCATCAAGGATGATAATAGGTGAATCTTTATATAGAGCTCTTGCCATTGCGATTTTCTGTGCTTCTCCACCTGAAATTTCTACTCCATCTTTATCGAAATCTTGATATAAGGAAGTTTTCAGTCCATTCTTAAATTTATCATACCGCTCAGAGAAACCTGCCTGTTTAAGCGCGACATGTATATTCTTTTCATCGTAGTCTGTACTCGCCGCAACATTCTGAGCAAGGTCGAAAGAGAAAAGAGAAAAATCTTGAAAGACAACTGAAAAAAGATTCAAGTATTCATTATAATCATATTTTTTAATATCGATACCATTTAATAGTATCTCACCTTCTGTAGGGTCATATAGTCTAGAAAGCAATTTGATTAAGGTCGTTTTACCACTACCATTCATTCCAACAATCGCGACTTTCTTTCCAATGGATAACTTCAGGTTCACGTTTTTTAGTGCATACTCATCCGTTCCTGGATATTTAAAAGAAACGTCCTTTACTTCCAGTTCATATTCATTGTCCACTCTTTTTTCGACAGGTAATGTTCCGACTGGTTTAACATCTTTAAGATTCATAAATTCAAAATACTTTTCTAGCAATTCACTATTTCCTAAAATTCTAGAAAAATTAGAAGAAAATTCTGAAAAGCCCATAATGAAGTTTGAAAAGGCTCCTGTGTAAATTACAATTTCACCAGGATCAATAGCTCCTCCTAGCATTTTTAAAGCTACAAAAAGAAATCCAATTCCTAGTAACACGTGGATAAGTGACTGTAAGATCAAAGTATTTTTATTTTCACTTTTTTCCATTGACCTACTCGCCTTATTTGCGGTAGCACCCATATCCATAAAAACTTTTTTATAAAGAGCTTGTTGGTGATATACTCTGATTTCTTTTCCCGACTGATAATTAAAGAGTTGTCCTAAAACAAATCCAAATATATTATTCCCTTTTTCTCCTTCTTGCATAACTTTGGACAAGATTATCATAACTTTTTGATATAGTATGGAACTATATTTGAAATAAAGTATAAACGTCGCTATGAAAAGAACTACAATTAAAGGATGATCAATAAATTTAAAAGGACTTTGATTAGCTACTCTACTTAAAAATAAATTTGAGATCAATACAATTGATATAATCAAGGTTACGAACTGTTTAATTAAACCTTCGATAAAAAACAAGGCATACAGTCCTCTCCCACCTGTCAATTCTGCTATTTCTAAGTGACTACGCAACTCATGAACTTTTTGATTTTCTATATATTCATAATCCATAAACATGCTTTCTTTGTTAAGGCGTACATTTTTCTTATCCAAAGCAATCGCACGAATCGTTTCTCTATAATGTCTCAGACCATTCGAAATTAATGTAGTCAAAAATCCAGTACCTAACGCCATACTTATAATTGGTATCAATTTATCAAAAGAAGCTTCAACAATTAGTTGATTCAATATCATAGAAGTGAACAACAAAGAAATAAACGGAAAAATTGCATTGACCAACCCATCAATCAATAAAACATAAAGTATTCTAGCATCAATCGCATAAACCTCCTTGAAACCTTGAATCAACATATTCAAACGTTTCCTATACTGCTTCATGATTAACTTCACCAACCTTCTTTTTGTAATAGTAACTCTGGGTTTCGAACATCTCAAAGTACTTACCCTGCTTGCTCATTAATTGGCTGTGAGATCCTTCCTCAACAATTTTTCCATCTTCCATGAATAAAATACGGTCACAGAAACGCGTTGAAGATAGACGGTGCGAGATAAAAATAGAGGTTTTGTTTCTTGACAGTCTTTCGTATTGTTGATAGATTTCATTTTCTGCTATTGGATCTAAGGCTGCTGTCGGCTCATCTAAAATCAGTATAGGACCATCTTTGTATAGTGCCTTTGCTAATTGTAACTTCTGCTTCTGCCCACCTGAAAGATCGACTGCATCTTCATGTATTCTCTTAACGAGTTTTGACTGTTCCTTGTTCGGCAAAGACTGGACAACATCGTTTAGTCCGCTCCATTTCATGACTTTCTCTAACTTTTCAAAATCTTTTTCTTGGTTTTGAAATACTGTTTCTTCGATTGTAATAGGCAATTCAAAATAATCTTGAAATACAACTGAGAACAAACGATAGTAATCATTGATATTGTAATCACTCATATCATGACCATTAATAGATATACTACCCTGAGTAGGTAGATATAAACCACTCAATAATTTAATAAGGGTTGTCTTCCCAGCTCCATTGACACCCACTAATGCAACTTTTTCCCCGGGAGCAATCTTTAAGTTGAATTGTTGAAAGATATCTTCGTTTGCTTCTGGATACCGATAAAAGACATTTTTGAATTCTATTGATAATTGTTTGCCAAACTGGCTTTCAACATTGAATCCTTTTTGCTGATTCGTTCCGCTTTCGATATTCATAAATGCTTCAAAATCATTTACAGATAATCCGATTTTATTAAACTCAACAGCACTTTGAAATAAGCCATTTATCCACTGGGATAATGTTGCGACAGATCCTAAGTAAATAGTAAATTCAGCAATACTGATTTGTCCCAATGTAAGTAAGTTGATGAGATATAGGTAAGCTGTTAAATCAATAACTAAACGACCTATAGCGCTCAATAAATTTCCTCCAAATTTGATTTTATCTAACTTGAATAAATTTATTTGTTTTTGTTGAATAACTTCTTCAAATACTGAACCGAACCAATGACTCATCTTGTATAAACGCATATCTTTTGTTGACTTGAATTCAGCGGACTTATCATTAAAATAACGTAACTTCTGATTTAACGGGGCAATCTCTTTTTTATTCTGATCTTCTCGTTTATTTATGTATAATCCGTACAAAAAATTTAACGTAGATGAAACGAGAATGACTATTACAAATAGGACGTGAATTTGTCCTAGAATCATTCCGTAAAGGATGACGCCCAATGTACTTTTAACAAAATTTTCTCCTGTCATAAAGAATTGTTGTATCCCACTGTACGCATTATTAACAGAATCTAGTGCTTTGTTTATTATTTCCTGTCCTTTGCTTCCATCAAACATACTATAATCTACCTGAGTAATCTTATTCCCTAAATCCATAAACAAAGAAACTCTAAAACTATTTCCTTTATTACTCAATAAATTGATCAAGCACTTTGATAAAAGCGTACTTCCTAAAACAATCAGTAATACTCCTGAAAATCTGACAAAAAAATAAGTTAAACTTTCCCCTCGACTAAAGGTATCTAGCAAAACTGCCGTCAGTCCTAATGTCGCTAAGGGTAAGATCATTTCTGCGATACCTGCAACAATCATGTACACAATCAGTTTTTTATCGTAGCTCGCTATGCGCTTAAGTAAGTATCCAATATTTTGAACAGTCGACTGTTTGCTGTTATTTTCTGTCATATCCTTCACCTCTATTTCATCTTACTGAAAAAAATCGCGTCTGGTTATTTCTTTCACGAGTGGTTCATTTTTTCTCATGAGTGGTTTTATAAAAAAGAAGTGTTTACAACGGAAGCATCACTTCCGTTGCAAACACGCCTTCTTCTGACTGACGGTTAATATATCCACCGTATTTTTCGACTGTATTATCAATTCTAAGTAATCCAAATCCGTGATCTTTACCGGATTTCGTTGTAATATACTGTTTGCCAATTTTCCTGACTTGTCTGTTCATCGAATTGGTCACACTGATATATAATTGTTCTTTCATGACTTGAATGTATACTCGGATAAATCGGTCTTGAGGATTATCAACTGTCAGACATCCTTCTATAGCGTTGTTCAGTAAATTTCCTAAAATAACCCCCAGATCGACATCTAGTATTTGAATTGATTTAGGCACTTGTGCTTTCGCATTCAATACAATTTCTCTGGATTGCGCAAGTGTTAGTTTACTGTTCAAGACAGCATCAACAGTGACATTTCCAGACTTGATTAAAGTATCGACCGACATTAGGTCTTCATCTAATTCATTTAAGTATTCTTTTATTTGATTAATTTGGTCCATTTCAAGATAAGCTTTCATTGCCTGAATATGATTTTTGTAGTCATGTCGCCAGCCTCGCATTTGTTTATAAATACTTTCAACCTCTTCGACGTGCGAATGAATGATAGCTGCGTTCGTTTCAACAATTTTCTTTTCGTAATAGTTTCGTACAAAATAACGAAGACTATAAATGATTACGGTCAGTAGTATTATACTACCCATTATGTAATACCACATTTCACTACTCACTTCCTCTGAAGTATCGGATGAATGATTCATTTACTTTCTTATATAGTCGTCTAGAGACAGGAACCGTCACGCCATTTGTCAAATAGACTTCTGTTTTACTGATTTTATTCACATGTTCTATATTGATTAGATAAGAACGATGAGGCTTTACAAAAATATTTTCTGGAAGCTCTGCTTGAATCGTACCTAATCCTTGTTTGATTTCAATCGGTTCCTCTACAGTTTGGATAATCGTTTCATGTCCTAACGCTTCCAGACTAATCAAATCTCGCTGATTGATTCGAGCAGAGCCATCCGTCGTCTCAAGAATTAAATACTCATTTTTTCTAGGTCGTAGCGCTCTTATCCGATCAAGCACTTGAAATAGTTTTTCTCTATCCATTGGTTTCAATAAATAATCTACAGCATCCACCTTATATCCATCCAATGAATATTTGGAGTATCCCGTAACAAACAGAATTTTAAGATCATGACGCTGCTTTCTTAAATAGTGTGCTAATTCCATTCCATTCATTTTGCCCATTTCAATATCTAAAATCAATAATTCCACTGATTTGTCTTCTTCGAAGTGAAACAAAAAAGCTTCTGCCGATTCAAAAGTGAAAATATTTAATTGTATAGAGTGCATGGCTTCGTACTCTTTTAATAATTTTTTAATTAAATCTTGCTGAATTTTTTCGTCATCTACGAGCGCAATTGTCCAGTTCATTTTTTCACCTCTATGTCAGTATAACGTATAGAACATTTGCTTTGCTACATTTTGGGTGTGTTTATTTTACACAATTCAAAGACTAATAAAATATGGTCATTCCAACACTTTATCGAGGGCATATGAATTGTAAATCCCTTTTATGGTTTATATACTGGAATTTAGAGAAGCATATATAGCTTTAAGGAGGAATGTTTTATGAGTAAATATATAGACGGAACTTATTCATCGATGAAAGAAGCAATCATAGCAATCAACGGACTCGTCACAGATGGGTATTCAAAAGAAGATATGGTGTTGGTTGGTAACACTTCTACACTCAAAGAAGATCATGCAGAAGAAGTTGCGGTAAATGTTGAGGATTACGAATCTACTTCTTACAAAGAGCTATTAAGTAATCACAAAGATAAAATTGATTCAGGACAACTGGTTTTACTTTATGAAAAAGATTCAAGTATTAATGATGACTTAGTCGCTGGTGATCATACTGATGAACCGAATCGCTCAGTTAAAGACAATGCACCAAATCCTGATCTGGATTCTACAGCTTCTTCAACTGATGATATCGGTAATGGTGACTCAGAACACGTTTCAACAGAAAAGGATCAAGATTCTTCAAGCGATACCGTCAAAATCGATGATCATGATATCGGTGCCGGTAGACCTCTACAATAATCTAGGTAGCCTTAAGAAGACTAACGATTGACTAAACAATAATTTTAAATCTTTGTTTCTTATTACAAAGGGGGACCCTTGTTCAATGGATAAATTTATTGATGGTAGTTATGCAACAATCGATGAAGCCGTTCATGCGGTAAATGCGCTTTATACTCAAGGCTATGCAAAGGAAGATTTATTACTTGTCACCCATGATTCCAAAAAAGAAGAGCTTTCTTCAAAAACAGAAGTCAAAGTGACGACCATAGACTTGCTAAGGCAAGGCGAGAATGATACAGAGCAGTCAACGATGGACAAGATCAAAGATACCTTAACACCTCATTCTGATCACAATCATTCAGAAGGAAAAAAAGTGGCTGATTTGTTAGCAGACCACGAAACAGACATTGAACAAGGCAATACTATCGTTTTGGCAGAATTCAATTCTGATGTAGACCGAGACCCTACAACAGATCCAACGAACGGGTATGATAACCACAGCTCAATAGAAGATCCGGATATTAACCCTATCCCTCAAACAACTGACGGATTCAAGAAAGATCAAGATCAGGATATTCATATTGATAATAGCGATTTATTTCATCGACCTTAATAAACCTTAATATTAGAAGCAAATGTAAATTTTAGGAGGACTATATTATGACTCATTTTGTAGAAGGCAGTTACGCCTCTATAAAAGAAGCGGTTCAAGCTACAAACGCCATGGTGACTCGTGGTTATTCAAGAGAGGATATCACTTTTGTAACGAGTGAATCCAAACATTCGGAACTTTCTTCAGATTTGGACATCAATATTTCAACAGACATATCTCACGAATCTTTAGCTTCATACAAGGAAGACATTGAACAGGGTCATCTTGTTGCGTTAGTAAAAGAGGATCCAAGTATTGATAACGATCAGAAAACTGGCGCTACAAACGATGAGGCAGACAGCCCGGCAGAAGATCCTAACCCAAATTCCAATTTGACTACTGGCACAAACTCAGACACGATGCGTGACAATCCTACACCAGGTGATGTTCCAGTTGGAGATGATGATGATGCTCCCGGAAGTGTTCCCATTGACGAAGACCACGATCTGACTAACGGACTTTAATTGCTTATTTAAAAGAACGTACACACAGTTCCCAGTGAACTTGCGTGTACGTTCTTTTTTTCTCGTATCCTTCCAGATTCTCTATACTATTCATATATCGTATCCACTAAATTTTATTACAGACTTTGTCTTAGTCCAAGACATGAAATCCCATTACTTCTGCTTCACTTAATACTCGTCAGTCCGTATTCAAGTATATCTCCTGGCTGGCATTCTAGTACTTCACAGAGTTTTTCCAGAGTAGAAAAACGGATAGCTTTTGCTTTCCCATTTTTTAAATTCGAGATATTCGCCATGGTGATGCCCACTTTTTCTGAAAGCTCTGTAACGGACATTTTTCTTTTTGCTAATACTACATCTAAGTTTACGATAATTCCCATTATATTCCCCTCATATCGTTAAGTCATTTTCTAATTTGTACGCTCTTGCATTCGAAAATAGAATATTTAAGACATCCGCAAAGGCTACTATAACCGCAGAAAAAAATAAAAAGAACAGTCCTACCAGAATGAGGCCTGGTGCATCGTCTCGATCCGCTACTAAATACACGATTGGCAGTAGTAGTAAATAGATTCCTGTCATAATAGAGGCCGCATTTCTTATATTCTTCAAGCAGCTAATAGTACTCACGGAAAAGGCTTCGTTCTCATCTATATGTACAATCAATTTGAAAGACTGAGCTAGCATGAACAAAAAGCAAACACCCGTAATGATTAAAGCTCCTTGTGTTAATGGGTGTAAAATCGTCATGTGCGGCAGAGTGATTTGAAGTAAATTCGTAACCCAAGGCAAGACTAGAAAGTTAAATCCAATCGTTCCTATAGCCAAAATCCCTAACGTAATTTTTAATACGATCGTCCTGATTTTCATGATTCATCTTCTTTCTTTAGTGATTTACTGAAAACTATATCATTCATATAACTGAATAACAACAGATAATTATCGATAATCGACAAATTTAAATGTTTTTTTAATAATCTGATAAAAGTTTACTAGGAGGACACTTTACAATTCATACAATATACGAAAAAGACAGAAAGTGGATTCTTCACTCTCTGTCTTTTTGCTCAATTCTTTTTATAGCTTCCGTCGTTGATTTTGTTGATGACGACTTTTCCTTTTTTCTGTTAAGTCCCAATCTGTCCATGATCCAATCATTCCATTCGTGTGATGAACAGATTCAGTATGTTGGATTGTTATAATGGTCTTCAAATTACTCTCCCCTTTTATTTACAACTTCAAGATTCAATTTTCTGTTTTCGATTTTCCAAATTTGATCGGCCATATAATCCATAAATCGTTGATCATGACTAGTGAAGATAATCGTTCCAGGATAAGCAATCATCAATTTCTCTAATGCTTCTATCGTTTCAAGATCAATAAAATTCGTTGGTTCATCAAGTATCAAAACATTACTAGAAATCGAAAACATTTTGGCAAGAACTAATTTTGTGGCTTCTCCTCCACTTAGCAACTGAACAGATTGGTGCAACTGATTCTCTAGAAAGCCCAAGTTATGAGCGATAGCTCTTACAAGCACTTCTGGATAGTCTGAATCTTTTGATAAATACTGGAAAAGGGTTTCCTGTTTTTCAAGATAATAGTCCATCTGATTGTACGTAGATATTTTAGCTTTTGGAGACATGACAATTCCAGAATCATCCGCCAAGATATGCTGAATCAAACTTGTTTTTCCAGATCCATTATTTCCTGTAATCCCAATTCTTTTGCCTAGAGGGAATTGAAAATCAATCTTATCTAGCAATAACTGATCCCCTTTGACTATCGTCACCGCTTCTCCTCTAACTGGAAATCGATTATGCATTTTTAAATTTTCTGATACTGGAAATTGCAACGCTCGGTAAGCACTCGGTTTCTCAACATCTTCTAATCTTTCAATTCTACTATTGATTGCTTTCACCGTTTTATGGGCTGATTTCTGAACAGTATCTTTTTGTTTTGAGGAAGACAGACGACTAGGTTTGATTCGTCTATTTTTCTGCTTCTTACTAACTTGGTTCAGCTTGGTTGCTTGTCTTTGTTTTTGATCTACTGTGCGCTCTAATCGATTTTTTTCTTTTACGTAAAGATTATACTTTTGTTTCTGTTCATCTAATTCTGCTTCTTTTTGAACTTCATATTGGCTAAAATTTCCTTTATAGACCGTAATTTTTCCGGACTCTACTTCCCATACCGATGTAACCGTAGCATCTAGAAAGGCTCTATCGTGGCTAACAATCAATGCTGTTCCGTAAAAGTATTGAAGTTCTTCTATCAAGAATCTTCTTCCTTCTGTATCTAAATGAGTCGTCGGTTCATCCAATAAGAGTCCGCCAGTGTAATGAGAGAATAAGTCTACTAACTTTAAACGAGATACTTCTCCTCCACTGTAAAAATCCAAGGAATGGGTAGGTAGCTTTAATTTACCAAGTAACTCAGGATCCGTCATTTCAAAATCGATTCTCGTTCCTTTTTCTATTTGAGCAAAGTACTGGAACTCAATCGATTTTTCGATTTTTCCACTGTCTTGATCTATTTCTCCAGCAATCATTTTCACTAAAGTACTTTTTCCCTGACCATTTTTTCCGATTATTCCAATTTTTTCATTCTCATATACAGTGAGGTGATCAATCGAAACCACCTCTCTGCTGTTGAAACTTTTCATTACATCTTTCATTTCTAAAACTAATTTTTCCATAGATAAACACTCCTTTTTAAAGTCGTGTTCTATACTACAGAGGGAGGTCTAACCCCTTACATCAATGTACGCAAAAAAAGAGATAGCTCACTACCTCTTCAAAGTAACTCTATTTTCCAGATGGAAGAAAAATGTGCAGACTGCTCCCTTGTATCTGTCGTAAAAAACAGGACCTTGAATTGTTATTTAATTAACGATTCAAAGCCACAGTGCGCAATCTTATCGAAGCCATTCTTCTTCCCTCCCCGTTATCATTATTTTTAGGATAGCAAATTTGATAGCGCTTTTCAACAATACTCTTCTTTATCTATACAGCGGCTACTATATATTGAGGTAATATTAAAAATATTTCTATTAAATTTCTCAAAAATGTAATAAAAATAACAAACATTCAATGGAAGGCATATAATTTGTATAAAATCTTTATGCTCCTTATACTTGCCATATAACCAAATATTGCAAGTATCAATAGGAGGAATTACAAATGAATCATTTTATCGAAGGAAGTTATTTAACCATACAAGAATTAGAAAAAACAGTCGACACTTTGCTTACACAAGGATACGATAAAAAGGATATGACAATCGTTGCTAGTCCTGACACTAAAGAAGGGTTAGATACCGATATCCCTGTTAGCGTATACGGAGACGATTCGGAAGATGAATCCATGATGGATAAAATCAAAGACCTTTTTTCTAAATCAGACGAAAATCATACAACCGATGCTGATCAAAAACTGCTAAGTGATTATAAGACAGAACTCAATAATGGACGCTTGATCTTATTAGTAGAAGAGAATGAAAATGCAATTCACGAAACTTCTAATGAAATAAATACAACTAATCCATCAGATGCTCCAGTTGTAGATACAGTCAACCAAGGTGCTGATATTGTGGTAGACGAAGACGATCACGCTTCTCCAAACCATTCCATTACACCTGCGGATCATCCGGATATTGATCCAACCGATCCCGCTCATAACGCTGGAACGAGCAGCAACCCTAAAGCTGATACTCGTCCGGATCATGGAAATCCGAGTCAAGATCATATATCTGTTAAGCCAGGTGAAGCTTCAGGAGACTCTTCCGTAGAGGATCCTAATCATTCTAGCCGCTAATCACTAACGATTTTCATAGAATTTATGACAGAGATCAAGCTACAAGCGTTTTATTTGAATCTATTCAGCCTAACTCATATACTGATGGCGTACTCAAATTAATCATACATTTATATAAAATTAATAGGAGGAAACATATCATGACCAAATACGTTCAAGGAACTTACGTAACAGCAGAAGAAGCAAATACAGCAGTAGATTCACTGATTGCTCAAGGATATGACAGCAGTGATATCACTTTAGTTTCTAATGGTACTACGAATAGTAACTTATCGACAAATGTCCATTCTAAAGTATATGGTAAAAGTGATACAGAAGATGAGTCTTTCATGGACAAAGTAAAAGATATGTTCACCGGTGAAGCAAACGATTCCTCAAATAATACGACAGACTCTGAAAATGATGTTCTAAATCGTTACACTGATGAGATCAATAATGGTCGAATCGTCATTTTAGTAGAAGAAAACCCAAATGTGGATAGAGTATCAGACGATGCTTCTGTTGAACCAGTTGGGGATACTACTGTAGATCCAGCTATGGATAGTACAGATGTTATTGTTGGATCAACAACTGATCCAGCAGTCGATCCTACTGTAGATCCAACGCTTGACACAACAAATGAAGCAGCTTTGAATTCAGTAGATCGCGAACCTGAAGTGGATGCTACAAATACTGACTCAAGTAAAGAAAAAATTCAACTTCAAGAAGAACAAGTGGATGTTGATACTAACGAAGTACAAACTGGCGAAGTACATGTTCAGAAAAACGTAACGGAAGATACAAAAACGATTGAAGTTCCCGTTAAACATGAAGAAGTTACTGTTGAAAAACATGCTGTCACAGATGGTAGACCCGCAGAAAACACTTTAGATGATAACGAAGAAGTTTCAATTCCAGTTACTGAAGAACAAATTGAAGTCACTAAACGTCCCGTCGTTACAGACGAAGTCGTCATCAATAAAGAAACAAAAGAAGATACCGAACAAGTATCTGAAACTGTTCGTAAAGAAGATGTCGATATCAACACAGATGGAAATGTTGATGTTGAAGGCGAAAAAAATGACGGATTTAACAACCGTCCATAAGACAATTAATTTTGACTGAAGCAGTATTTTTACTGCTTCAGTTTTTTTACATATTTTGAAAACAGAAAAAAGGAAGGAGACTTGAATCCGTCTCCTTCCTTTTTTAACTCTAATTCTTTTAAAGCATTTCCTTAGCTAACAATCGGTACGCATTTAATCTTTGTTCTTGAGAATGTGCAATACTGCAGATCATTGCTTCTTGGAATCCATATTCTTCTGCATCCTGACGTAACTTATCTGCTACTTCTTTTGCTGTTCCGACCAGATGAATCTGACGATTCGTTTGAATGCCAACTTTTTCTTCTTCAGACAATTGATAATTTTTCGCCTCTTCAGGTGACATTAACTGTTCCATTCTACCTTGAGCTAAGTGAATGCGCGCAATGTCTTGAGGTTTTGCCTGATATTCTGCTTCTTCTTTTGTTTCAGCTACCGTCACTAGATAGGCTACATTGATTTCAGGTTTTTCCATAAAAGCAGAAGGTTTGAAATGATATCTGTATAACTCAAAGATTTCTTTACGCATGGATCCAAGCATAAAGAATTGAGCAAATGAATACCCCATACCTCTACGACCTGCTTCAATCGCACTGTTCCCACTAGATCCAAGTAACCATGACTCTGGCAATACAACCTTTTGAGGAGTCGCAATTGTGTGTTTATATAATAACTCTTCGGGTACTTCATCGTTTATTAATGTCAACGTCGTATCCAGTTTTTCATATAAATGATCAAAATCTGGATTATTTCCTTGAGATAAGGCGTAAATGGATCGCTGATCTCCACCTGGTGCACGGCCTACACCGAAATCAATTCTGCCTGGTGCAAGTGCGCTCAAGGTTTTAAATACTTCTGCCATCTTTAAAGGTGAATAATGCATAATCATCGTTCCACCAGTACCTAAGCGGATACGGTTTGTTTTCGCTGCGATGTAAGCCGTGATGATTTCTGGTGCTGAACTTGCAAATGCATCACTTCCATGGTGTTCTGCAAGCCACATACGGTCATAGCCTAGTTCTTCCGCCACTTGTGCGAGTTCAACAGCATACTCTAACGCGTTTTGTGGCATTTTCCCACCGGTAATCGGTGCCTGGTCCAATACACTTAATCTCATTCTTTTAAACAACCTCTCTTTTTACTTACTTTTAGTATACCATCAAATGAAGAATCATTCATTGGGGACGGATTAAAACACCGTAAGCAAATCGAGCGGTTAGAAAAAATATAGTTATTCAGCCACTAACTGTTCATGATCTATGACAAATTTACTTTCTGGCAAATAGTACAATCTGTAATACTCACCCTCTTCTGGCTTTAATGCCCATGGATCCCTCTGGTATTCAATACCCTCTATTAAAAATCCAAACGTATCCCCTTGAAAGTAGACAGTATCTATCGTACCTTCTACAATTTTTGTCTTTTTATTTAATGCATTTGGAATGTCTTTGTATAATGGAAGGGTATAGTTGAAAATCAGGAAAAGTACTAATGGCGTCAATACCCCAAGAAAGATCAACCACTTTCTTGAAATTAGTTTCCTTCTCATTAGTATTGTCATATATCCTATTCTTAAAAAGACAACTATCATCAGTGTTTGAAAAAAGACTACTCCATAATAGTAACGCATAATACGACTCCTGACTTTAATATTAAACTATTACTCGCCTATAAACTTTTCCTCACTTAAACTAGGCCATACACTCTTTACAAGTCCACAGCCTAGTGAAGTATTTTTAATGTTCTGGACTCATTTTATCTACAAAGTAGGCTGTGATCATTTCCATTGTGGGTACTTTGACAAGATGTTTTTCGTCCTCATCTACAAACGTTAGATTCGCATCTGGATTTTCAGCAACAAATTCTGCTGCGTCACTATAAGGCACAATCTTATCTTCTATCCCGTGCCAGAACAGCATGGGTCTACCGGCTAACGTTTCGGGTCTCAAAGACAAATCATAATAGGGAATCCATGCTAGTAAAGTTTTATAATCTTCAGGTACATATCTACCCGATTCCGTTGCTCGTTCGTAAATCCGTTCACGGTAATACACCGGTTTCGGTGACCCCATTACGCAGGCAGCCGTTTTGATCTCCGGGTGATTCGTCATTAATGCACATGTCGTAATCCCCCCCATAGAAACACCACCAACCCCGATTCGATCATCTGCTAATCCTAGTTTTTTGAAATGATTAACCAGAGATCCAAATTCAAAAAGATTTGCTTGAATACTTTGCCAGAAAGTCAGTGAAGGAACTTGAATGATGGGCTGTTTCCGCTCTCCATGATTGGCCGCATCAGGCAATAATACTCTAAACCCCGCTTCTGCTAATTTACGTCCTTGTGTTAGGACCAGTTCCTTAGATGACTGCCATCCATGATAGTAAATGATTAATGGTCGTAATTGGTTTCTTTTTTCTCTTTCTACCACTTCAAGTATTGGGATATTTCCGATACGTCTTTTTCTGATCATCAATTTCATATTCTTCCACCTCGGTTATAAGAATACAGTAAACAATTGCCTTAGAACAGTTTAGCGTTCTAAAATCCCTAGTTTTTTTCATACTTGTATGAGAAACTCCTCACTCTGACTGAAATCCATAGAATATGTTTTGATGTAGGTAATCATTTATGATAGGCTAGTAAAATCTGTGTACCTACTCATCAGATGTACGATAAAAAAGCGACTTTCCTGAGGATTTAACGTCCTTGGTTTAATGAAGCACAACTCACTGGAGGAAACGATGAAAAAAGCATCATTCAAGTTTCTCTCTCTTACGGCCCTTTCCTTACTTATAGCTGCCTGTGGAGATAGAAAACCCCGAGAAGAAATGAATCTTGGAGAACAAATGGACTTTACGATTACTGGCATGGAACCTGGATCCGGTATCGCTGAAACATCTCGAAAAGCACTAGCAGCATACGACAACTTAGAGGGCTGGGAAATTCATGAAAGCTCAACTGCAGGTATGCTCATTGCACTCGATCAGGCTACGAAACGCAAGGAGCCTGTAATTATTACGGGATGGGCACCACATTTTATATTTGAGACTTATGATATTAAGTTTTTAGAAGATCCCAAAAATGTATTAGGAGATGCCGAGGATATCCATACAATGGCACGCCTTGGTTTAAAAGAAGACAAACCAGAAGCTTATGCGTTTTTGGAAAAATTTAACTGGACCGTTGAAGATATGCAGGCTGTTATGGTCGATGCAATCGATGTTGAGTTTGAAGAAGCATCTGAAACTTGGATTGAAGAGAATCGAGATATGGTGGAAAGTTGGACTGAAGGAATCGACCATGTAGATGGAGAGTCTTTTGATCTTGTCTCTTTCCCTTGGGATACAGAGCGTGCTTCCAGTCATGTTGTCGAAGCTGTTTTGGAAGAATTAGGTTATAAGGTTACGACGACTAATGTTGATCCAGCAATCATGTTCAAAGCGCTCGCTGCTGGTGAAACGGATGCGACTGTTGCAGTCTGGTTACCGACGACTCAAGCGCCTTTGATTAAAGAGTATGCTGGTCAAATGGACGATTTGGGTGTTAATCTTCATGGTACTCAAGTTGGCTACATCGTTCCTTCTTATATGGAAATCGATTCTATTGAAGATCTGCCCACTTATCTGGAACAATAATTTAACTAAATTGAAAGGTCTAGTGAACAAATTCACTGGGCCTTTTTTGTATGACATTTTAAGGTTCTGTCTTAAATCCATGTACACAATTTAATTTCACAAGGTCTTTGGGTTGGTTTTCAGGATAGATTTTTACATAATAGTATTAAGGAGCTGATTTTAAGTGAAAGAACAGACACTTTACTATAATGGAGATTGGCAAAAAGCTCAATCAACCGATTATACAGAAGTTATCAACCCAACAACAGAAGAAACGATTGGAAAAGTCGTTAACGCTAACCAAAAAGATGTTAATTTGGCTGTTACTTCAGCTAAATTCGCGTTCAAAGAATGGAATCAGACGGATCCTGAAGTTAGAGCAGATTATGTAGAAAAATTGTTAAATGGTATAAAAGAACGTAAAGAAGATCTTATGGATATTATGATCAAGGAACTGGGTACTTCTCATATTTTTGCTGATAACACTCAAGTCGGCTTAGCGGTCAAAGAGATGGAAGCAACGATTGAAGAAATCAGACATTATGATTTTGAAGAAAATGTAGACAACGCGACTGTCATCAAAGAAGGTTTTGGTGTTGTAGCTTGTATCACACCCTGGAATTTTCCATTAAACCAAATTCAAAGAAAAATCACCCCTGCTTTACTTGCAGGAAATACAGTCGTCGTGAAGCCAGCGAACTTGACACCATTCACTGCATTGCTTTTGGCGGAAATCGCACATGAAGTCGGTTTTCCTAAAGGTGTATTCAACATAATAACAGGGACCGGTAGCGACACAGGAGATTATCTTACTGGTCATCCAGATGTATCTGTCATCTCATTTACTGGATCAACTAAGGTTGGATCGAGCTTGTACGAAAAAGCCAAAACGACTATCAAGAAATTGGTACTCGAATTAGGCGGTAAATCCCCGATGGTCTATCTTAAAGGCGGAGATCTGGAACTGGCTGTTAAAAATGCAGCGGACACTGTACTGCATAACCAAGGTCAAACGTGTTCTGCATTGACACGATTTTTTGTACCCAAAGATGAACTTGAACGTACAAAAGAAGTGATCAAAAACTATTACAAAGATATTAAAATTGGAGACCCTACAGAAGAAGACACCCTTGTCGGGCCGTTAGTTTCAGAAGGTCAAATGGAAACCGTACTGGATTATATTGAAAAAGGTAAAAAAGAAGGCGCAGAAGTCTTAATTGGCGGAAACAAAATAGACCGTAAAGGGTATTATGTTGAGCCAACGGTCTTTGTCAATGTAACCAACGATATGACGATCGCTCAAGAAGAAATCTTTGGCCCCGTACTCGTTGTTATCACTTATGAATCCGTTGAAGAAGCGATTGAGCTTGCCAACGATTCTATCTACGGATTATCTGGTGGTGTGGTTGGACCCGAAGAGGAAGCTGTTAAAGTCGCTCGTCAATTGCGCACTGGTAATATCGCAATTAACGACGCAGCGCGTTCACCTAAAGCGCCATTTGGTGGTTACAAGCAATCTGGTTTCGGTCGAGAAAACGGCCTATACGGTGTTGAAGACTACTTTGAAATTAAAGCAATTTTTAGATAAAACCTGATTTATTTTAAAAGGACCCGAGCTGTGTGAAATGCACATAGCTCGGGTTCTTCTATTATATATTCATTACTCAACAAGCTTTTTTAGCAATTGCTCAACTGCATATTTTCCTGAAAGAACAGCGCCTTCCATGAATTGAGGAAATGCTGGAGCTAATTCTGTACTGGCAAATACGATATTCTGGTAAGGCTCTTTCAATATTCGTTTTGCATCAATGTCTCCTCCATAATGCGTGATACCGCCATATCCTCCACCATAGTATGGAGAATCCACCCATACTTTCTCTTCTAGGGATTGGTATGCAGCAATGCGTTCACCTAAAACCTGTGTTAAACGATCCACTGCAAATGCTGTTCTTTCATCAGACGCTACTCGCGTAAGCTCTATGGCTTTGTCTCCACCGATAAACATGGTCAAGCGGTTTTTTCCTAGCTTCTTAGAAGATTCCATTACATTGACACCTTCTTCTTCACCAAACAAGATACCGAACAGCTTCTTCTTTTCTCCATTAATTATAATCTCACGCCAGAAAGGCTCCTCATAAGTAAAAGTCAACTTGATGACTGCTCCATCTATAAAGCTATTCAATGCAGGATAAAATCTCCCTTTAAGTTCTTCGCTAAACTGAATACGGCGTGCTACTGTAGGCGGAACAGCAACAATAACGGCTCTCGCTTTAAAAGTCTGTCCTGTTTTCGATACGACTTCATAACCCTCATCCACTTTTCTAACTGCTTCAACAGGCTCTTCATACAAAAGATTTGTCTTCGAAATATCTACTAGATGGTCAATCACCTGACTCAAGGGACCGGAAGCTTGATATTTCACTTCATCTTCTTCTAGTGTGATATTTCCAATCAATCGCTTCAATGCTTTTGGATTAATATAATCGCTACTTACTGTAAATTCCGAAGCGACTAAACTCTTGATCGCTTTCGCTTCCACATCATCTTCAACAGCCTCATCCACAACTTCAGAAAATGTATGGTCTTTTCTAAATGAACGATCTTTCAACAATTCTGCGTGATGCTCAAAATCAATGTGACCGACTTCGTCTTTTGTTTCATTGATAATAACGGCATCTTCTACTATATACGTATCTTCTAACTCCATACCCGCTTCTTTGATCAGTTGAACCATCTCAATCATATCGTCATTCACAAACTGAGCACCCAACTCTACATAACTTGAGCGGTCTTCTGAAACTTTCGATTGTACTTTTCCTCCAGCTCGATCAGTCGCTTCAAGAAGTTTATACGATAATCCTTTGTCTTGTAAGGCTCTAGCAGCAGATAATCCGGCTAGTCCAGCTCCAATTACTATGACGTCCAGTTGTTCCTGACTCATCTTTCCACTCCTATAACAGGTTTGATTTAATCAACTTAAGCGTATCAAGTTCTTTATAGTAAAGCAAAAAGGACGTTCCAAGAAGTGTAGTAGTTTCTCCTCTTTTACGGTAAAACAACGTTCTTACTTTTTAAACCTTTGTAGCTCAATCGCTTTTATTAGATTTAAGTATTTTATTAAATATTTTTAGTTATTCGTTAAATTTTTTTCGATACTTTAATAGTGGGTGTAAATAAATTAAAGGAGACATTACATATGTTTTTAAAATCGATTTCTGATCGCACACTTTTGTTCATTATGATACTACTCATAGCTTATATTTATAACCGAAAACAAACTAAAAGATCATTTACTCTAACGGTGTGTTTATTCCAGATCTTCTATATCATCTTATTCCTGACGGGGTTTCTGGCATGGATAAATATTCCCGAAGCGCTGTTTGATGTTCTTTGGTGGGGATTATCAGCCCTCGGTTTTTACAGTTGTTTTATTATTCGACATAGTGCTTCACCGCTTTTAAATATTTCTATCGTTACTACTTGTATTGCAACATTTTTTGGCTTTTTAGCGTTTGCTATGATGGGATGTGCTGGTTCTTAAATTCAAAACAACTATCTACTTTATTCTAAATTTGTTTTATAATCTAGTATGGAATAGAGGAGGATATTATGATAACGATTAAAGAGATTACAAACATCACAACTGAACAAGCAGAATTAGTGGACTTGTTTCAAGAAGTCGTGGCTTCTGGCGCGGCTATGAACTTTCTACACCCCATGAGCGAAGAGACGGCTGTTAAATACTGGAACGGTGTACTATCAGAACATGTTCGATTGTTCGTTGCTTTATTAGACGAAGAAATCGTAGGCACCGTTCAATTACAGATGAGCGATAAAGAAAATGCTCCTCATCGAGCTGAAATCGCTAAGCTGATGACCCATCCAAAAGCGCAACGGAAAGGTGTTGCCAGAACGATTCTGCAATACGTCTTAAAAGTAGCTGAAGAAGAAAATAGAACCTTACTGTTATTAGACACAGAAAAAGAAGGACCCGCAAATGCCCTTTATCAATCGGAAGGCTTTGTTTTGTACGGCGAAATCCCTGCTTATTCTCAAGATCCTTTTGGCGTTTTCAAAGACGGAAATTGTTACTACAAATATTCTCCGCAGATTAGCTAATAACTGAAAGAAAAGAGGTATGTTTTAATGTTTAAAAACCCCTATTTTCTAACATTTTTAAATATTGTAATATTTTCTGGTTATATGTTTGTTGGTATCCCAAGAGGAGATTTCATTACGCTGCTGATCGTCAGCTCACTGTTGGTCAGTCACATTTAAATGGATTCAGAAAAAACTGGAATATATATACACGTTATACGCAAATAATGTCTTTTATCTTTACAGTACTGGTAGTTACTTACATCTTTGCAACGTTGTTTTCTTTCTTTTAAAAGTCGTTTTCCCAAAAATAAGAAGCGTCCAAGATGATAAATTTTGGATGCTTCTTATTTAACTTTGTTTGAACAAATTAATTCTATTGACTATTTTTGGTTTTCGAGAATATCTTCTACAAGTTTCACGAGGTTATCGTTTGAAAAGTCAGGATCTGGGTAATAAGGATTGAATTGTGTATTTTTTCGTTTAATATAAGCTGTTTTGAGTCCGGATTTTTTAGCACCAAACAAATCCCAGTCATGAGTCGCTAACATTACTGTTTCTTGAGCAACTAATGCTTGTTCATTCAATACATAGTTATAGATTTCTTTATAAGGTTTATATCGTTTCACAGCGTCTACTGAATAATAATGATCTACTTGGTTAATGATTCCAGCATTGGTTAATTGCTTCTCGACCATCGCTTCTGATGAATTCGTGACGGCAATAATGGTTAATTCGTGATCTTTTAGCAAATTTAACGCTTCTTCTACATCATCATAGGCTGGTAGTTCCTGAAATGCATCGAGGATATCGTTTTTAATATCTTCTGTTAGCTCTTTACCACTTTCCATAAACAGACTTTCAAGAGCTGCTTCGGTTAATTTACTGAAATCTTCGTACTCGTTCAGTCCTCCTAGTACCGTTGAGGAATGAAGAACTATTTTGAACCAGTAAGCCATCGCAAAGTCTCCGTCAAAGTGCTGGTCGAATTTCTCTTTCAATAAATTCAAGTTTAATAACGTTTCGTTCATATCAAATAAGACCGTTTTGATCATGATCATCATCTCTTTCTCTGTTTTATTCTCGTCAGCAGTATAACGCAAAAAGCTCTCTTTCCGAAGAAAGACAGCTTTTTGAATTGATGATTATTTATCTAAACTGAAGTCCAGTTCTGGCCCTTTTGGTACAATACCATTTGGATTGATCTGTTTATGACTACGGTAATAATGTTTTTTGATATGATCAAAGTTGACCGTCTCTTTTACACCCGGTTCATTGTACAATTCTCTTGTGTAACGCCATAGATTTTTATAGTCTACGATTCTTCTGATATTGCACTTGAAGTGACCGTGATAAGCACTATCAAAACGAATCAAGGTCGTAAATAAACGCCAATCTGCTTCCGTAATTTCGTCTCCTACTAAAAAGCGGCTACGTTCTAGTCGTTCTTCAATATCATCTAAGGCATCAAATAATGTTGTGACTTCTTTTTCATAAACCTCTTGGGTTGTAGCGAAGCCAGCTTTGTAGACACCATTGTTGATTGTGCCATAAACTTTTTCGTTGATTTCATCAATCTCTGTCATTTTGTCTTCTGGAAGAAAGTCTTTATCATTTCCGCCCACTTCATCGAAAGCTGAATTCAACATGCGCATAATATCTGCGGATTCATTATTGACGATTTTATTCTGTTTTAAATCGTATAAGACAGGTACAGTTACGCGTCCACTGTAGTCTGGTTCAACATGTGTATAAATCTGATACATAAAGTCTGCATGAATAACAGGATCTTGGATGACACCTTCTTCTTCCTCAAATGTCCATCCGTTTTCTCCCATCAAAGTGTTCACAACAGAAATTGAAATTATATCTTCTAGTCCTTTCAGACTGCGCATGATTAAAGCGCGACTGGCCCATGGACAAGCGAGCGAAACATATAAGTGATAACGACCTGGCTCTGCTTTAAATCCAGCTTCTCCAGTCGGACCTGCGCTACCGTCTTTGGTGATCCAGTTTCTAAATTGTGACTCCTCACGAATAAATTCGCCTTCGTCATTATTGTAATCCCATTTGTCATGCCATTTCCCTTTAACTAACAGTCCCATAAGCGACTCCTTTCAAAATAGATATTGTTTTAAAGTTCGTCTACTTCTAGTATAAGTCTCGAAATCGAAATAAACAAATTCTTTCTCTGACTAAGCTTAAAAGTACAATTCAGATAATCTTTTAATATCGGTTTTTTCAGATAAATCAATAAAATACGTTGACTGCCACTTTTGAGTTTTTGTTGCTGAAGGGTTTAGTTCTTTTTCCCATGTAGGGTAAACCCTAATTGCCATTTTCCCTTTTGAAGTTTCACTTCTCAGTATGCCTTGCTTATATAAGACAGCTTTAGGAAAGATGAACTGGCCGATTTTCCCATTATCCAAGATAGATACAATTACTTTATCTGGGTTTCCATGAAATGAATAAGGTTGATTCTTATTGTCAGCATCCTTTTCCCAGAATACCACAAAATATCCAGCTTTCTTTGAAGTCAATTTTGCTAAGCGACTTCTGTAAGTACGCTGATTCAAATTGAAACATGTTCCTTCATATTCAATGTTTTGAGTTTCTAGTTTTATAGCGGTCATTTCCTCAAGACCTATTTTTAATAATAGTTGCTTGGTGAGTGTTATAGACTTCATGTTATTCTCCTTACTTTGAATGCCAGTCACTAATTAATAGCCCGTAATTGTAAACATCTAGCCACTTTCCGTCCTGAAACAATCCTTCACGGTCGATGCCTTCTCTTTGGAATCCAATTTTTTCGTAAACCTTGATAGCTGATTCGTTGTTACTGTGTACACTCAAGCGTATCTTGTGAAGGCCTAGCTCATAAAAAGCAAACTTACAGATGGTATGCAAAGCATCCGTTGCGTATCCTTTTCCTCTGTTAGATGCCGGAACGATTGCGAGCCCTAGTTCAGCTCCTCTATTTTTAAACTGCACATCAGATAAGGAAACCCAGCCCACAAATTCACTAGAAAAGCGTTCCCTAATGGCAAATAGAAAACGTTCATTACTGTCACTATCTCCTTGAAAGGTTTTCCACGCTTCTTCATTCCAAGGATGAAAGGTATCCCAACTAATATTGCGCAAAAATTCATTGTCCCACTGGTATTGTGTCAACATACCGAAATCTTCTTCCTCAAAGTGTGTAAAGGCAACTTTTTCTCCTAATATGACATTTTTCATATGTATACGCTCCTTTTTTATCTTAAAAAAAGAGGCCTGCTCTCGCATGCCCCTTTTTCAGTCTATGGTTTTCCAAGTATTTTATAAAAATAAATATAAATACTGAACACCACATATGTGATCGCTGCATAAAAAATACCTGCAAATAAACCTACAAAAATAACTTCAGCCAACGAGCCTCCTGTAGATAAAGAGCCTTGCAAAAAGCCTGCAATAAGTAAAATAATCATAACGATATTTCTTCTTTTAACTACTCGTGCCAGTTCCATAAGCCTGTTCTCCTTTTGACTTACCTGTTTATACATCCTATTAGAGTATACCTTTTTAAAGTAGAGAATGTGTATAAATTTTTATAAAATTCTATGAATTTTTATTATTTGGTGACAACAATCTTATCCTCTAGTGTGGCTTTCCAATTTAAGGTTAATCAACAACGGAATCAAACAAAATAAGATACTTCTTACACCAAATACAGGAATCAATGCAATCCCAACGAGTACACCTAGATGGTAATGGAGTAATGTATAGCCGTAAAAGGTTCCTTTCACCTTACTAGATTCTGTCGCGTTCAGATGATAATCCATCCATGCCTGAATGCACTGACGAATGTTTCCAGTTGAAAATAGTGTCGGGCTAACGTACTCTTTTGTTCCATTGAAGACACCCCATTGAAATGCGGTCAAAGCAAATAGCGGCAACAAAGCCAGCAAATCATCTGCCTGTCTTGGTATGACTCCGATCATGCAGACACCAACGATTTCAACTAAAAGGCAGATTTTGACAGATGCCTCGGTATACTTTTCTCTTAAATAAGAAGAAACAAACAAACTGATCATAAAGACCCCTAGCGCTGATATTCTAACAAATGCATCCAAGACACTCACTTCGCTGATACTGATAAACATTTGGATGAGATTCGCTGTCTGAGCTGAACCAAAGTTTCCTCTTAATAATAAAGCATAGCTCCCACAGAATCCTCCGACCATACACATAGAGTAATGTAAGAAATTTTCATAGCTGTACGCTTGTTTAACTGGTATGTTCATTGTTTCATCATAAAGCGACTGAAGCATCTATTCCTATAATGATTATTTTGATTCATTGTATTAAAGACTCCCTCGATTGACGACTACTGAATATATTTATACCCTCTACTATAAAACAAATCTTATGAAAATACATCTATTCACCCGATACTTATCCTCAAAAAAAACACGAGCACAGCCTTTTGGCTATACTCGTGCTTGTCTCTTTATGTACTATTTTCTTTAACTCTAGCTACTTGTTATCCCTTTTATGCAGTTGTTCGCTGTTTGCTTTATACACATTTAGAAACTGACGTAACAAGACCAATCCATAAATGACTCCAGCAATTACAACCACTGCTAGAATGATCATAACGATTTGAAAAACAAAGTTTATCATCATCGTTCTTTCTGCATATTGAAGCATGTTACTAAAAGGATCAGTGTCCATTGGATCCATATCTGTAATCATAGTATTCACCTTCTTTCTCTTGCTTCTAGATTAAAGAAATTCAGAAATAGAGTCAATTGATTGGAATGATAGAGTTCAAATATTCATAATCATTAGAACCAGTAGGCTAGCGCTCTTCCAACTTCTTTGCCCATCTCAAAGATTGTATCAATATTCGGAATAAAGGCGAACACGATAAAGAGTCCCCAAAATACTGGACTGAAACGTTTGATCCATTGCGCTTTTTCATCTTTTGTCATTCATTAACACCTCTTTTAATTAACTTTTTGTTTTTGCACCTGTTTCTTTCTGCTTTGACTAATTGAGAAATAACTCAAACCTAGGGACACTAGTATGATAAAATCTGTATCCATCAGTTCAACACCGCCACTATATGTATCAACTACAATTTTGATCGCCAAAAATAACATACTAAAAATCGTCACGAATTTATACACTTTCATTCCGGTAATAACCAACTCTTCACCTCCTGTTTGAATTAGTACATTCTTAATATTAGTGTACCTTATTCTTTGATCCAATTCTATATTTAACGATATTTATTTTTTACTAAATATCTATCAAAATGAAGCGTAACTTAGAAAAGAGCTTTACCAACCAATTATTTTATATTTCTTAGAAAATCTCGTCATTAATCCTTTACATTGAAAACACTCTCCGCTAAAGTTAACTTGTAAAAGCGATTTCATTTTATAAAGGGAGCGTGTAGTATGACGAAGTTTTTCTGGGGAAATTCTGTTTCAAGTATGCAGACTGAAGGTGGATGGAACGAAGGTGGTAAATCACCATCTGTCTATGACATTCGTGAAGCTACTGAAGAGTCTAGTGACTGGAAATTTGCGAACGACAATTACCACAACTTTGAAGAAGACTTAGACCTGATTCAGGATTTGGGCATGAACATGTATCGATTCCAGATTTCCTGGTCTCGTGTGATTAAAGATGGAAACGGTGCAGTCAACGAAGAAGGCATCGCTTATTACGATCGCTTCATTGATGGGCTGATTGAAAGAGGCATTGAACCGATGATTTGTCTGTATCACTTTGATATGCCTTTGCACCTTGCCGAGGAATACAATGGACTCGTATCTAAAGAAGTTTTAGATGCCTTTATTCGCTACGGTAGAGAAATGGTCGATCGTTTTGCAAGCAAAGTCAAATACTGGATCGTTTTCAATGAACAAAATCTTTATCATGTACCTGCCGCTTTTAGAATTAGTGGTTATCTAAAAGGTGAGGAAACGACTAATGAATTGTATCAAATTCTCCACAATGTGATGGTTGCACATGCTTCAATCGCTAATTACTTACACGAAAAATCGGATGCTCAAATGGGTGGTATGCTAGCCTATAGTGAAGTTTATCCCGCTACCAGTAAGCCAGAAGATATCCTTGTAGCGAGAAAGCACGATGAGTTTGTCAACTACACGCTTCTCGATGCCTACACCAAAGGAACTTATTCAAAAGAAATGATGCATTATGTAGCACAAAACCAGATTGATATGAATATTTTACCGGGAGAACTAGAGACCATCAAAGCTCAGAAAAATGATTTTATTAGTTTCAGCTACTACGCTTCTTCCACGATCAGTGTAGAAAAGATTCCAGAAAATACCGTTCCCAATCTTTATCTGAATTATGGTGGCGTTGAGAATCCTCATTTGGATAAAACGGAATGGAACTGGCAGATCGACCCACTCGGCTTTAGAGATGTCATGAACAAGCTGTATCAGCGTTACCAGTTGCCTATCTTCCCAATTGAAAATGGAATCGGTGTAAAAGAAGAATGGGACGGAGAACATCCAATTGACGATACCTACCGAATCGATTATCATAAACAACATCTGCTAGCGATGTATGATGCAATGAATATTGATGGGGTAGAAGTCATGGGCTATCTAGGTTGGGGGCTGATCGATATTCTCAGCTCACAAGGAGATATGCGCAAACGCTACGGGTTGGTCTACGTCAACCGCGACAATCACGACCTAAAAGATATGAAAAGAGTCCCTAAAAAAAGTTATCACTGGTTCAAAGAAGTCATCGCTACAAACGGAAAATCTCTGACGGAAGAATAACGAGATTTTTCTATTTTTCAGACTATACAAAACGCCTTCTCAATCAACAGAGAAGGCGTTTTGTATAAGTAAAAATAACCTTATATTAAATGTCTAACCACTTAAAAGCTCGTTTCAACTCAGATGTTCCATTTCTTTCATACCAGCGACCATGTGCAAGAATAATTTTTTCCGGACGCCAACTTAACATACGCTGAAAACTGTCTCTTGCTTGTTGTTTCTGCCCCAAAAAGGTCAGTCTCATATCTATAGGTGTTTGACCATTTGGGTCTGAAATTCTAGCTAATTTATGCACGCATCTCCAGAAAGAACTTGTTGTGTATTCTGGTTCAAAGTTTTCAATCAAGTCTGTTAAGATCAAAGTTTGACTACTTTTATGATAAAAAACTACTTCCTGTACTACGTGACTTCCTTTGAAAATTAGCTGATTGATTTCTTTATGCCATTCCACGGGTGGACTATCTTCTAAATTTCGGTCAAACTTTACTTCTATCTTTTGACTAGCCGCTCGTTTTTCTACACCCGGACTTGACCAAGTTACGGCCTCAGGATAGTGTGTCTTCCACTCTCTTATAAAAGCGTAATGGATTTTGTTAGGTGAGACTAGATGACATACCTTTCCAATCTTATCGATTTCTTTGAACAATTCTGCGCTCGGTTGAATCGGTGAATGACACCATAGAGACTGATCTGCTAGTTTAATGATGGTCATTCTGGTTGAAAAAGGAATACCTACCGATAAGACATTCATATGAATCACTTCCCCATCAACAATCCAGATATTGTCTGCCACTCTCTTCAAAGTATTGAGTGGTTCATATATTGGTACGCTCATATTTTTCTCCCTTCAGCCTATTAACTCCAACCTAAGGCGTATTCACGAAGCTATAAAGCAAGAAACCAATAGATCCTAGAATCAAAATGATTACAATAATAAACAGCAAAGAAAACACACCAAAACAGGAATATCCTTTCCCCTTCTGCAGTTGCTTTTCATTCTCTTCTTCAAATGAATCCTGCATCTCAGATTTCTCCTCTCCATTAAACAATCTTTTATTTAAATGCGATATACTAACTAACGTACGAATCAAACTTACGAGGTGTTTTGATGGATTTAAATAATTTCATGCAAAAGCATTTTCCTAATCTAGAACTTTATCCCCCCTTGTTTTACAAATGGGAAATTGGAATCCGATATGAACTTGGGCAAGAGAAAAATGATTTGCTAGAGTCTTATTTATACGATGCCTACAAACGAGCGAAGACTCTTTTTAAATTTCTCCATCAGCCCGACGACACTATACTTATCGTAATAGATGTTTTAGATAAAAAAACCGGAAAACCATTCGAGCGTCAACTTAAGAATTTCGCTCCTTATGTAGACAAACATCTATTATTCAAGATACAGTATCAATATCTTCGTTCTACCGATTTAGAGGATGATATCGACCCGTTCGCCGTTCACAGATTCACCTTACGTTGTCAAACGGCTGAACTCCAGTATGCGCCTATGCTTAAAGCACTTTGCAATCAGGATTTCGGTATACAACCGAGCTTGTCCCACTTTGTTTATTTCATTAATACAAACAAAAATACCATTTTCCATGTGTATGATGACCGTGGCTGTGATGTCATTGCGCCTTCTCCAGATGCTTTGAAAGAAGCTTATACGACCTTCAATGAATGGATTCTAGATTATGATCGACTTAAAATCAATCAAACCTTTCATTGAATATCCGTTTAGGATCCTCAATCAGATAACAGTAAAATTAAAAAAACGATCTTCACACTCATTATAGCGATTTAATCAATCACACACCACAAATATTGAAACGGATTTCATGAAAATCAAGAGAGACTTTTCCTATAAAAATTGATGGGATTTTGTATCTATTTAGCCTGTATTCTTTTAAAGTATGGTTGATTAAGAAAGGAAGAAACACTATTGAAAAAAGTTTTAGCTGTAATCGGATTGATCCTCGTTGTTTCAGGATTCTTTTGGTTTAATTTACGTAATTTCCAAACACCTGCGGACAATGCCTCTGAACTATTTGTCGCTACAAACGGTGACGACAAGAATCCAGGAACCATTGACGAACCGTTAAGAACCTTAGAAGCCGCCGCAGATCAGGCAGTTTCCGGGACAACTGTGTCTATTCGAGAAGGCACCTACTTCGAATCTCTTATCGTCCAACATAGTGGTACCGCATCAGAACCAATCGTATTTCAGGCGTACTCAGATGAAGTGGTTCATTTAAGTGGGGAACAATTTGAAGATACCCCTGATGACCGTGCATTAGTTGAAATTGATGGCTGCAATCACATCTCAATAAAAAGACTGACACTTGAAAATCTCTCCACAGATGATCCTGATAAAACGGTCATAGGTATGTTGGTGACTGGACCCAGTCAACACATCAAACTTACCGATAATTGGATACAAAATATTACCACGACTGCATTTGAGGGGAACGCACATGGGATCGCTGTATACGGTAACGCATCTATTCAGAAAATTGAGATTCATAAGAACACTTTGACCAATCTCAAGCTTGGACTGAGTGAAGCACTTGTGGTAAATGGAAATGTCAGTGACTTTTCTATCAAAGAAAATCATATCTATGAAACAGATAATATCGCTATCGACGCTATTGGATATGAAGATATTGCAGATGATACCAATGAAGACTATGCTCGAGACGGAATCATCAGCGAAAATATAGTCCACAACAACTCCAGTTATCATAATCCAAGTTACCAGAACGATTATAGTGCCGGCGGAATATATATAGATGGCGGGCAAGATATCACGATTGAAAATAACACCGTTTACCAAAACGATATCGGTATCGAAGCCACTTCTGAACACAAAAATCGATCAGCTAATCATATAAAAATATTGAGTAATGACGTTTACGAAAATACTTATGCAGGCATTTCCATTGGTGGTTATGATGCCGATAGAGGGGGAACAACCCACTCACTAATCTCTGGAAATACATTAACTGATAATGATATGATTGGTCTAGAAGGTGGACAAATTTTATTTCAGTACTATTCTGATTCAAATACAATTAAGTCCAATACTTTAACAGCTTCTCCTTCTGGTTTATTTATCAGTCATGAATATACAGGAAATACAGACACTACTTTCGAAGCTAATCACTATCACTTCAGTGACGATACTCGTCCTAGATGGTTATGGAACAATAAAGAAGTATATTCACTAGAAGACTTTCAAAAGCTCACGAATGGTCACAATGAATCATTCGTTCCATGATATCGACCAAACTATTTGGAAGGAAGGTATGCTCCATGAGTGTAAAAAGAAAAGTCGTTTTGTTTATCGCTACCAGTCTGGATGGTTTTATTGCTACAGAAGAAGAAACGTTAGAATGGTTATTTGAAGTGGAAGGAGAAGGCGATAATGGGTATTCAGCCTTTTACGATATGATTGATACAGTTTTGATGGGCAAAAAAACCTATGATTGGATCTTAAATAATCATCAATTCACGGAATACCCCTATAAAGATAAGCAAAGTTTTGTTTTCTCAAAATTTGACCACAAAAACACTGATGATGTTCAGTTTATAAAAAACGATATTCCACAGTTTATAAATCAGCTGAAAAAGAACAATGGTAAAACTATCTGGTTAGTTGGTGGCGGACAACTTTTTACTTATTTTCTGAAAAATAAACTTGTCGATGAACTTTATGTCACGGTTGCTCCAAAAATTATTGGTACAGGTATTCCACTCTTCAACCCTGGCTCTTATCATGTAGACCTTACGTTGATTGGCACACAGACTTTTAATCAGTTTGTCGAATTGCATTATAAAGTTCTATGAATTTTAACTTGTTGAAAAGAAGCTTTCCGTAACTCTGAAAGCTTCTTTTTTACGTAATTTAAAACAAAGTTTTTACTGCTATCTGGATTGAATTGTGTTACAGTTTTCTTCGTAAGTTAAATTTGATCCGCTTTCAAAATATTTCGTATAGGAGCTTTTATGTATTCATTACTTTTACTGATTATTTATATCGCCTTTATCAGTCTCGGATTACCCGATTCTTTGCTTGGTTCAGCTTGGCCTGTTATGCAAGGAGATCTCAATGTCCCCGTTTCTTACGCTGGGCTTATTACCATGACGATAGCTGGCGGAACCATTATTTCCAGTTTATTTTCAGATAAACTGACTAAAAGACTTGGTGCTGGTCTAGTAACCTTTTTGAGTGTTCTGACTACAGCTATTGCGCTTTTCGGTTTTTCAATTTCGAGTACGTTCGTCTCCTTAATTTTATGGGCCATCCCTTATGGTCTTGGTGCCGGTGCCGTTGATGCGGCTTTAAACAATTACGTGGCACTCTATTATGGTCCAAAACATATGAACTGGCTTCATTGTTTCTGGGGTGTGGGCGCTTCGATTAGCCCTTACATCATGGGATTTTACTTAACAAGAGGAGACAGCTGGTCTAGCGGCTACCAAACTGTGGGCATCATTCAAGTTGTCATTTCTCTTATTTTACTTTTCAGTTTACCTTTGTGGAGAGGTGGATACAAAAGTATCGAGGACTCTGAGATTGCAGAATCCAAATCACTGACCTTCAAAGAAATTTTTAGACTGAGTGGTATCGTTCCCCTTTTGATTGCATTTTTTGCATATCAGGCTATTGAACAAACTACAGGACTATGGGCAAGTACTTATCTTGTTGAAGCCAGATCAGTTGATCCTGAAACGGCTGCTCAATTCGCTTCGTTCTTCTTTTTAGGGATTACTTTTGGTCGATTTATTTGTGGGTTTATAGCCAATCGATTAGGGGATACAAAGTTAATTAGAATTGGAACAGGTATCTTATTCATTGGAATTTTTTTACTATTTATTCCAACAACTTTCACTGGCTTTGCCCTCTCAGGGCTCGTGATTATTGGGATCGGCTGTGCTCCAATCTATCCCTCGGTTATTCATAGTACACCAGTAAACTTTGGAAAAGCTTATTCTCAGTCCATTATCGGTATTCAAATGGCGGTCGCTTATTTTGGAACAACCTTCATGCCGCCATTATTCGGATGGATTGCTTCAATCTTGAGTATTCAATTATACCCCGTATACCTTTGCTTCTTTACAATCATCATGTTTATCTATAATGAACGCCTGAACACGATCGTAAAAAACCGTTCACTCAAAACAATGAATTGATGCATAAAAAGACTAGTGGGAAAACTGCAAGAATCCGCAGCTTCCCTCACTAGTCTCTTATGTTTTATATTTTTTGGCGAATTTAACTTGTATTTCCGTAATAAACGCCTCAGGATTTTCATGCACACTTTGATGAATCGGAAATTCGTAGAAGTAACCCGTTAGTTCATACTGATTTTTCGAAGCAAATTTCAAGATATCCTCATACGCTTTGTATAAATCCGCTTCTGCCCCAGTATAAAGCATGCTTAAATAGTTCCCAGCTGGCTTAACAAAGGCCCCCTGAGTTACCTGACCTTTTTCAAGGTAAAAGTAATCGTAGAATTCATCTTTACTATTTTGGATTTTCTTTCGGGTGTGAATCATATAGCCATAGCGATTATTGGTAAATAAATATTTCCCTTCATCATTCAATAACTGATATACAGCATTAAACGTTGTCAAAAGGTCATCTGTTTCCAATACTTCACTTAACGTCAGGTATTCTTCCTGCAATTCAATCTCTTCAATATTTAAGAATCCTCTTTCAGTCATCTTGATTTGTTTTAATTTTCTAGTGGCTAGTTGTCTGATTTCTTTTAAAGATTCAATTTGCTTGTCTAATTCATCAATTTTACTTTCAAGAATCGTTTTGGAATGAGACATGTCCCCATCAATAATTTTTTTAATATCCTCCAGAGGAATTTCCAGTTCTTTCAAAGATAAAATAACAGCTAGGTCCATTGACTTCTCAACTGAATAGTATCGATAACCGTTATCATCCTTAAAGTCAGGAGAAAACAATCCGATCTCATCATAGTAATGTAACGTTCTCTTGTTGATACCTAAAAGACTAGCCAGTTCCGAAACTTTAAATCTGTACTTTTTCATCCTCTTCCCCCTTGACCTTACAGTAACTGTAGCGTTTATACTTATAGTAATCAAAAAACTAGGACGAAGAAAGGTGTTATGATGAAAAAAGTTGTATATAGAGTATTAGAAAAAGGAGATATTCCGTCACTGGTTTCTATTCTAATCAAAAACTGGAAGTTTGATCAAACTCTGTCTGAAAAGAATGCTCACCATATGGGAACCTCTTTTCTAAATTATGAACTAGCTAAATCATCTTATACGGAAGTCGCTGAAGTTGATGGAGAAGTAGTCGGTATGCTAGCAAGTAGTTTTGGTAAAGTCCCTCTAAGCAGCAGACTGTATTTACTGAATGTATTGGTGCACGGTATTCCTTTATTGCTATCCAAAGAAGGCAGAGCCAGTCTAAGGATTCAAAGAGAAGTTCTTTCAAATGACCAGCAGCTATTTGATCAGTTAGACGAAACTTTTGAAGGAGAAGTTACCTTATTTGCTGTTGGAGAAAAAGCGCAAGGCTTAGGTATCGGTTCTGGATTATTCAATCGTTTCTTAGAACAGATGAAAAAGCGAAACCTCGATTATTTTTTCCTTTATACAGATACGACTTGTAACTACGGTTTTTACGAACACAAAGGTCTGGATAGAATTGCAGAAAAAACTTACTCTATCAATGCTTCTAGAAAATTTGATATAACCTCATTTATTTATTCAGGAAAAAGAACAAAACTTGGAGCATAATTTCACGAACCAAAATTCAATACTCTGTACCATAAAACTCTACCTATATACTTAGTAAAGCTAAGTTTCGGTAGAGTTTTTTATGTGTACTTATCTAGGAAGCTTCATTCCTATATTTATAACCAGTACTACTCATTTAATATATCTTCAAAATTTCAAGTTATTCTTTAGTGAAAGATAGCCATCAACATGTTAAAATGATTTAGATATATAGTTAAAAAACATTACTTACGAGAAGAGTGTAAATCAACATGATTCAATAGTAATGATTTTGTTGACTATTGAGTGTTGTTGTATCCTTCTTATCACAAATTAAGAAAGGTTGATAACAATGGACAAGGACAAGGACAAAAAAAAGAAACCGGAAAGAAAGAAGCGGCCACCAAGAGAGCAGACAGAATTCGATAAAAAGCTCGAATCTGAACGTCTTCTAGCTAAGAAACTTCGTAAAGAAGAAGTTGAAGCACGTAAAGAGGCTATCAAGAACAGAGAAAAGTTCAAAGGACTTCAAATCAGACCAACCGTTTCTTTATTTGATAAAGAAGGTCGAGAAGAAGTTGGAGAAAGAAACTGGAAAGGTTATGGATTTGATATCCATCCTGAGGTTACCATCCCCTCAGCAATCATATTAGCTTTTTTTATTGGAATAACGCTATTATTTCCTCAACAAGCTGAAACATTTTTTGCAAATACACTGGATGTTATTTCTAGTAATACTGGATGGTTTATGATTTTCGCGGCTAATATTTTTATTATTGCAGGATTATTCTTTGCTTTCAGTCGTTATGGATCAATTGTTATTGGTGGGAAAAAAGCAAAACCAGAGTTCTCTCGTTTTGCCTGGTACGCCATGCTGTTGAGCGCTGGTATGGGGATTGGATTACTGTTTTGGAGTGTTGCAGAACCAATCAATCACTTAGGTAACCCGTCTCCAATGTTCAACTCTACGGCACCCAATTCGCCTGCTGCTGCTCAGTCAGCTATGGCTACTACCTTCTTCCACTGGGGGATTCACCCTTGGGCAATTTATGCCGTTGTTGGACTAGGATTAGCTTTCTTTTCTTACAACAAAGGTTTACCTTTAACGATTCGTTCGCTCTTTTATCCATTGATTGGAAACAAGATCTATGGGTTCTGGGGAAATATTATTGATATTCTATCCGTACTTGCTACACTGATGGGACTTGCAACATCACTTGGTCTCGGTGTTTCACAAGTTAATGCTGGATTAAATAACTTATTTGGTATCAGCATCAGTACAACTGTACAAGTTATTTTAATTGTCGTGATTACAGGTTTTGCTACAATCTCCGTTATTATGGGATTAGATGGTGGTGTTAAACGTTTAAGCGAAATCAATATGGTTTTAGCTGGGGTTTTCCTACTGTTTGTATTAATCACTGGTCCGACTGTTTATATTTTAAGTGGTTTCACTCAAAACATTGGTTACTTCATATCTAACTTTATTGAAATGAGTACCTGGACTGAAACGTTCCGAGATACTAATTGGCAAAGCACTTGGACGATCTTCTATTGGTCATGGTGGATTTCATGGTCACCATTCGTTGGAATGTTTATCGCACGTGTGTCAAAAGGTCGGACAGTTAGAGAGTTTATCGTTGGGGTTGTTTTGATTCCAACAGCCATCTCATTCATCTGGATGAGCGTATTCGGTGGAACTGCCATCTTCCAAGAAATGAATGGGATCGCTGATTTAGCTTCAGCTGTTGCGGTCGATGAATCACTCGCCTTATTCGCAATGGTAGAAGGATTACCATTATCTTCTATTCTGTCGTTTGTTGGAGTTGTGTTGGTTATCGTGTTCTTTGTTACTTCCGCAGACTCTGGTTCATTGGTCGTTGACCATTTAACTTCTGGTGGGAAGCTTGATTCTCCAATTCCACAGCGTATATTCTGGACTGCTATTGCAGGTGTTATCGCAGCGACATTACTTGTTGGTGGTGGATTATCTGCACTACAGACTGCTTCTGTGATTACCGGTTTGCCGTTCACCTTTATATTACTCACAATGATTTATTCACTTTATTTAGGTCTAAGGCAAGAATTCTTAATTGAACGAGCAGTTAATCAAAAACTACAAAGAGTGACAGATGATCACATCATCAGTGAAGTTATTCAAACGAGAGTTCAAGATGAAGCACTCGTAGAAGCCGTTGCTGAAAAACTAGCTGAAGAAGAGCGATCTAAATCAGGAAACTCATCGGTGACTGTTAGCGAAAAAGAACAAGAAGCTTTGAAAAAAGACTCATAAAAAACTAAAGTACCAGAAGTCAGCTCAACGGCTAACTTCTGGTACTTTTTTGTATTCAACCCTTAAATACTCAATTCTTTTACTTTCTAAATAGGCTCAAACTTGAAAAAATACCCATTAGGATATACAAGATAGGACTATTATAGATTAAATAAAAATCTATATTGAAAGGCATTGACGGAAATACTACGAAAAAGAATTGAATCATCAGTAATATGTAAAGCAAAATCAGAATAGCGAATAAGTATCTGGCGAAATGCACGTAATTAGTAGGTAGTGTAAGAACCGATCTTAGTATAATACTTTTCGTTATTAGAGCGAATAAAGCCGTATAAAAAATTGGACGAGCAATCATAAAGTAGATAAAAGAGTAACGTACTACATAATTTATTGCACTATACTCCTTTAGATAAAATAGATACGCACCAATATAGATTAGGCTGATTGAAACAAGTATGAGCCCCATCGTAAAGTAAACTTTATAATCTAACCTATTGTTTCCCATGATATCACTCCTTCAAGTGTTTCTCTTATAGTATAGGTTACTAATCGAGAAAACAAGCTTGTACTAAATTGATACATCCTTGTCATCATTCTTCGTCAACTCAATCAATAATGAACAAAAAGAACCGCCACTAAGCGGTTCTTTTTGTTCATTATTGAAATATTTTTTATAAGTCTAGCTTACAAACCTTAAAACTGTTCATCCCATTCAGAAGATGTACTATCAGAAGATGATAAAGAAATCTTTAATTCCTCATAAAACAATGCTACCGCTACATTATATCGAGTAATATTTCTAATATACAAAATAAAGAATACTAGATACAAAAGTAGCGCTCCTCCCAATGAATAAATGATATTGGCAGAAAATTCAATCATACCTTGTGGTTCTAAAATTAAAGTAACTAATGGAACAAATGTCAATGCCAGCGCCACTACTAATATAATAAATGGAATCAAGTAATATGACCAAAACAAAAAGAATAAGCTTTTTTTATGACCATTCATCATACTTCGACTGTAATCAATAGCATCGTTTCCTGTAATTTCTTCATTATCTTTCATAATATAAGGTGTCATAGAGTAAGATAATTGCTTGATGTAACCCGGAATCAAAAATAGTATACTCCACAAAATGATATAGATTGAACTTAATCCTGCACCGATGAAATATCTAATTCCACTATGTCTGACTTCTTGTGTCACATCTTTTTCAAATGATAGTCTTTCACTTCTAACCACTTTTAAATAGGTGATTGAAACGAAAAATGGAACCACTAGACTAATCAACAAGGTGACAATATCTAATATGATGGAATCGAAGAATAACTCGTAACCAAAATTTATGATAAATAAAATGATCATCGGTATAATCATCAGTCCATATGTAGCTTTCCAATTGCCTTTTACTATGTCATTCGCTCTACTTCTTAATAATTTGTTATCGATCTTACGTCACTCCTCAATTTTATTGAGCAACGATATACTCGAACTTTCAGATTGTGGATTTTCATTTCAAGATCGATAGCTTTTCAAAGAAAACTAAGCTACTGCTAATTTTTTCCGTTTGAACACCTTTTATCTATTATAGAGAATACACACATTAATCCCAGATATATCTTTGCCACTAATTGAGTATACAGACACAACCTTATAATATCAATATCTATAGAAAAATATTATGTATAACCTCTTTCTTCAAAGTTATAGATTACTATACGTTAGTTACTTTATCGTTGATACTATCTTATCAGTCACTCAATTCATAATTCTGTCGTTATTTCTCAATTACTCATTTTATGGCACAAAACGACTCACTGAAAAATATATATAAACTACCTCTGCATTTGTCAGTCTAAACACACCGTCAAGAGATTGCGAATCTCTTTCCAGTCTTTCAAAGAGATTAACTCCATAGGAAAAAGTATCGTCAGGAAGAAAATCATAAGCCACAGTAGTTACTGCGAAATCCTCGGGATCTGCATTCTCCCATTTTCCATCGACATACTTTTCAAGACTCAATTCGCTGCCAACAACAAGCTCTTCAACGGATTGATTTGTAATTTCAATGTTTAAGAAAAGTTCATCGAGTTCTTCCTCTTTCAAGACCATCCCATCTTCCTTTATGGATACGTCCAAACGATTCTCAATCACTGTATCCGTTACGATTTTTGAATGATCGATTTGGTTGATACTATATAAAAACTCTCCTTCTTCATTTCCAGCACACCCACTCAGCACTATCAATCCAAATAAAACCATCAATATTTTCATGATCATTTTCTCCTATCCGTTTTGATTTATCTGTCAGAAAATTAAAGTGTTCATTACATAGAAAACCAACTTTACTACTACAAGGTTTCGCTATCCAATACCGACCTACCTTTGTAGATTAAAATTCCTCGTCCCACTCGGGCTGCGTTTCTTCAACGACGTAATGGCTTTCTCCATGAATTTCTTCGTAGAAAAGAGCAGCTGCAACATTATAGCGCGGAATATTTCTGATAGCTAAGATAAGCGGGCCCACTACTGCAACAATGAACATTACTAGGGCAGCCAAAGAAATAAAGATTGCAGTGCCGCCTTCATAAGCACCATCAGGTAAGAAGGCTGTGCCAATTATCGTGACAGTCAATACCAGTATATACAATAAAGCCGGCGGTAATGCATAAGTTAAAAAAAGGAAGAACAAAGATTTCTTGTGCCCGTTCATCATTCTACGACTTTCCGTAATCGCATCAATGGGTCTAATGGTCGCATCGTCTTTCATGATATAAGGTGTCATCGCGTAAGAATACTGTTTGATGATACCAGGAATCGTAAACAAGAGTGCCCAAAGAAAAATAAAAACTTGTACAAGAAAAGAACCTACAAAATAACGTATACCATTATTTCTGATTTCACCAACTACATATTCTCTAATGGTTATTTTTTCGTCTCGTACAAGTTTCAAATGGATACTAGCTACTAGAAAAGGAACGATTCCAGCGATTAAGCCAATCAATATTGCGAGGGTATAAGCTGAAAAGAAACTTTCATTTAAAATAGGGATGATAATTGCGCCAAGCATCACCAAGTATATGAGAATGGGTGGTACAATGATTGAACCGTATGTAATCAAGCGGTTCTTTTTCACGATTTCGTTTGCTTTACTTCTGATAATTTTCGTATTGATAAGCTACCACTCCTAATTTTAAATTAATGAACCCATTACTATAATAGTATCACTCACATAATATAAAGTTTAAATCATATCCTTTTGATAGTCTTATTGTACACTTCTTTAGAAAAAAAGAACCTCTAATCTAGAGGTTCTCAGTCAATTTCTTATTAACTTATTTCTGCTTCTCTTCTTTTTCGTAGATTCCGCCCTTGCCGAAATACTCTTTGGTGAGTGTGACAATAACCGGACTCAAAATAAGAAGACCAATCAAATTTGGTAAAGCCATCAAACCATTCAGAGTATCTGCTAATGCCCATACTGCACGTAGACCGCCAACTGATCCTACAACAATCAATGGCAAGTAAACGAGACGATAAACAATGATCGACTTCGGTCCAAACAAGAACTCCATACAACGTTCTCCGTAATAAGACCAGCCTAGTAGTGTTGAAAAGGCAAAGAAAATCAATCCGAACGTTACGACATATCCACCATACGCCAGTCCTTCTTCAAACGCCGCAGTTGTTAGTGGTGCACCGTCTAATCCTGTATCATAGGCTCCTGTCATCACGATAACGAGTGCTGTGATTGTACATAAGACAAGCGTATCTGCAAAGACTTCAAAGACGCCCCATAACCCTTGTCTAACAGGATGATCTGTTGTCGCAGCCGCGTGCGCAATCGGTGCGCTACCAAGTCCAGCTTCATTTGTGAAGACTCCTCTAGCTACACCATAGCGGACCGATAACATAATAGAAGATCCAACGAATCCTCCTGTTGCTGCTGAACCTGTGAAGGCATCATGAAAAATGACTCCGAATGCTTCTGGTACTAATGTGATGTTTAGTAAGATGATACTGACACCACCGATAATATAGATGGCTGCCATAAAAGGCACAATAATTTCAGTAACCTTCCCAATTGATTGGATACCACCTAAAATAACGAGCGCTACCAGAATTGCGAGCACAATACCTGTAATCAACGGATTAATTCCAAACGTCGCATTTAAGGAGTCCGCAACAGAATTCGATTGAACCATGTTTCCAATCCCAAAGGTCGCAAGTGTTCCAAATACCGCAAAAACAATCGCGAGCCATTTCATGTTGGCACCTCTCGTTAGGTAGTACATCGGTCCCCCAACAAAGCGACCATCTTCTGTCTTTTCCCGGTACTTGATAGACAAGACAACTTCCCCATACTTTGTTGTCATTCCAAACAATGCGGCAATCCACATCCAAAATACTGCACCTGGTCCACCAATTGCGATGGCTGTTCCGACACCAGCAATATTTCCCGTACCGACTGTCGCAGCTAAAGCCGTTGAAACAGCTTGAAATGCTGTAATTTCCCCTTCACCAACTTGATCTTTGCTGAAAATCTTAAAAAATGTTTGTCGGATGATATATCCAAATTTTCTAAAAGAAATAAATCCCGTAAAAGCAGTTAAAAAAATCCCTGTCCCAAAAATCAATAATAAAAATGGCCATCCCCAAACGAGGTTGTTCACGAACTCATTCACCTTCATGACCTGCTCCATAAACCCTTCCATACCCTAGTCCCCTTTTGTTTCATTCTCATTTATAATTCATAATAATACCACATTATAGAATCCTAGTGTTGGGTAATTTCACTAAAATCATGAAGGTTACGGTTACAATTTCATTTTTTGTTGTCAGATATCTTTGGGATTGTTCTTTAATAAAATACAGCAAAACAGTAAGCCAAGTCCAGACTTCTGTGTAAAATGTACTTGGGTCATATGAATGCCTTCTAGTATGTTTTTAGTGGTTAAAAATAGTGTACCGTACAGGCAATCATATGGCCTTTCTTTTTACACAATTATATGTACTTTATCTTAGTTTATTTGTTATATTTAATTGTTCTATAAAATAACTTATTTTGGAGGAATAACATGAAAGAATTAAGTTTATTTAAGCTGGGAGAAACTTCAGTATGAAAACAAATCGCATGGAGGCATTTAGCGATGGTGTACTAGCAATCATTATAACGATAATGGTATTAGAGCTAAAGCCACCAGAAATCATTGATAAAGAAGCGTTCAAAATATTAATTCCAACATTAATTAGTTATATATTAAGTTTTATTTATGTAGGAATCTATTGGAATAATCACCATCATTTACTATATAAATTAAGTCGTCTGAATGGGCAAGTTCTTTGGAGTAATCTTCATTGGCTGTTCTGGATGTCATTAATACCTTTTTCAACAGCTTGGGTTGGAATGAACCCATTAGAAACTGTTCCAACTATATTTTATGGAGTAATATTATTATTTTGCGGCATCTCATACTTGCTATTACAGAGAAAAGTAGTTCATTGCGAAGGAAGAAATTCTGATTTGGCAAAAGAGATTGGCTATGACTGGAAAGGGAAAATAACGATGTTATTGTATGCAACTGGCATTATTTTCGCGTTTTGGGTCCCACTCATTTCTTATATTATATATTTTGTTGTTGCAATAGGATGGTTTATACCAGATTCTCGAATAGAGAAAACAATTATGAAATAGTTAAAATAATATCAGAATTAAACTTTTAGATGTGTAATCAGGATTAAGGACATTATAATATAGAAAAAATCAGAATGAGGCCAGAAAAAAACTTCACAGTAACTAAAAAAACGTTAATTGGTACCGCCCCCCCAAAGTTAGAATGTTACTCTAACTTTGGGGGGGCGGTACATTTTCACTCAGCTTTTGGAGTTTTTTAAGTTATCTTTTTTTGAAACATTTTTCTATTCTACCAAGCTGGTACTAAGGCGCCTTTAAAGGTTTCTTCGATGTACTGCTTAATCTCTGGTGTTTTGTAGTATTCAACGAATTGTGCGAGTGCTTCATCATCTTGGTCTTCTGTACGAGAAACGATGTAATTTACTTGTACAAGGTCATCAACGTCTTCCATGAAAATACCAAATTCTTGTGGGTTGATTCCGGCATCCAAGATGAAATTGGAATTGATTCCTGCAGCGCCAACATCCTGTAGTTGAGACGGAAGTTGCGCGGCTTCTGATGTAACGAAATCTAGGTTCAACGGGTTCTCTACGATATCACTGGTCGTTACTTCGACACCTGAGCCTTCTGGTAATATAATCAGACCTGCTGCGTTAAATAACTGTAGGGCACGTCCTTCTTGGGTTGGTGAATTTGGAATACCAATCACGTCGCCTTCTTGAATTTCACTGACGTCATTATATTTTTCTGAGTAAATTCCCATTGGGATGGTTAATGTTGGTTCAATTTTTGCTAGGTCGTAGCCACTTTCTTCAACGACCGTGTCTAAAAAGATGCCTGTTTGAAAAGAGTTGATATCAATCTCTCCGTCAGCTAGTGCAGCGTTAGGTTTTACAAAGTCTGTGAATGAAACAATATCGATTTCAAAATCATCTTCTGCGGCTAGCTTTTTCACTTCGTTTACAATATCCTCATGCGGTCCAGCTGTTACGCCAACTGTTAGGACCCCATCGCTAAGTAAATCTTCTGATTCTGCGGATTCTGATTCTTGTCCGCCACATCCTGTTAAAAAGGCTCCGATTGCTACTGTTTTCAAAATACCCCATGTTTTTCTCATTTTATTTTCCCCCTATTTTTTTCGCTTTTCTTCTATTGATCGATATTGGTAAATGGTCCGAGCTCTCTGATGCGTTTGGCAGCTTCTTTTAAATTTTCGTCTGACTGTGACAAACCAATGCGTACATAGCCTTCACCTAAACTGCCAAAGCCATCTCCCGGTGCTACGAGTACATGTGCTTTATGTGCCAGATAGTCCATGAACGCTTCAGAAGTCAGTCCATCTGGTGCTTTTAACCAAATATAAAAGGATCCCTTTGGTTTGTTGAGTTCTAGTTCAGTATCAGCGAGTGCTTCTAAAAAGAAATCCCGACGCTTTTCATAAGTGGCCGTTAATTCCCGTACAGAAGACTGATCTCCCGTTAGTGCTTTGGCTGCGGCTCTTTGTATGCCTCCGTAGTAGCCACATCCTGTATGGTCTTGCAGAAGATTGATCCCTTCAATCACTGAAGCATTACCGACCGCAAAGCCCATACGCCAGCCCGCCATATTGTGTGATTTGGATAAAGTGAAAAATTCAATCCCCGTTTCTTTTGCACCCGGTGTTTGTAAAAAGCTCAACGGTCTTTCTCCGTCAAAACCGATCGTTCCGTAAGCGAAGTCGTGTGCCACACAGATACCATATTGTTTGGCGAAGTCTACTGTCTCTGAAAAGAAATCCGCCGTAGCCACTGCAGCTGTCGGGTTATTGGGATAATTCAGAAACAACAGTTTAGCTTCCTCAGCGCTCTCTTCGTCTATCGAATCATACTTAGGTAGAAACGCATTTTCCTGAAGTAAAGGCAGTTCTTTGATCTTGGCGTCTGCCAGTCCGATGCCCGATAAGTAGTCTGGGTAGCACGGGTTTGGTAAGAGAACGGTGTCTCCTGGGTTTAAGAGGCACTGGCTAATTTCAACGATGCCGGCTTTTGATCCGTGTAAGATGGCGACTTCTGTTTTGGGATCTAAAGTGACCTTGTATTCTCTTCTGTAATACTCTACTACGGCTTCTTTCAAGTAGTCGAATCCTCTTGCCGGTCCGTATTGATCATTAACTGGGTCGCTGGCTGCGGCTTTTAGTTCATCAACGATAAATCCTGGTGCGGGCAGATCCGGATTTCCGATACCGAGGTCGATCACGTCTTCATATTGTGCTTTGATTTTATTTTTTCTTTCCGCTAGATAGGAAAAATATTGTCTGGGTAGTCGTTTCAAAGTATCTGATGGTTCAAAATTCACCATAGTTAGACCTCCGTTCTTGATTTCATGTAGGCTTCCAGTGCCGTCATTGCCTGATACAGCTCTTCTTGAGTAACGGGATAGCCGGAGCTGACCAGTGTGTCATCCTGTTTGATTTCACCGGCAAATGTATTGATTTGCTCATCCTTTAAGTGTCTTAGTTTTAAGTCCTTGAGTGATTTCGGTAAGCTTAGTTGTGTATAAAAAGTGCTCAACTGATCGATTTCATCCCATTTGTGCTCAACAGCCAATTGAACCAGTACGCCATAAGCTACTTTTTCACCGTGAAGATAGGCGTGTGATTCTGGATAAACGGTAATTTTATCGTGTACGGCATGTCCAATCGTTGTTCGTGCATAATGATCGCCTAGCCCGCCGACTAATCCGCTGATCGCGATAATTGTTTCGACGATTTGTGTGAAAGCTGGCGTTAGCGTCTGTGATTGGACGTCTTTCACTGCCTGAAGCCCGTGCTGTACAATATTGTCTCGACAGTTTAGCGCCGCCGCTCGTGCCATTAATAAAAAGGCATTTGTTTGATGTTCTGGCTGTGACAAAATCACATCCGACTCGTACCATTTAGCTAAGGTATCTGCAACACCTGCGATAAAGAAGTTTACCGGAGAGTTTAAAATCAGTTCTGGCTCAATCAGTAAGATGCCCACTTGTTCATTATGGATATCAAATCCTAAACAAACGCCTTCTTCGTCATACATTACACTTAATGGCGTCCACGGAGCACAGTTACTCGCCAAGCTTGGTATCAGAATCGACTGCACGCCTGGAACTTTGACCGCTGCGTATTTGACTGCATCACAAAGCTTCCCGCCGCCTACTCCAATGATGACGTCAGCATCTATTTCTTGAGCAAGTTCCGCGATGCGGTCTACTTCTGCATAGGTACATTCCCCATTAAAAAGACTTAGCTCACATTCAATCTCACTTTCAAGCAAAGTATCCAGATAGGGTTTTGCGACATTCCAAGACGTTGAACCATGAATCAAAACAACTTTCTTATAGTGATGCGCAGTTAACCGATCTGTAAGGGTCTCTAGCACCCCAACTCGACATTCATATTCTTGCGGTCCTGTTCTAACGACTAATGACATTTCAACTTCCTCCCAGCTTTTAAAAACAAAAAAATCCGCCCTCGCACAAATAAACTTGTGCAAGGGCGGAAGATAAAATTCTCTCGCGTTACCACCTTGATTTATAGTCACTTCGCAGTGTCTACCTTAACCAGTGCGTTCAGCCGTAAAGACTTACTGATACTGTGGCGCTTTATCGGGCGCACCCGTAATGGTCTGAAATTCACTGAACACTCGACCATTTCACTCCAAGACCATCTTCCATTCTTTTTCTGATACCTCATTCCACCAACAGAGGCTCTCTTTGATCATACTCTAGCATGTACTCTTCTCTTCAACGTGACCTATATTTTAATAATACTCTAATCATTTGTTCATTTTCACAATAGTAACAGGCGGAGAAAAATTTGTCAAATAGGGATTTACAATTTATGATTTTAAAAGTATTAGACTTTCGTCGTATTCAATCAATAGATTTTCGTTACGTCTACTCCTGTTATAGACAATTTAACTAATGGTCTATATAGATTCGTCTAATACAAGATACGTTTCTATTTTAGCCCTTCGTATTATGATAAAATAAGTACAATTAGTTTTCACCGAATTTAGTCGATCGCATTATTAAAATCTTAGAATTCACCGGAAAGGAATAGATTATAAATGAAAGCTTTGATCAATATTGATTACACAAATGACTTTGTCGCTAAAGACGGCGCCTTAACAAGTGGCAATCCTGGACAGGTGATTCACGATAAAGTGCTGGCTTTAACAAAAGAATTTTACGAAGCTGGAGATTTTATTGCCTTCACTATCGATAAGCACACTGAAAACGATCCTTATCATCCTGAAACAAACCTGTTTCCTCCTCACAATATTGAAGGAACAGATGGACGTTTGCTTTACGGTGATCTGGAAGCTTATTATCAAGAAATCAAAGATGTTAAAACTGTTTATTACACAGATAAAAGACGCTACAGTGCCTTCAATGGAACAGATTTAGAGACAAAACTAAGAGAACGAAACATCACAGAAGTCCATTTGATCGGCGTTTGTACAGATATTTGTGTTCTGCACACGGCAGTGGATGCTTATAATAAAGGCTTCTCAATCGTTGTTCATCAAGACGCAGTCGCAAGCTTCGATCAGCCAGGTCACGAGTGGGCTCTTAGACATTTTAAGAATACGCTCGGCGCAACAGTGATTTAACTCAATAACTATAATAAAAAGTCTCCTCAACTTTAATAACAATTGAGGAGACTTTTTACTTATTCTCTATTTTTCGCTGACAAAAGTTAAAACCGTAATATTCTTTTTATTCTCCTAACCGCTCATTCATCGCAGCTGCCAACTGTTCAAGTTCAAATTTTCTTTTTCGAACACTTAAGGCATACACACTAGAGAAAATCACGATATTGAATAGCACACCTTCCAGTGTAGGCATGTATCCCAATAATCTACCGATTAAAAGTAAGCCCCCAAATTGTGTAGCGCAGTTAGCTACGTGGAACGCAAAATTAGACTTAAAGTTAAAATGCGATATCCCGTAAGAAATCAAAGAAAGTCCTAGCGTAAAAATAGCTGTTGTGAGAATAAAAATAGTCATATCTCCCACTTCAAGTATATTCATCACGCTCAGTAGAGTCACCGAAAGAACAATTACGCTAAAAATAAATGTCATGTTATTCAAATAATAGGATAAAAATTGTTTGATCATTATACTCTCTCCTTTTATAGATTCAGGTACGTTTTAACATCTTTGATATAGTGACGATTGATCACTAGCTTTTCATGATTTTTCAGATAAGCTTCTAAGCGGTAATTAGGCAATGGACGAACACTTTCTAGATGATTCATATTCAATAAAACACTTTTACTAATACGCACAAATGACGTTTCTTGAAGTCGCTCTTCTAGCTGATACAACTTTTCTTTGTTTTCAAGTACCTTTGATTCAGTATATAGAAACGTTTTATTTTCTACTGTCTCCAAGTAATAAATATCGTTGCTCTCTACTATATACTCATGATCATCTATCACGCCTTTTAATTGCAGATCCCTTTCTTCTATGAAATCTATAATTTTCTGGACATGTTTATCAAAGACACCATATGTAATATTGACGAGTGTTTCTTTCAAGCTTTTATCTTCGACTAACTTCAGCTTCATAACAACTTCCCTCTTTTCTATAAACTTAGTCTACCTAGCCCGAGAGTCTATTTCAATCGAATTTAAGCGACCTGCATGAAACTACATTTAAGTTACATTGGTAACAAAAAAGAGCCTACTATAGAAAAGATCTATAGAGACTCTATATGATTTAAACTTTACTAACTTCTAAAACCATACTCTTTTATTGATTCAGCGAACTTGTAAATATAATATCCCCTTTATCAAAACGATGACGAGTCTGTGAGTATTCAAACGGTGTTCCATCGTTTAAAAAAGCCACTTGGTCGATTTCAAGAATTGGGTCTATTGGTGTGCAGTCTAGATATTTTTTATCATATGCATCTGCTCGATCTGCATGTATCCTTCTCACAGCCGACCCTATGACGAGTTTTAAATCCTTTTGAATATACTGATAAATAGACTTTTCCAGTATATCGACTGTTAAATTTGGAATAACGTCGAAAGTCATGATTGTATATTCAAGAATAAGAGGTTCATCGTCTAACTTACGCAGTCGTATAATATCGTAAACAAGCTTTTCTTTAGATATCTGTAGTTTTTCTGTCTCGACTTCATCAGGAAGGCGTATATCAAAAGAAATAATCTCACTTGTGATTTGCCCTTTTCCTTCCAATTCACTTGTTGATCCTTGAAAATTACTAATTTGACTATCCAGATAAAAATGAGTTGACACCGTTTCGCTCACAAAAGTTCCTTGTCCTTTTTTAGTGACAATTAGTCCTTCCATTTGAAGCAAATTTAAAGCTCTTTGAATGGTTACTCTACTTGTTGAGTATGTACCTTTCAATTCTTCTTGTTTAGGTAATTGGCTTCCTTTTTCGTAATATGCTGTCATGATTTTTTCACGAATATCTTTAAATACTTCATGATACTTTGCCATGAGTCCCCTGCTTTCAAGAAAGTATGTAAATAAAAAGCTTTACATACTAGTGATTATAGCACATAGGCACCTTTACATGAAAATTGATATCCTATAAAGTTAATTTATAAAAACGTTTACAAAAAATTAAGGAGAATGTTGAATGACTAAATTTTTCTGGGGAAATTCAGTATCGAGTATGCAAACCGAAGGTGGTTGGAATGAAGATGGTAAATCTCCTTCCGTTTACGATGTGCGAGAAGCAACAGAATTCACTAGTGACTGGAAAGTTGCCAATGATAACTATCATCATTTTGAAGAAGACTTGGACTTTATCCGGGATTTAGGAATGAATATGTATCGGTTCCAAATCTCTTGGTCCCGCGTAATCGAAAACGGAGATGGAGAAATCAATGAAGCAGGCATTGCTTATTATGACCGTTTTATTGACGCCTTGATTGAGAGAGGTATTGAGCCTATGATCTGTCTTTATCATTTTGACATGCCTCTGCACCTTGCAGAACAGTACAATGGTTTGATGTCCAAAGAAGTCCTTCAAGCCTTTATCCGTTACAGTAAACTCATGATTGACCGGTTTGCTCACAAGGTCAAATACTGGATTGTATTCAATGAACAAAACCTGTATCACGTTCCAGAAGCTTTCAAAATCAGCGGATACTTAAAAGGAGATCAAACCGTCGACGAGTTATACCAAATTCTGCATAACGTAATGGTTGCACATGCAGAGACCGTCAATTATCTACATCAAACTACCGACGCAAAAATCGGTGGTATGTTAGCCTATAGTGAAGCTTACCCGGCATCGAGTAAACCTCAAGACATTCTAGCCGCAAGAAAATGGGATGAATTTGTAAATTTCACTTTACTTGATGCTTACACTAAAGGAATTTATTCAAACGAAATGATGCACTGGGTTAAAACTAATCATATTCAAATGAATATTTTACCTGGCGAACTAGAAACCATTTCAAAACAAAAAAATGATTTTATTAGCTTTAGCTATTATGCTTCCACAACAATCAGTGCAGAACGGATTCCTAATCAAACCGCACCTAATCTTTACATGAATTATGGAAAAGTCGATAATCCTTACCTTGAAACGACTGCCTGGAATTGGCAGATTGATCCATTAGGTTTTAGAGATGTGATGAACAAGTTGTATCAACGGTATCAACTCCCTCTATTTCCAATTGAGAATGGGATTGGCGTCAAAGAAGAATGGGATGGTGTTCATTCTATACAAGATGATTACCGTATAGATTATCATAAGCAACATTTACTGGCAATGTATGATGCTATTCATATAGATGGTATCGAAATAATGGGTTATCTGGGATGGGGCTTGATTGATATCTTAAGTTCTCAAGGAGATATGAGAAAACGTTATGGTTTGGTCTACGTAAACAGAGATAATCACAATTTAAAAGATATGAAACGCGTACCGAAAAAAAGTTATGACTGGTTTAAAAAAGTCATTGCAACCAATGGAGACTATTTAGTTAAAGGAGAGGATCAGATATGAATGAGGGAAAAAGTCGTGGCGCTCGATTCTTGGATGGATTCACAGAAGTATCTGCACGAATAGGAAATGAAGTGCATCTGCGCTCTTTAAGAGATTCATTTGCGCTGATTATGCCCCTATTCATCTTAGCGGGAATAGGTGTACTGATGAATAATGTTGTCTTCCCTACGATTGCCTCGGGTGATTCATTAACAAACTTACAGTACTGGGGTAATGCTATCACGCGTGGAACTTTGGATATCGCCGGTCTCTTACTGGCTCCTGTAGTTGGATTTATACTAGCAAAAAACAAAGGATTTTATAACCCAATAGCCGCCAGTATTTTAGCACTCTCTAGTTTAGTCATGACTAATCCAAGTACTGTAGAAACTATTTTACCTGAGACAGAAATAGCTGCGAGTCTTACAGGTGTTTTGTCATTTTCAAACGTTGGTACGTCAGGTATGTTCGCCGGTATTATCATTGGACTCCTGTCTGCGGAAATCTTTATAAAATTGGCTTCTATCAAACGGCTTTCCATCAATTTAGGCGATAATGTCCCTCCAGCTGTTTCTGCTTCTTTTAGTTCACTTATACCTGCTACGCTTACTTTAAGTATATTCGCATTACTAGCGGCTTTACTATTTATCTTTGCCGGAACAGATTTAATTACGTTAGTGACTAATTTAATTCAAGAACCTTTGAGACGTGTAAATACAAGTCTACCTGGGCTTTTGCTAATTTATAGTGTAGGAAATTTTCTCTTCACTTTAGGTATTCACCAAACCGTTATCAACGGTACTCTACTCGATCCTTTACTACTTTTAAATTTAAATGAGAACACTGCGGCCTATGGTGCGAATGAAGAAATTCCTCATATTTTGGTAAATACTGATCAGTTTGGAATGCTCGGCGGTAGTGGCGCCACAATTTGTTTACTGATTGCAATTTTTATTTTTTCAAAAGCTAAAGCTAGTCGTGAAGTGGCTAAACTATCGATTGCACCCGGTCTATTCAATATCAACGAACCTGTGATTTTCGGATTTCCGATTGTATTCAATATTCCAATGATCATTCCTTTTGTCTTACAGCCAATCATCGGTATTACCATACAGTACATCGTGACTTCACTCGGATGGATGAACAGAGTTGTCGTTATGGTCCCTTGGACGACGCCGCCTCTCTTAAACAGTTATCTCTCAACTGCTGGAGACTGGAGAGCACCGCTCTGGCAATTACTAGTCATCCTGATTGGGATTATGATTTATCTTCCATTCTTAAAAATCAGCGAACGTATCTCTAAAAAGCAAGCTGAAATGGATCTTTGATAGCAACAGACTAAGTATTGGATACCGCAAAAAACAGAAAAATAAGCAGACAGTCCTTCGACTATCTGCTTATTTTAGGTTTTTCATAAACAAGTAGTAGAATTTTAAGAATTCTACTACTTAACAAAAATGCGTATATCGATTTGACTGATTTTTTTTAAATTATACTATTATTGTTGACTGAAATCGTAATCGCTCTTTTAATCATAAATATTCCCATTCCTAAAATAACTAGCCCAATGATATATCCAGAAATGCCTATATAGAGGGAAATGTGGTGGTCAGCATTCGTAAATGACACTAACGTCAGTTGGGTCAAATGTATAGAAATCAGTGAAGAAGTCATATTGATGAACTTTAATGCCTCTGCCAGTAAGTCGCGCTCCATTCTAGCGGTCACGATTCCGGAAAAGGAAATGATCAACTCGAATACTGTAAACAATGCAACTACAACTCCTACAAGTTTGGGATAAGCAATCATATTGTAGTTTGGGTGGAACAGCCTTACACAGTAGATCGTAAAAATAAAACTAATCGCGATAATAGAATAGCCAATAATTTGATACACTTTCTCTGCATCTAAAGACTGCGGACTTTCGTCTTTATGGGTGTTGAAAACTAAGTATTTGGCTCTAACAATCATGATGTTATAAAAAGAATGGATAAAAAGAAAAATAGAGAAGCTGACAATACTAGTCAATATCTTAACAATGGCAAATACAGTATGAGTTAAAATTGAAAACTTTACCCATTTAAACGGATTACCTCTCTCAAGAATAAAGTCCGTACCTCTTTGAATCATGCTACCCCTCCTTTCCAATAAATGATCTCTAGCGTCAAAGCACCTTTTACTAGCATATCATAAAATTTGTACTAAGAAGAATAAAATTTGAATACACTGACCAACCTTAATCCATGAATTATTTTTTGATCACCAAACACTGTGCTTGTTCAAAACCTTCATCCCAATCTAAGAAAGCAAGGTCGACTATCGATAATCGGTTTGCATTAACTGTTTTTACAACAGCTTCTTCATGATCATCTAACCAGATATCCCAGACTTCCAGTTCATCATTTGTTTTAAGTTGTTCCTTTAGATAAGTCACTAACTGTTCAGCTCTTTTTTCGGTGTACTGCCACTGAATACCTGTAAAGAAGCGTTTGTTTGAATATTCTTTGGCATAATGAGCATATCCCTGGTCTTTGTACAAAACCAATTCATGAAAAGACTCTTCTGTAGGGTAATAAAGAATTGTCTTTTCGTTTCTATTAACAGACGGGCCTTTTAATAAATCTTTATCTACTTTCATTTTCCGTTTGATCATATCATTAATAGATAAATACTCTTCGTAAGGATTCTCTACTTCTGGTAGCGGCTTGTTACTGGCAATAAACTGATATGAACTCATCTGTTTTCTCCTAACCGATTCATTTTCACTACTATATTGTACTCACGTATACTTTGCAACTGACCTTCTTATTGCATACAATAGAAGGAGTGGAAAATTTTAATGGTGGCACGGATATAGTCGTCACTAAAACCTGGAGTGAGTATATGAAACCTTTTTTTAAGTCAGTCTTTATTTTGAACATCGGCTCGTTTTTACTTAGTATCCTTTACCTAATTCTTCCTATGAACCCTATTCTTTCTAATGGCTTTGGGATTGTACTGATTGTGACCCTGATTAGCAATGTCATTGCTAGTACGATTGGAAGTCGTTACAAACCTTTGGATATTGCCTATCTACTATTATCCAGTATCGGCTTAGTTGCTGTGATGCTTTTGAATACAGTTGCTTCAATCTCTCCTACTAATGAATCGTCTAGAAGTTTAGTGTCGATTGGATTCCTTTTTCTGTTGATGATTCTAGGAATAATTATCACGAGTAAACCGCAACTGTATTCTGTTCGTCCTGTTCACAGGCCTTACTCACTGAAAAATCAGTCCAAAAAGAAAACGAAGAGAGTTTTAAAATGGATTTTAGCTGTAATTATTGCACTATGCTTACTAGTCGGTACTTTTTTAGCATTTGTTATGGTGACAAACAGAGATGTAGGCTTACTACAAGTTGTCCTATCTCAATACAGTTTGTTTTACGGCTTCATTTTTCTTAGTCTGACGGGTTTATTGTTAAAAGTTTTAAGCATTAAAATACGTTCAATACCAGGATTACTTTTATCCTTTTTCGGCCTGTCTTTATTCGCTCTTTTCAGCTTGCCGTTGACGACGATTCAATCCGTGTTATACGAAGCGGAAGAATCTTACTCTGAAGCTTTTGGTGAGGAATGGAAAACGATTGGTGAAGATGATTCCTTATTTATGAGTAGCCCAATCTCGATTCCTGCCTACTTCTTTGGCACACCCTCAACAGAGTATAGTGTGACTGAAGATGTTTTATTTTATGAAGGAACAGAAGGCGTTGACGATGGACTAGAACTACGCTTTGATGTCTATACGCCCACAACAGATGCTACGCAACTTCCAGGAGAAGGATCTACTTTGATACGGATTCACGGTGGTGGCTGGAACACAGGTAGCAACGGATCCGAAAACTACGCTCAAGTGAATAAGTATTTCGCTGCACAGGGTTACGTGGTATTCGATGTTCAGTACGGCTTGAATAATCAAGATCAGTTTGTATCGTTCTCAAGCGTGCCTGACGAAGTTTCTGGTGCTTTCTCAATTGATGATATGGTTCGCCATCTAGGTATCTTCACGACTTTCTTGGCGGATCATCATGAAGAGTATGGAGCAAATATCGATTCTGTATTTTTTTCAGGTGGTTCAGCTGGTGGTCATTTGGCAAATGCTGTTGCACTCGGACTAGCTAGTGGTCAGTACACAGATCTGTTAGATGAGCGACTGACGGTTAATGGGATCATCCCTATCTACCCTGCAAACGGACTAGCTGGATATCAGGATATTACTGGAGAAGATGAGCTCGTAGATCCTGCCTTGCTCGTGACGGAAGACAGCCCGCCTGCCTTAGTTTATCAAGGGCAGCATGATACAATCGTCGATCCTCAAGTATCAGAGAACTTTAGAGATATTTATCTGGAAAACAACAACTCAGAAATTGCCATTCTCCGCACACCTTACGGAGAACATGCTAGTGATTTGTACTACCCTGGCTTTTATAGTCAGACTCTGATTTATTATATGGAACGGTTTATGTATCAGTACAAGTAAATAGATACAAATGAGCCCAAGTAGCATTTCACTGCTACTTGGGCTCATTTTTTATAATAAGTAAAAGATGTAAGGTTAAACTTGCTCTAATCATTAATTACTTTTTTCTAACTAGAATTATGGATTAAAGTTTCTGAGTTTATATTGTGTTTTAATTATCTTTCTTTTAATATATTTTTGATGATTATCAATTTGTTTTTTCATTAAATTTAATGTGTACGGTGAAATTTCGTCAAATACTTGCTGACTTCTGTAAGCATACGTTATAAAAGTTCCAAATTCTCTTTTTTTATATTTATATTTTCTGTCAGTTCTCTCACCAAAAGCATGATACTTTTGATATAATTTTCTCTTATATGTTAACCTTGCTTTCTTTCCAATAAATCCTTTTCTTATAGATACTACTTCTCCTTTTTTAATTAATTTATAAGCAGATCTATAATATTTATATATACTTTTTTCTCGCATTTTAACTGTCTCACCATCAAACACAAAACCTAAATAATCTAAAACAATTTTATTATCATCATTATCTATCAACTTGCCATTTAAATATTGAATTGTAACTGTTTTATTAGGATGTAGAATCAATTTAGCTTCGTTTATCATGTTAGAAATTGATTTTTTTACATATTCTAAATTACTTTTATCTATATTAGGGAGGATAACAATAAAATCATCGGAATATCTTCTGTACAATCCTTTATACTGCGATACAATTTCAGTAATTTTTGTGTCAATCTCGGTCATATAAATATTTGAATAAATTGCACTAATTGCTGTACCCTGAGGAATCCCATGATCTTTAAAGTTTGTTTTAAGTACCTTTTCCTTTTTACCCTCATATAACTTTTCTTTCTTTTTGAAGTCTCTAAATTCCTTAAAACTATTAAAATAACTTCTTTTCTCTTTTTTTCTTAAAATCTTATCTTCGCCTACAATTGAATTTACATCTTCTTTATTTATGTAGGAATATTTAGTAAGGCTTTTAAATATTTTAAATTGATGAAGAGGCATTCTATCCTTGTATAATTTGTTAATCATATCTTTGAGATAATTATGATTTATTGTGCCAAAGAAATCACTATAATCTCCTATGTATATTAAACAATTATCGTGAGATTTAATATAGTTTATGATTTCTGCTGAATGGTGTATATTACTTTTACCATTCGCACTTTTTCTATAAGCTATTACTGAGTCGTCAACAGCTGAATTTTTTATAGATGAATTATACAAATCGTTTATTTCTATCCCATAATGTTTATAGATAAAATTATCTACATGTGAAGCATACATTATTGGTCTAATTTTTTCTTTAACAGGTACTATCTTTACATTTCTAATCTTATTTTCTTCAGCACTGTTATTATATTTTTCATAAATTAACTCGTTATACAATAAAGGTAGAAAACTATGCTTTGGATTTTTTTCAAAATCTATTACATATTTTTCTACCTTTTTATTGTATGCAGTAATATTATCAAAGTGCAGATATCTTTTAGAAGGATATTTAGGTTCCATAAGCGGCACCTTTCTTATTTCTATTTATTGGAGCAATCACGGATATAGCCCTAGCTACTAATAAATCCGTGTTGCACTCTGTCCAAGTTTGATCTTGAACCTACTATACTACTCATTGTAGCATGGCTAGGGTGAGCATTAAGCTCACAATACAATTATTGTATAATATAATTAAGTCAGTATTCCAAACACATTCAGATTGGAGATATCATGACATGACCAGTACAATTCATATTCTAACAATATTAAGTATGCTTCTAATATTCTTAAGCTTAAGATTATTAGAAGTTTACGTCGAAAGATTCACGAATTCAAAGGTTATACCATTTGACTTCAATATACATATTCCCTAACATTCAATATTATCTATTAATGTTAGCGTTTTAATTTTATCATTAAGTTACATTAAAGTCAATTAAATTTATTTATTATAAATTAATTGTTTTTTATTAAGGCCGTCCAATTTCAAAAATTTTTTTTTCATTAATAACACTTAAAAAACGAATTTTCATAGGAAAATCTTGAACCACTTAAAAGAATTAATGATTAACTCTTATATTATAATGATTATATCATTTACATTGATATAGGTTTCCCATACTTTTTTCATTGTTTATTGGACCTTTTTTTAAATACGGAGTTTCCTTCATAAAATGTATTTAATCAATAACCCGTACTTCCCCAGTCGAATAGTCATACACTCTTGGTCTTCCTGAGAAGCCGCTAGATTGGAAGAGGACGCCTTGTTCTGTTGTGGCAAAGTCTGTGACGTTGGTTGTGGTAAAGAGTTTTTCTCTTTCTTTTCCTTCATGATCGGTCAGGTAGACACCGTTTTGGGTATTGGTCAGGTCAGACTGGTAAATGGAGTAAAAGATGCCTTGATCTGTGATGGTGTAGTTTCGAACGTTTTCGTAAAGAATCTGTTCTGTTTTCCCTGAGCCATCTACTTTGCTGCGGTAGAGTTTGCTGCCGGGATCCAGATAATAGTAATAGCCTTCCCACTCTAGTAGCTTGAAGGTATCTTCGTTTAGTAGTCGCGTTTGTTCGCTGCCATCTAGACTGAGTCTATCCGTTCTCAGCGCCTGATTTTCTTCATAACTGACCAAGATTTTGTCTTCATAGACACTGAATTTGCTGACATATTCATTTAACAATCTTTCTATCTGTCCACCGTTTAGATCCATTCTATATAGGTTGCTGTTGTCTTCGTAACTGGTAAAGTAGATCCAGTCATCTTTGATTTGGACTTCTGTCAGAACTTCCATATCATAAATTGTTTCCGTTTCTCCACCATTAATTGGTACCCGTTTCAATTCATCGTAGTTTGTGAAATACAGATAATCGCCTACGACATTCAGATTCATTCGGGTAGCCCCTTGGGAATCTAGTAAAACTTCTCTTTCTTCAAAGTTTTTGTTGGTTTTAATGATTTCATTGTTTTCAATATAAAAGACAAAATCCTCGTTTTCAGCTCCGAAACCGCTGCCTAAGATATTTTCAGCGGAATTGCCCATGAAGCCTTCTTCTGGTACTTCTATCTGAACTTCTTCGCTGGCAAAGGCGTTGTGATAGAAAATTTTCATTTCCCGCCACAATCCTCCATCCAATAGTATTGGTAGTGAAATCGCAAAGACCGATAGAATGATTCCTGGAACTGTCCAGTTTTTCTTTTTCTCAATCTTCTTGTCTCCACGTATTTCTTGGAGAAAGACATTTAAGTATTGAAGTGGACCTTGAATACTTACACGACCGTCTGCATACTGAACCGTTACTTTGTCGTTCAATAGTAGGTTAAACGGGAAGTCGAATGTGGGTCTTATAACCATACTGTCCATTGTTCTATCGAGAATTTCCCAGTTTTCGGTGGTCATCAATCTCTCGATTCCCTCAAAGGTTGGTAAGGGTTCGTTTAATGATCGGTGTTCGTATTTTTCAATCATCCATTTGACGACACCAGTCCATGCAAGGAATACAGTGAGCCAATATAAGGTTAGTTCTACATTGAATAACACTTGGTAAAATACGTAGATCAATAAAAATCCTGGTAAGATTAGAAAAAGCGTACTTCTTAGTGCAATATCGATCCAATTCCAGTATTGGCTTTTTGTTTTTTTCATCTTTTGATGCTCCTTTCACTATTTGCCCGAAGATTTATGCTTCTATATCTGTGATCTCTCCTGTTTTGGGGTCTAGTTTTCTGATAGTCGGTTCATCGTTCATGTTGTTGATTCGAAAGATCACGGCGTCTCCCACTTTATTCAGTCCATCGATCAAGTTAGATTTCACATTGAGTTTTTCTTCGTTTTGTCCGTCTAGGTCGATTCTATACATTCCTGATTGATAAGCTCGGTCAAGTCCGTAATAGATTCCATTTTCAGTGATGGTAAAGCTTGAAATCAAGGCATTCGTGACTACTTCTGGTTCTGCTGGCTCCGAGATTTTTCTTCGAATCAGTTTTGAATTATCGTTCGTATAATAATAGTAACCATCCCATTCGATTAGACCAGAATTGTTTCCTTGAAATAAAACGGTTCGAGATTGATCGTTCAAGTCTATCCTTTCAACTGTCTGGCGGTAATCATATTCATCTGCTCCATGACTGAACAGCATATGATCATCGTACAAGGTGAATTCTGTAGCGTACACATCTAGGTACCGTTCAAGATTTTTCCCATTTAGATTCATTCGGTAAATATTTGAATGAGCATTCATACTAATAAAGTAAATCCAGATCCCTTGAATCTGCATGTTATATGGACAATCTATATCGAAAATCGTTTCTTTGTCTGTTCCATCAAACTGAATTCTTTTGATAGATTCACCATCTACGTAATACAACCAGTCCCCAACAATATTCAAGTCCCTATTATCAAAATAGTTGTCTACTTCTGTCAGGTATTCCTTGTTCTGAAAGTCTTTATCTGTTCTAACGATCTGGTTGTCATTTTCCACGTAAAAGATGTAGGACTCGCTCTCTACGGCGATGCCCGAATTTTTGATATTCTCTACCAGATTACCCTGTGTACGTTCATCAACGCCTTCGACTGGTTCTTGAGTCGTTGCGAAGACATTGTGATAAAGGACCTTGCTTTCCCAGAGGATCCCCGAATCTAGAAACAGGGGTAAAAATAAGACGAATCCTGAGGCTAGGATTTTAAACCTTGACCATTTTCTGGACCAGACTGTTTGATCTCCTTTAAAATGCTCGCTTAATAAGCTGATGTAGTGGTTAGGTCCTTCGATGATGGCTCTTTTATATGTATTGTGAATCGTGATTTGGTCCGGCACGACAAGACTGAACGGATAATCAAAGCTCGGTCTAATTAAGAGCTGGTCGCGGCGTCGATCCAGAAGCTCCCATTTCCCTTCTTGAATAACGTCCTCTAGTTCTCTTATATTTTCCAGCGGTATTTCAATATTATTTTGTTTGTATTTGTCAGTCATCCAGTTTGAAAATAAAAATAGAGATGCAGCCAATTCAAAGGTAAAGATATTGAGTTCCGTTTTAAATACAAGTCCGTAAAGTACATAGATCAATGCCGTTACTGGTATAAATATAAACACGATTCCCCTGATCGCGATATTTAACTCATTTTTAAGTTTCTCCACACTTTCTCCCCCTATAGTAAAAGCTGAAAAAAATAGTACGATTTTATCTTTTCTCTATTCTATCAAAAAAGCTTACTGTTACGTAACCGCTTTTTGTTTGAAATGTGAACAGAATCGTACTGTTTGTTTCATCTATAAAATCAGAAAGAACCCGAAGCTTTCACACAGATGTTGTGAAGTCTTCGAGTTCTATTACAATACTTTTACTTTAAACCTGTTCTATTTGTGTTTATTGATATCTTCTTTAACTTTCAAGAAATAAATCAACGTTCCAATTGCATATCCTAGTCCGCCGCCGATAAATGTACCGAGTAACATTCGACCAAAAAGAAGTCCAAGGATTGTTCCACTAATCGCACCTACGACCGTCGCCACTAGCATCACTATATTGGTGTACCCGTTATCTCTTGTAGGCATCATGTTCAAGTCGCTCCTTCTCTAACCTAGATTTAAATAGTGTAGTTTTGGTTATTATAACACCTATAAATCAAATACAAAAACCGTTATCAATTGATATGAGTATTGGTTTGCTCTATGCTTTTATTAGAGAATAAAAGTACCTCGATAAATTCTCGTGAATAATGTACTTCGAAATAGGAGGTGTAAAACTTATGGATTTTATAGATTATTTTAGTTTGCTTTCATTGATACCTTTATTCGTTATGCCGCTCATTGTAATTTATTTCGGCGTTATGATTTACAAGATTTCAAAATCACTGGATCGAATTGCAAATTCAGTGGAAAGCAAAGAACACCGTACATATTCCGATAGTGAACAGTCATAAAAGCAAGAGATACCTAGTCGGTGTCTCTTGCTTTTTAAGTTATTAGTACGATAGAACCCCTTCAAATGGGCTACAAAATATCCTAAAAGCTATGTAAGTATGTATATCTTTTAAGACATAAACAGACTGACTTATAAAACTATACCATTCAAGAAAACACGGCACAATGCTTAATGAAAACAAAAGCCGTTCAGTCAGAATAACTCAACTGAACGGCTTGGATTGTATTTTTCCGTTTAAATATTCTCTTGTTTCAATCCATCGACAATGGTATCTTTTTTGATTTTATTACTGGAATAGATCATGGCTAGTCCGACGATCACGAATACACTGATGACGGCTAAGATTATTGGGATCCAAGGTATCTCAAAAGCAAATTGGAATCTGGTACGCCATACTTGATAAATCGCGTAGATCATTAGGAAACTAACCGGCAGTCCATAAAGGAGTGCTTTTAATCCATAGAATATACTTTCTAGTTGAATCATTTTAGTAAAACTTTTCGGTGCCATTCCCATTGATCTCAGCATCGCAAATTCTCTTTTTCTGAGTGAAATACTCGTAGAAATCGTATTGAAGATCGTAGCGATACAGATCAAAGTAATCAGAACCACGAAGGCATTTGAGAAAACGTAGCCTAAGAGAATGATTTGTTCGCCTCTTTGTTTCGCTCTTTGTCTATTGTAGATAGAAAAACCCGTGTCTCCCGAATCTTTTTGAATATCTTCTAATTTGTTTTCTAGTAATTGTGCCTGTTCACTTTGGTAATAGACTGCTCGTTCGATGAATTCATCGGTTACTAGGTCATTATCTACTAAAGTGTTGAAAACTTCTTCTGAAACAAATACGTTCAACGTACCAAGTGGAATATTGTTTGAAATACCTATTGGAGATGTATCTGCTAAAGCTACAATTTTTAAAGCAGGTAACCTTAAATAGCTTTCTGTTTCAAGAGTATAGATTTCAGGTACGATTTCGTCATTGACTTCTGCGTTCAACGCTTTTGTTTCGACAATATTTTCTTCTCCATCTTCTGTTAAATATTGGATGGTTTCCTGAACGATCATCAACGGATCTTCTGTATTGATCATCGATTCGTACGCTACGCTGTTAGCTGAAGCGTAGCCTTTCATCGTTTCCGTGTCCAGTCCATGAATCGTTAGACTATAAGGATATTTTCCGTCTTCTAACTGTCCATAACCAACAAGTTCTTCAGCGATTTTGTCTTCTTCAATCCATGAAGTACCAGAAATCCAACTGATGGCTGTTACTTGATCAATTTCATCTAGTACTGTCAATTTAGAGAACAGCTCTGGGTCGATTGATTCCTTCCCACTTCGATTCAAAGTGACCTCGACATCGTAATTCACACCTTGCTCCAATAATTCATTTGATTTTGCCAAGCTCGATGCAAAATAAGAGATTGTCAGAAACAATACAACACTGATACTCAGTGAAAACACAATCGCTCGGTAGCCAGAACGGTTTCTTTTGATATTTTTTGAAGCCAGTTCCCCTTCTATCCCAAATAGCTTGCGTACTAGTTTAGGTGTACGAATGGTCTTATTGGATAATTTGATTGTCTGAGTCTGACGAATGGCTTCAATAGCGGTTATTTCAGACGCTTTTTTTGCCGGTAGATAGGTCGATAGAAACAGCGTACTGATCGAAATTACCAAAGCAGTCAAGATTGTCCAAGGAGAAAAGACGACACGTAAACTTTCTGTGGTATCGATTGCTTGTTGAATCAATGAATTAAAGACTAAAAATGTCAATGCAATGCCTGCATATCCAACGATGACTCCAATCGGAAAACTAACAGCGCCGATCAATGCGCCTTCGAAAAAGACTACATTGCGTTTTTGACGCTTCGTTGCTCCGATACTAGACAACATTCCAAGCTGTCTTGCCCGCTCTGAAACAGAAATCGCAAAGGCATTGTAAATCAGTGAGACAGATCCAATCACAATGATGACAATGACAATTGCTGACAAACTGATCAGCATATTACGTGTTCGGTCCTGAGAAAGAATGCCATAATATCTCAGTAAATTCCCATGCGAACCAACCGCTCCGATACCTTGGGTTTCCGCAAATTCTGCGATATATTCCGGAGAGGATTGATTCAAATGATCCATCCTAATATAAGCGTCTGTTTTCTGGTCACCCGTTATCATCTGCTCATCTTTGTAGGATAAAAATACATAGCCCGGATTCCAGCTATTCTCAAAAAAAGGTGTTTCCATTGTACCCACAATCGTGTAAACAACGGTTTCTTCAATCGTCAATGACTCTGTTACGCCATCGAAGTCTACTAGTGCATCTTCTTGTGTTAACCTTCTAGAAGGGTCATCTGATGGTACTCTCTGACCTAGTTCCAATTCAATCGTATCACCAATTTCGTAGGTGAAGGCGTCTTGATTACTGATAGAATCAGAGACCAGTAATTCGTTTGACTGTGTTGGTAGTCTGCCTTCTTTCAATTGAATCGGAAAGGTTTCAAAGGCTGTTTTATTATAATTGCGAACTAGTAAATAAGGACGATCAGGGTTTGTGCTTTCTTCAAATTCCGCAAAGCCTTCGTCTTGACTGATCAAAATATCTCTTTGGTTTGGATCTTGTTCGATAGCTTCCAACTGAGTAGCATTTATGTCTGAGTAAGAAAAGTGCCATTCGCCTTCATTTGAAATCACCTGACGCTGCAAGAGATTAATAAAAGACAAGCCCAGCGTAATCACACCCGTGATCATAGCTACTGAAATTATGACCCCAATAACTGTGATCAAAGAACGTTTTTTGTTTAACCATAATTGCTTTATCGCTAGCTTTTGTACGATTGTCATGAGCGGATCCTCTCATCTCTGATGATCCGTCCATCCTCAATCGCGATGATCCGATCCGCCATCAACGCAATCTCTTCGTCATGCGTGATCATGACCAATGTCTGGCTGAACGTCTTGTTGAAGTGTTTGAGTAGAGACATAATCTCTTCACTATTCTTGCTATCTAGATTCCCTGTGGGCTCATCCGCCAGCATAATCGCCGGGTTACTGACCAGCGCACGACCAATCGAGACACGCTGCTGCTGACCACCGGATAGTTGATTCGGTAAATGCGTTTGTCTTTCTTCCAACTTGAGTGACTTTATAATTTGCTCAAACTTCTTCTGATCCACTTCGTGTCCATCTAAGAGTAAGGGCAAGGTCATATTTTCCTTGACATTCAATACCGGAATCAAGTTGAAAAATTGATAAATCAATCCAATTTGTCTTCTTCTAAAAATCGCTAATTGCGTCTCATTTAATTCATAAATATCAGTATCTTCAATCCACACTTTTCCACTTGTTGGATGATCGACACCTCCAAGCATATGCATCAAAGTCGATTTACCGGACCCGGATGCACCAACAATGGCAACAAACTCTCCTTTTTCAATCGTTAAGGATACATCATCCAGCGCTTTAACAGCTGTTTCTCCACTTCCGTATACTTTAGACAGGTTTTCTACTTTTACAATGCCCATTTTATACCCTCCTTTAATCTATATATTGAATATACCTGTCTAAGATGACTCGTCCGTGACTCCATTATGACAGTTTAGTCACTTTAACGTTTATGAAACCGAATCGTAAACTGCGTTCCCTTGCCTTCTTCACTCTTTACATCCAACGACCCCTGCTGACTCTCAACAATCGTATGCGCCATCGCCAGTCCGATCCCTATACTATTTTCTGACGCATTCTTGCCTCTATAGAACCGCTTGAAGACATTGGGAAGATCCTCTTTTGAAATGCCATTCCCCGTATCTTCGATTAACATTTCTGTATATAGTGGATTCTCTTTGTAGTAGATACCAATGCGGCCTTCCTCAGGCGTATGTTCGATACAATTCTTCAAGATATTGATGAGGGCTTCACTGGTCCACTGCTGGTCTCCTAAAAAAGTTACCTCTTTTCCACCCGTAATCAAAAGCTCCTGATTTTTTAATTCGATTGGAATCCGTAGCGGTGCGAGCGCCTCTCGAATTAAATCTTCTACGACCACGTTTTCCTTCTTAAAGATGGCGGTACCGGCATCGATCTTGGATAATTTCAACAAAGAACTGAGCAACCAGTCCATTCTTTCCAGCTGTTTTTCAATATTTCCAGTGAATTCCATTCGTTTTTCTTCTGTAAGATTTTGTTGACTCAAGAGATCGATCATCACAAGCATCGAGGTCAGAGGTGTTTTCAACTGATGCGAAATATCTGATAAGGCATCTGCCAGACGCTTTTTATCTTGACTCAAATAGTCGCTTTGTTTGGACAGCATCAAGGTGACTTTGTAGATCTCGTTCTTCAAAATACTCAGTTCTCCTTCTTCGTTGTCTCTTATATCAAGAGAATACTGGCCATTACTAATTGTTCTCAAGTAGCCGGATAGCGTTTCAATCTCCTTATAACGCTGACGGTTAAAATATAGACTGATACCAATCAAACCACTCATAGAAAAAAACGCCACAATGCCTGCACATAGGTTGATCCAAGCAATGACGAGGACACCAATTAATGCAATCCCCACCATACTCACTAACATTTTTCTGATTCCTCTGTTTCTAAACATATTAGTCTCCCAACTTGTAACCGAGTCCCCTGACCGTTTTGATGATTTGCGGTTTCTGAGGATCGTCTTCCAGCTTATCGCGAATCCTTTTAATATAAACCGTTAGTGTATTATCATTGACAAAGTCTCCCGCAACATCCCAGATGCCTTCCAGCAGCTGTGCCCGAGACAAAACTTGACCTTCATTTTGAATAAAGGTCAATAACAATCTGTATTCCAGTGCCGTCAGTGCGACTTCTCTATTCATTTTATACACTTTCGCTTCTTGCATATTCACTCTGATCTGACCAATCGTGTACCCACTTAACGCTTCCTGTGGTTTCTGATACCGTCTTAAAACAGAATGGATTCTGGAGATCAGTTCTCTTAATCTGAAGGGTTTTGTGATATAGTCATCTGCCCCCATATCCAGTCCCATCACCACATTCACTTCATCTTCCAGTGCTGTCAGAAAAATAACCGGACAATTGCTTTTTTCTCTGATTTGCTTGCACAGTTCATATCCCGTACCATCCGGCAGTGTAACGTCTAGCAGACATAAATCAAAATCGGTTGTTTCAATCGCTCTTTTTCCAGCAGTAACATTTTGGCAGAGCACAGTCGTGAAGCCTTCTCCTTGAAGCGCATATTCTAGACCAGTAGCGATTGTAGTGTCGTCTTCAACGATCAATAATTGCATAAGTCACCTCTTAATTTATGAAATTTATCTATAAGCATCTTTGCATCATTCTCACCTATTATACAAATAGCCTATGCAATGAACAATCATTGATTGACAAGTAGAAAAAACACCTCCTCTTTTCACTCAGCCAATTAGCTGATGTTTTGAGGAGGTGTCGCTTTTAACCTTATTCAACGATTTTCAAGTAAATTTTCGATGTGATCAGGTAGACAATACCATAAATCAGACTGAATGCCAGAGCTACAATTACAACGGTCCCCGCTAGCAGCGTGTGTGTGATGAGTCCGATAGCAGAAAGCATCTGGAACAAAATCGGATACGCTACGATCGTGTGAATGATCGCTACCACAAGTGGCAACAAGAACATCCAGACTACTTGAGAGCGCGTCGCTTTTCTCGTCATTTTCTTATCCAGCCCAACTTTCTGCATGGCCTGAATTCTTGCTCGATCTTCATATCCTTCAGAGATCTGCTTGAAGTATGTGATTAGAACGGTCCCAATAACGAACAAGAATCCTAAATAGATACCAAGGAACAGGAATCCACCTGTGATATCATAATATCCGATTCGAAACTGTTCTCTATTTTGATAAAACGGAAAGCCAAAATTTCTATCTCTGAACACTTCTGTCATATGTTCAGCGTAAGTCAATTCTTCTGTTTGAGAACCTGTCGTTGACCATATAATCTCTTTACTGACACTTTCCTTGAAGTCCGTTAAATAGCCATTTATGACGCTACGGATAGACATCAAGGTATCCATGTCCGGCAAAACGACTAGAAGTTGATTCGAATTTGGATTTGTCGTAACTAGATAATCCGGTATATCATCCAGTTGATTGATGCTATACTCCACCCCTTCAATGTCTAAACTATTGCCTGAGATCATTTCTGAAGGATCGTCTACATAGATCGCTCCACTTTCAAGCGTCAGAGACTGACCGGTTAGTGCATTATAATCTTGTAGAGGCATCATGACGGTATTAACGTTCTCAACAGTTCCATCTTCTACAGCCTTGCCTGAATAGCGATAAATCAGCTCATCATCGATAATCTGATTATCGTAAAGAGTCATTTTTGAGTATGACTTTAAGTCTTCAATGTCCACCGCGCTATTTTCTGTTTCTTCTCTCACAATATTTAGTAACGGTTCGACTTTGGTCTCTTCAAACTCGGATTCACTTAGACCATCTACATTTGAAACATTTAACGTGTTTTCTACTGGAATGGCCAACCTAACCAGATTTTCAGCGCTAGCGTAAAGTGCTGTCGTTGTAGAGACTGTAATGAGTACCATTGCTGATAGTAGACAGAGATTTGCTAGACCTGTCGCGTGCTGTTTCATACGATAAAGCATTCCGGAAATCGAGATAAACGGACCTGGTTGATAGTAAAAGTTTTTTCTTTTCTTTAAAGCTTTTAAAATGATAATCGTTCCTGCATTAAACAAAAGATACGTCCCAAGCATCACTAACACTACGGCTACTGTAAATAATAATATAGCCTGAATCGGATCCTTGATAGTTAAAGAAAGATAATAACCTGCGCCCATTGAAATTAGTCCAAGGACAAATAAAATTGGCGAGCTTTTCGGTTCTTTTTCTCCTGATTGTCCACCTTTCAGCAATTCAATCGGGTTCGAAAATTGAATGTTCACTACGTTGATCGAGTAAGTGACGATAAAAATGACTCCAAATAATGCTACTGTCAATAGGATCGGTAAGATCCCTACTGTGAAGATGAAGTTCTGCGGTAAAATCAGTATGAAGTCAATGGCATAAAACATCAACTGACCTAGTAGTGAACCTGTAATCAATCCTGTTATTAAGCTGACTGTAAAAGTCATAATCGTTTCAATCGCGATGATTTTAGCAATATGTCTTTTTTCCAGTCCCAGAATATTGAATAGTCCGATTTCTTTTTTCCGTCTTTTCATTAAGAAACTATTCGCGTAAAGAATAAATACAAGAGAAAAAATGGCTACGACGGTGGCTCCGAGTCTGAAAAGTGGAGATAAAGATTCTCCTCGTTCAGTGACAAAGGAATTTGTAATCAATGAAGCGATCATGTAAAACATTGACACGGTTAGCGTAGAAGATACAACAAAAGGAATATAAACCTGTTTGTTGGATTTCATATTTCGAGTAGCCAGTTTTAAGGCAAGTTTAAATTCCATCTTGCTCACCTCTATCGAATGAAAACAGTAAGGCTTGAGAGATTCTATCCATAAAAACTTCCGTTGATTGATCTCCGCGGTAGATTTCATGATAAACTTCCCCGTCTCGGATGAATAAGACACGGTTTGAATAGCTCGCTGCTCGTGCACTGTGCGTGACCATCAAAATGGTTTGATTCATTGCATGGATATCTGAGAACAGATTCATTAAGATTTCAGATGCTTTTGAATCCAGTGCTCCAGTTGGTTCATCAGCCAGAATCAGTTTTGGTTTTGTAATCAGTGCGCGTGCAACTGCCGCTCTTTGTTTTTGTCCGCCCGATACTTCATAAGGATAGTTGTTGATTAATTGACTGATACCCAGTTTTTCAACAAGTGGTTTCAGCCTGTCTTCCATTTCTTTTACCGGCATCTGTTCCAGTACAAGTGGCAGTAAGATGTTGTCTTTAAGTGAAAAGTTATCCAGTAAGTTGAAATCCTGAAATACGAATCCTAGCTGTTCTCTTCTAAATTTGGATAATTCTTTTTCTTTGATTGTTGTAAGTGGTGTCCCCGCCAAAGTAATCTCGCCTTCAGATGGTTTATCGAGTGTCGATAGTAGATTCAGTAAGGTCGTCTTACCCGAACCAGATTCCCCCATGACTGAAACAAATTCTCCCTCGTTTACTGAAAAATGCACGTCTTTTAATGCGGTCGTTTCCTTAGCACCTAGTCTTCCTGTATAGACTTTCTTGATATGTTTGACTTCTAAAAATCCCATTGTGATTTGCCCCTCTCTTTTGTTATACCCATCATATAATCTTCTTGGAGCCGGAGCATTTATCTATTCTTACGATTTCTCAGGCAACCTTACAGATCTGTAAGGTTCGAAATCATCGCTTATTCAAAGAGGGTCGTTTCCTTTCTGGAGAAGTCAATGATGGCTTGAGTCCCTTTGCCTAGTTCAGAATCGATGGTCAGGGTGATATTCATTCTCTGCGTGATCTTTTTTGAAATGAATAACCCAATCCCCGTTGATTTGTCATGTAGCCTTCCGTTCAATCCGGTGTAGCCTTTTTCAAAAATTTTAGGAAGGTCTTCTTTGCTGATGCCACTTCCAGTATCTTCGATGATTAGCTTCTGGTCTGGCGTGGCTGTGATTATGATGGTGCCGGTTTCTGTGTACTTTAAGCTGTTAGATAGAATCTGTTCAATCAGGACTTGTACCCATTTCTTGTCTGACTGGATTACGAGATTTGTAGGCTCAAAGTCCAGACTGATTTTGTTGTAGATAAAGAGGATGGCATATTTTTTCAGAACGGAGCGAATAATTGCGTCGACATCGACTCGTTCGATTTCCAGTTCCTTACCGGTCTCTTCTAGCTTCAGATAATTCAGGGCAAGGTGAATATAATCATTGACGTGAATCAGTTCTTGTTCCAGTTTACGTTGCTGGGGTGTTTGGTCTTTTTGTTGTTGTAGGATCAAACTCATCGCAGAAAGCGGGGTCTTGATTTGGTGGATCCATAAGGAAAAGTAATCCATCATTTCAGATTGTTTTTCTATGTCCGCTTGCTTTTTGCGCAACAAGGTCTCTTCCAGATTCATATAGTTTTCTTCATAAATTTCGTGGATATAGTCACTGGATAAAAATGCATCTGTTTCTGCGTATTGGGTGGATTTGGCTCTTTTGACTTTTGCTGCGTAAAGGTAAAACTGAATTCCGCTTGATAGGATGAATACCAGCAGGCAGATCTGAAAAGCCGTCGTGAACACTCTAGACTCTTGTCGGGTCAAGAAATAGACCGCTCCAAAAATGAGTGTCTGCAGTAAAAACAGTAAAATCTGTGGACGTAGATAGTTCAGGAAGCCGCGTGTCAAAGCGATTTTATTAGACGCCATAGCCGGCTCCTTTCTTTGTTTTGATCAGGTTTTCTTTTTCTAATTCTTTGAATTTTTTTCTAAGTCTTGAGATATTGACCGCTAGTGTGTTGTCGTCGATAAAAGATTCGTTTTCCCAAAGTCTGGTGATAATGGTTTCTCTGGTGACAAAGGTGCCCTTGTTTCTAAAAAGGAGCTCCAAAATTTGCGTTTCGTTTTTGGTGAGTTCGATGGATTGGTCTCCCAAGGTGATGGAAGATTCTGCTGGTTTTAGGATCACATCTTCTACTGTAAGATAATTCTCGTTTTCAGCGTAATCGTAGGTCCGCCTCAGCATGGCTTGGATTTTGGCAATCACAACGGTCAGGCTGAAGGGTTTTTGAATAAAGTCGTCCGCGCCCATTTGAATGGCCATGACCATATCCATATCATCTGTTCGTGATGAGATAAAGATAATAGGCACGTCGGAGCGTCTTCTGATTTCCTGTGTCCAGTGGTAGCCGTTAAAAGCGGGCAGATTAATATCCATTAAAACAAGTTGCGGCTGTTCCGTCGTAAATGTTTCTAGAACAGATTGGAAATTTTTGATATAAAAAGCTTCATACTGCCATTTTTCTAATTCTAATTTCAAAGACTCTGCGATGGTCTGGTCATCTTCTACAATCATGATTTTAATCATATGGAGCTCCTTTTTGGTTGTCTGTTTCTGGTAGGCTTTTGTTTATTATACAAATAGCGGTCAGATAGAACAAGACAGGGAAATTTATTCCTTAAAAACGTTTCGTACGCTCTTCTTGTGCTATACTGGGCAGAAAAGGAGGGAATAATGATGCACTTGTTTCAAGTATTGATGATTGCTACAGAGGATTCTACGGTAATTTCGGAAGAACTTTCGATATACTCTAACAACTATATGGCAGATATTTTGTATTATCTTTATTTGTTCTGGAATTTCTTTTTTCAGATAGCGCCCATTTTGATTCTTTTGTTTATTGCTCGAATCGTGTGGTTTATTTATCAATTGGAACTCGATAAATACGATGACCGGCATTCTACATAACGTTTGAAAAAAGACACCCTCGAATCTCTATGGTATAAGGATTCGAAGGTGTCTTTTAAAAATTTAACCGTATTTTTTCTGATGCGCTCTTTTAAGTTTCAAATAGTCTTCGTCTTCTCGAACGATAATCCATTTCTCTTCAAAAATAGCAGCGGACTTTGCTTTTTCTTCATCGATATCCCGTTCGTTTACTTCGCCGTCTTTGCCATATTTTCTACCGCCTTTGTAATTCGCGTAACGACGAGCGCGAGTATAGCCCATTTGAATGAATTTCCTTGCCATGTCCATTCCCACAAAGTCCCCAGCTTCCTTATAATCCAAATACATTTGATAGATTTTTTCAGAAGACTCTTTGGCAATCTCAGGTGTTTTAAAGCGCCAATGCGGAAGAATCTCGCCTTTATAAGGCTCTACCATCAATACCCCTTGTTCCCCTCGACCAACTCTATAAAGTTCTGGTTGTTCGCGAAAATCAATCGTGTCGAAATCCAAATCATAATCAAATGCCATTCTTTTCACCTCGTCTATTTTATTTAATCCGTTGATGAGTGTCTCTTACTTCTACCCTACTTTAATTCACTGTTCGATTCAACTTTGCTGTTTTCGTTAGTTCTTATACGTAGAAAACCCGAAAACAAGTCCCATATTTTTGCGGTCTCGTCTTCGGGTTATAGGTTTACCTATTTATTATGCCTTTTTCTCTTTTTATGAATGTAGTAGCCAATCCAGATGATCAAACCAATTCCAATCAAAAACGGTAGGGCATAAATCAAACCGATGATTAAATTTTGTAGCACATAGTAAAAGGCATATGCTGAATCAACGAGCGCTTCCTGAATGCGCTCAAGGAATGGTCTACTTTCTCGTTCTCCAGAAATCCGTGGACGTTCTGAAAGACTAACTTCGACCCTTGTATAATCCATTAGGCTATCATAGTTATCTAATACTGTCTGCAAAGATTCCCTTTCTGAGATCGTTTCTGAAAGGCTGTTTTCAATCTGAATAATGTCTTCAATTGATTCCGCTTGTTCCAGTAAGATATTCAATCGTTCTTCCTTGTTTCGGAGCACATTGACTCGGGATTCGGTATCCGAATAGTTTTGCGTTACATCTTCCGTACCCACATTTTCGTTTAGTTTAATCGCATCGATACCGTCTAACTGTTCTAAAAAACCTTCAAGCGATTCGGTTGGAATACGCAAAGTATAATACCCATCGCGATACACACGGTTCGAATCATCCATATAATTTCCAGTAGACTGATTGGACTGCTCAACAAATCCGCCAAAATCAGTCACCCTATCCATGATATACGTATTGCTTTCTTCAAAGTCCAGTGTTTCATACTCTCGATAAACGGATCTGATGACTCTTTCTCCAATCAGATTTCCTTCAACATCCGTATTCGTTGCACTTTCTTCTGTTTCAGAATCCCAGACCTCTCCTGACTCATCGCTCGTCACAGCTCCTTCCGTAGACATATCGCCCCCCGAATGATCCGTTTCCCCTGAACAAGCCGCTAATAACATTCCTAATCCTATCCCTGCCACAAGCCACTTCTTTTTGAACATGAGACTTCCCCCTTAGATAGACTATGTATTGCTTAATACGATTTTATCAAAAGAACTTCGAGATAGATAGCGCTTTTCTAAATAGGACGCTACTAGTAATCCACTTAATTATCCGAGCACATTCTATATTGCTCAATGTTTTTCATTCCTCTATACTTTTACTATAAGGTCCAAGTGACCTGTACATATAAACTAAGAGAAAAGAGATGATCCTGCATGACCTTGATAAAAGCTTACAACCTGATGGAAAATAAGAAAGTGATTTTCTGGCTGAATGTTTTTTCTATCCCATTGATTTTTTTGTTTATCTTTTTATTTACAACCTTTTTATATGTCTTTTCTGGAGACCAAGATTTTGGTGTATCCATGAGCTTTGGTTTAATGGGTTTCGTTTTATTTTTAGTATTCTTTTTCTTATTGATCGTAGTACATGAACTGATCCATGGTGCTTTTTTTAAATTATTTCATCCAGAAGGTAAAGTGAAATTTGGATTCAAGAATGGACTGGCTTATGCAACAAGTCCCAATTCTTTTTATACGAGAAGTCAGTTTGTTCTGATCTGTCTGGCACCTTTCGTTTTGATTTCTTCAGCACTCATGGGTTACGCATTATTTTCTCTGGAGTCATCTATTCCATTGATTTTTCTAGCATCTTGCCATGCGGCTAGTTGTGTCGGAGACTTTTACTGGGTCTATTTGATTTCTAGACAAGGTGGAGAGATTCGTGTGCAAGATACTGAAGTAGGTATGTCTATTTATATGAAAGATTAAAGTGTATTTATCTAGCAGTATAGGGAATAATGGGATCTCTTTATGATTTTTTGTTCTTTAGATTAATGAAGATCGGATGTTAAAACTTTGTTTATCAAACTTCTGATAACATACGTATTTCTTTTTGTCTCTATGTATCGTATCTGGTATGATGGAATCTAATCAGTTATTTCATCAAGGAGGAGATTCATCATGAATACACGTAACATGGACTTACAAAACCAGCATTTGGATCAAAGCGACGAGAACGTGCAGAAATTTTTATCGTTATATGACCAGCATGATGAAGCGCCATATTTATCTCCGGATCGTGACTTGGATGCTTGGTTACAAGACGTTGAGATTGGTTCAGCCTCACTTGTACCGAAAAGAAACATGATTCGTTTAGAAGAAGGTATTCTGCCAGGACACTTGATCCTACTTTGGAGAATCAGCTTTTCAACATTTACAAACGAAAGTGGCTTTCCAAAATACTTTGAATATACATATGGAATCAATGCTGAACAAGCACTTGAAGAAGTATTAGAAAAACACTATGCTAAAGAATTATCTGCAATGGAGTCCCTGACACATCTGAACGCTGCTCAATTAAAAGCTTTACTGAAAGATAAAAATGCAACTGGCTTTTCTACTTTAACTAAGGGTCAACTAATGGACCGCGTCAGAAGCGCCTATCTTGAAGACGAGCTCGAAACACTAGTAAACGTCCGCGGCTATATGTTGACGTCTATCGGCCTTTCCTTACTTGGGAAGTATCCTGAGATTATAGACAAGCATCCTAAGAAGAAGTTTTAAAATTAACTTTTACCGATAACCAAAAATAGAGGAAACCAGAGTGTATAATATCGGTTCTATAATATCTAGTGTTGGTGAGAATTCGCCAGCACTATTTTTATGTAAAATGAAACAAGCGAGATTCTCTGATAGACTAAAGTTACCACACCAAATCTA
>NZ_JBHSUL010000002.1:0-244675 GCF_042660675.1 Marinilactibacillus sp. GCM10026970
CCAATCGAGTATCGACGAACTCATACAAACGAGTGTAAAATAGCATAAAAAAACAGAGCAGAATATCTGCTCTGAAAAAAGTCTAACTTTTTGGGGTCACTATACGTAATCACCATAGCCTTTTTGATTACCTTAAATACCGCTTATCCTTCCCAATGACAAGCTTTCAAATCAACTTGTATTTCACTTTTCATCGGGACATCTTCCGCTTCGAGCAAGCCTCTTTGTTCTTTCCAACCTGGAGCCAGCCTACCGGCATGATTGACTACTCGGTGACATGGATACCTTCCATAGAACTCAGCCATACTCAACACTCTTCCTACAAGACGAGCATTCTTTTCTCTACCAATCAATCTGGCAATCTGACCATACGTCGCAACTTTTCCTTCTGGAATCTCATCGACCACGGAAAGCACTTCATAAATCAAATCTTCATTCAAAATCTGGCTCATTTATTTACCTCACAGCCTTTAAACTACTCTTTCTTACTGCTATAGGGTAGTCACTTTTATTTCCAATCGTTCAACCACTTGTTTTCTTACTTTAGCTTTCTTCAGGGTAATACACGATAAAGCTTTTTGGCTTCACTTTTGCTAAACTCTTTGGTAATTCTTCAAGTTGTGGATGCCAAGCAACAGTTCCTTTTCTTGCACTCATAATCACAACAATGTCATCATTATTTAGATTGTGCACATACGACTCCCTTAGAGCTTCCCAATTATCAATTTCTTTTATTTCAAATGGTGGATCAGGTTGAATGTTCTCTATAGAGTTTTGATAAGAATTTTTAGACTCACCGACTACCAATACGAGTAAAAACGCACTTAATCGTACTGTCAATGTTTTAATTCTTTCTAACGCCTCTCTGTACCCGCCCTTGTGATCTGCCCCACGAGGTACGATCAAAACAATTCTTCTCGTTATTTCCAGTGGATGATCTAATTTCGTTACCAAGATAGACTGACTAGTTTGTTCAACGACCCGATCAATAATATTTCCAAACATTTGATTGAATTTTCTTTCGGCATTCCAACCAATGACAACGGTATTGATGCGTCTTTCAGCTATCGCTCTAATGATACCATTGGATACGTTCTGATCTACTCTTGTCATAGGAAGAAGAGGAATTTCAGCACCTGATGCATATATAAGTGCGTGTCCTAACATTTTTTCAGCACTTGCTACACCCTCATGAGCGGAATTCAAATCTTTTTGTACTACTGTCAGAGGATGAAGTGTTTGCTCATTTATACTGGATTCTCTAATCATATTTGCCAGGTCAATCAAAGATTCCATCGTTTGAAGATTGGCTAGTGGAATCAAAATACGTTCTGGCTCTGAATCTTTTTCACGCTTACTTGGTTGTCTCTCTTCTTGTAAAGCCAATTTTCTACCATATTTCTCCACAAAATAAGATCCAAAGAAACAGGTCAGTAAAATCATAATAATAACCGCGTTGACCGTTATTTGATCTAGCAGTCCTACTCTATATCCTACCAGTGTAGAGGCCAGTGTTGCTGCTGCTTGTGGCGTTGTTAACCCAATCATTACATTCCGTTCTACAGGTGAATACCCATAAACTTTACTAACAATTAGCGGAGCTGCTGCTTTTCCAATAAACACGGAAACAACGATTGCAATCGTCACGAGCCAAGCCTTAGGATTATTGAATAGTACACTTAAGTCCATCAGCATTCCTACTGATAACAAAAAGAAAGGAATAAATATCGCATTTCCTAAAAAACGAATACGGTTCATTAAAGTCCCATAGTCGAGTACAAATCGATTCAACGCTAAACCAGCCAAAAAAGCCCCAATCAATGGTTGCATTCCGATTAGAATTGCCAAGGAGCTGGAAAAGAAGAGAACGACCATCACAAATGAGAACGTAGTAATTCCTTCATTCTCCGAATTTCTAAAATACCACTTGGATATTTTTGGAATACCCAACATAATCAATAAGACAAATCCGGTCAGTGATAAGAGCATGGTTATCCAAAACCGCAAGGATAATTGTCCTTCTGTAGAGCCTGTTATAATCGCTAAGATTAACAAAGCAAACGTATCTGTTAAAAGTGTACCACCTACAGCAGTAGTCACAGCCTTATTTTTAGAAATTCCCATCACACTTGCTATAGGATAGGCCAGCAACGTATGTGATCCAATAATAGAACCTAGCAGAATGGATCCGGTCAAAGTGTAACCCAAGAGAACTCCCACAACCGCACCTAAAATCAGCGGTATGTTAAAAGATAGCGTCCCAAACAAGACACTTCGATTACGATACTTCTTGAAGCCATCAATATCTAATTCCAGACCAGCAATAAAAATGATAAATAACAATCCTATATTACCTAACAACTCAATAGTCTGGTCCCTTTCTAAAATATTGAATCCATAAGGACCAACGATAATACCTGCAAGTATGGGGCCGATTATACCGGGTATTTTAAATTTTTTCATAATTAAGGGTGAAATAAAAAATAGTATCATTGCGGAAGCAAAGATTAAAACAGGTTCTTCAATTGGTAATTGCATCAAACTATCCTTCACTAAGACTACCAAAGTAGAATTTAATAAGAATATATACTAACATAATTTTCAGCCTCCGCAAACGAGTTTACACAAATAATATAACAGTCTAATACTTGTTATATAGTATATGAAGTATATAAACGCTTTTGTTTAAGTTCTTTCATTTTCAATGTCCCATTTTCTGTGTTAAAAATAACTTGCAGATCTTTAATGGAAAATACTCAACAAAGGAGAATTTAATCATGGTAAAAGAGTTTGATGTAGTGGTGATTGGTAGTGGGGTTTCCGGAATGGAAACGGCTTCCAGCCTAGCAGCTGAAGGTAAAAGCGTTGCTATAATAGAGGAAAGCTTATGGGGCGGGACTTGCCCAAACCGAGGCTGTGATCCAAAAAAAGTACTCGTATCAGCGGTTGAAGCTAGAGATCATGTCAACCAATTACAGGGAAAAGGACTCAATTCAGCTCCTAAAGTAAACTGGCCAGAACTGATGGCTTTTAAAGAGACCTTTACTTCTCCCGTTCCTAAACAAATGAAGAGTAGTCTTGAATCTTCTGGTGTAAAAGCTTTCACTGGGAAAGCGGCCTTCATCGACGAAAATCTTTTAGAGGTAAATGGTGACGAATTGAAAGCAGACCACTTTATCCTCGCTGCTGGTGCAAGACCTTCTATATTAGATATTGAAGGAAAAGAGCACTTTTTGACCAGCGACGATTTCTTATCTCTTCCAGAAATGCCTGAAACCATCACCTTAGTAGGTGGAGGGTATATCGCTTTTGAATTTGCCGCGATTGCTAATGCAGCTGGTTCTAGAGTTCATGTGATTCAGCACAATGATCGACCGCTTAAAGACTTTGACCAAGAACTTGTCGACCAGTTGGTTAAACAACTTGAAGCTAAAGGTGTTAAATTCCATTTCAATGTAGATATTTCTAAAGTTGAAAATACTTCTATCGGTTACGCGTTAACAGACGACTCTGATTTTGAATTAAATACGGATTTAGTCTTTTGTACGACCGGAAGAATGCCGAATACAGATAGGTTGAAACTTGAAAATGCGGGTGTGGAGTACGACAAGAAAGGTATTAAGGTCAATGAGCATCTTCAATCAAGCAATCCAGCTATTTTTGCCATCGGAGATATCTTATCTAAGAGCCAGCCGAAACTGACGCCTGTGTGTACCTTCGAGGCTAATTACGTTGTCTCATACATGACGGGAAAAACGACAGAACCGATAGCTTATCCAAGTATTCCTACAATGGTATTTTCTGGTCCTAAATTGGCTCAAATCGGTGTTATGGTTGATAAAAGCAATGATGACTACGAATTGTCTACAATTGACGCTACTCAGTGGTTCAATTACCGTAGAACCAACGAACCTATTTCAACAATCAAAATTGTAAAAGACAAACAATCCGGATTATTAGTCGGTGCAGCTTGCTTGAATAACGCAGCAGACGAATTGATCAACTACTTCAGTCAATTAATCGAGCAAAAAGTTTCAGCTAGTGAACTTGCTAGTCACATCTTTGCTTATCCAACCCCTGCTAGTGATTTGCCTTCTATTTACTCTTGATAGAAACAAAAGAAAATGTCGATTCTCTAAATGAATAGGGAATCGACATTTTTAATTTGTTCATATATTACATATCATTTGGACGTTACTTAAAGATATTTTCTTTTCAGCAGTTCTTCAAACCGATTGGGTTCAACAGGTTTTGAGAAGAGATAGCCTTGACCGATATCGCATCTACTTTCGATTAGTTTCTTCAACTGATATTCTGTTTCTATCCCTTCAGCTACTACCTTGAGTTTCAAATTTTCACCTAAAGTAATAATGGTTTTTACCATAGCCAACTGATTCGCATTACGGATATCCGTTATAAAAGATTTATCTAGCTTAATGGTATCAATCGGTAATTGTTGAATGACGTTTAAAGATGAATAACCTGTTCCAAAGTCATCAATGGCAATTTCTATACCCATTTCTCTAATTTGATGCAGCACTTCACTCGTTTCGCTCGTATTTTGCATAATGCTTTCCGTGACTTCTATTTCCAAATAACGAGGCTGTAAACCAGATTCTTCAAGTGCGTTTTCAATCATCGTCAAGAGTCCACCGTGCTGAAATTGCTTAACTGATACATTGACGCAAACTCGTATTGCTGTCAATCCTTTTTCTTGCCAAGCTTTATTTTGCTTGCAGGCATTTCTCAGAGCCCATTCTCCTATGGCTACGATTTGTCCAGTTTCTTCTGCGATCGGAATAAACTCATTAGGAGAAATCCATCCAAATTCCGGGTGATTCCAGCGGAGTAAAGCTTCCATTGCAATCATTTCTCTAGATACTAAGTCTACCTTTGGCTGATAATACAACTTGAACTGATTTTCTTCTAGCCCTTTCCTTAGATCACTTTCAATCCTTAGTCTACGACCCATTACCTCTCTTAAATCATCATCATAATATTTAAATCCATTCTTTCCACTATCTTTAGCTAAATACATTGCTGTATCCGCAAATTTGAATAGTTCTTCGTAGGACCTACCATTTTTTGGAAAAACACTGATACCAATACTAGCTGTAAGGCTGACTTCATAATCATTGATCTTGAAAGGTTTTTGAATATTTTGCAAAATATTTTCCGCTACGCCCTTACATTTTGAATCTGTTTCTTGCACAATGATGACTGCAAATTCATCTCCACCCAATCTAAACACTTGCATATCAGGCGCAAGAACTTCTTCTATACGTTTTGCAGCTTTTATTAAGATTTCATCTCCAATTTGATGGCCGAGTGTATCGTTTGCAACTTTGAATCGATCGAGATCAATCAATAACAACGAAATTTCTTGATTCTGCTCTCTTACTCTTTCCATTTCAAGCTCAAGTGTCTCTGTAAATTTAGCACGGTTGCTTAGATTCGTTAGGGGGTCATGATAAGCTAGATAACTGTATTCATCTATTAACTCCCTGTTTTCTTTTATGGTAAATAGCTGACGGACAATAATCATTCCTATTACAATCAATACGCCAAAGCTGAGCGCATTCAAAGTCCAGTCATAACTATTGATAACGAGAACGATCAGTACCAATGTACTAATGTAAGGATTAATGACTACATATTGTAGATTAAAATCTTCAGTAGATACGTCTTGTACTTCTCTACTACTCTTTGCATAATATCCTGTGAGACCAAGTAACCATGTCCCAATAAGCCAGAAATAATTAACCAAGCTTCCTGGATAATAATGATTGTAGGTCTCTAAATAGGAAAAATACGTGTCTCCAGTAATGGTCATCAAAAAACCTACTATAAGGAACAACATAACGGTGTTTTCTATTTTTTTATGAACCAGATAGTAAAGAATAAATATCATCAATAGGATGCTCAAATTTATAGTTGGATATATCAAAGTTATAACAATCGCTGTTAGTGAATTTTCTGCATAATTCACTGTCGGTTCTATCAGATAATAAGTCGTTATCGACGCTGTAGTAATCATAAAAATCAGAATATTGAAAAAATAGACTTTCTTGAATTTGGTCGTATTGATCCCCCTAATACGGTAAAATAGAGCGATCAGGTAAATGATTCTAGCTAATAACCAAAAAAAGAATTCGACACTTGTAGATAAAAATTCTCCATTTATAATTTGCATCATTAGCCAAAGGGAGTTTCCAACAAGATAGAACACCGTACCTATACTCAATAAATACCAAAACTTCTTTTGCTGACTATGCGTTTCTTTATACGCTTTATAGAATTGGGTAAGACAAAATACTACTGCTATCGTTTGAAGGACAAGAATGTCTAGGCTTGCCAACCATTCATTGCTTCTAAATAGGATATTCCATCCTATTAATAGAAATACATTTACCAATATAAATCCAATGATGTATCGTTTTTCTTTTAGTATTGTCACTTCCTCAACCCCTAAATTTGACATACCTTTTTCAAATAATCGTTTTTTATTTTTTATTTAAGAGTACTTTTGATAGAATTCAAAAATTCAAAAGATCTTAACTATTATTATACAGCAAGCGCTTCAAAATGTAGTTTAATCAACATTATATTCAAAATGATTATCGGATAGACAAAAAAAGGAAACTCCGTAAATCTTTGGAGTCCCTTTTGAAATGAAACTTTATCTTGTTCAATCGAAATTTCTTTTATTCTATTTTTTCAACACTTTTCTGATTAATCTGCATAGGATCGCTTTCCATAAATCCACCTTCATATTCAATCCGCACGACGTCTCCTGTTTCCCAGTCTTCTCCTGCTGGCAAGGATACGCTAATTTCTGCTCCATTAGGATATCCAGAAAGATCTTCTGCAAGAACGACTGCATTGTTTTCATTAAGAGAAATAATCTTAGCTATAAATTCTCCAGTAGAATTTTGTATTGGTTCTTCTCTAGGTGCTTCTATTTCTATATCTGGCCTATTTGAAGCGGCATCTTCTGACTGACAAGCAAAAAGAACTAAACTGCAGATTGTTAATAATAAAAGTTTCATTACATACTCCTTGTATACTTTGTTTAGATGACTATGATTTTATTAGTCGCTTTATATAAGAACATAACTTGTAAACAGCATAAACAACAGAAGCGACTACAAAGCTTCCATAACTTGATGTCAGAATGATTGTCGATATACTTTCACCCGAGCTTAAAGAAAGCATCAAAAAGTATACTACAAACGTAACGGTAAATACCTTAGCCCCTTTACTCAATTCAAATCTTTTCATCGCTATGATTCCTTTCCCTCATCTGCACTTCTCAAATAGTAAATTCAAAGGTAGCATCTTTAGCAAAAATCGTTTTATACATTTTGAATACTAAGTCATATTCGGATACATCATCAGGAAGAGCCGGAGATATAATAAAGGTATTCGTTATACTGCCTGGGACACCTCCGCCTCCATCGTTCCTGCAATCAAACTCTTGATCTCTTGCTTTAATTGAAAGTTCTAAGTGCTCCTCAGGGTAATTCCATTCAGATACGTCGCCGATGATTTTATCACTGATATTTAACTCAACCACACTGACATTTTCAAACTGACGAATCAGAGTGACAAAATAAAATACATCCTCTTTCTCAAAAGCTTTCAAGATAGGAATATTCTTAAGGAAATTCTTTGGTTCCACCTTAGGTTTATATAAGTTCTCATTTAACAAGTCTGAAAATATCGTATTTAGAAACTCTTCATCAAAACCATATTTTTCTGACCAGTCTGTAATAAATTTTCTAGTCGGAAAACTTGGGGTATTATCCGATAGTTCTTTGCGCTGTTTCATTAACTGACAAATTTGATTATCTATCGCTACAAGCTTTTCATCATAATGTTCAGTCGGCGGTTCAAATGTCCATGGCTCCATTGTATTAGCTCCTTTTAAATCAATTAGTCATTCCAGATCGATATACTTTTGTTTATTGCACATAGAATCATTTATCTAAGTTCAAAACTTAGAATCGTTTTTCCAGTAACGAATTCTCCATCTTTCCATAAGTACTGAAGAGCATATTGTTTTCCTATTTCTTCTTCGCCGACATCAATCGTTATCTCTCTACTATCTGAGATAGTCGTTTCGCTAATTATTTCAGAGGTATCATTTGCATTGGCCTTAACTAAACTGATTTCAGTAGGTTGTGGGTCCATTGTACTCCAATCCACTAGAATGCTATCTCCTAAATTTACAATTCCTGAATGTACATTAGGAAAGTGATACGTCGCATCTTCTTCTTCAACACCCCAGAAGACTTCTTCGTACATGTAGTCAAATTCCATCTGCTCATCGTAGCCTGCATTAATCCGTTTTACAGAAGGAACTTCTGTATGCAAAACTGGGACTACTTCTTCATTTTGGATAATGGGTTCTTCTATGCTTTCCATATCATTGACCTCTTGCTGGCTTTCTTCTACTACAGCCACTTCTTCTAAACTTGAACAAGCCGATAGAGTTGTTAGACTGAGTAGCGTTAATACACTGCTCACTATTTTGCTCATTTTAGTTCCCCCGTACAGTTAACTCTTTTTATGTAAAGTCGTTCTTATACTTATTTTATCTGAGTAATACGATTTTTACTAGTAGAGAAAGATTAAGATAGTATAAAACACATTATTTTTCAGGAATTGAAAAATAATGTGTTTCTCTATAGTCACTTATGCTCATAATGCTTTTTTGAAGACCTTATTCAATCTTCTCTTTCTACTTACGTGCTTTATTTACTTTTAAATTTTTCCCTTTAATTGTACGATTTTGCATTTCAGAAATGACGTAAGGTCCTTTACCATTCATGATTTCGATATAGGTCACATTTTCCTGAATCGTGATAATACCGATATCTTCTGCTGACACATCTCTAATACTCGTTAACGTGCCTACGAAATCAATAGCGCGCAGTTTTTTCTTTTTCCCACCGTTAAAGTAAACCTTCGTGATATCTTTATTCAACTCTTTATTACGGGCAATTTTAGGTGCCACTCGTGTATTTATTTTCTTTTCAAAAGCCGCTTTCGCACGTGTAACTGCACGCTCGTTAGGCGCCGTTATTTCCGTAAGCTCTTGATTACCATCGAATGTATAGTCACGAACTTCCTGCCAGCGTCTTCTGTCAGCGTTACTAACCATCGTTAAGGCTAATCCTGTTTTGCCTGCGCGACCCGTTCGACCTGTTCGGTGCGTATAGCTCTCTTTTTCAACAGGAACGTCATAGTTGACGACATGTGTCACGTTATCAATATCAATTCCACGAGCAGCTACGTCAGTTGCTACCAAGTAACGCAGTTTCCCAGAGCGGAATTCATCCATTACATCTAAGCGATCATCTTGATCCATACCGCCATGTAACTTATCAATTGGTAGACCAGCTTTGTCCAAATAGCTGACAACACTATCTACCGCATCTTTGGTGTTACAAAAGATGATACAAGCATCTGGGTTCTCAATCGTTAACAAGTCTAACAGCAGTTTTTCCTTAGCGGACTCTTCTACGTTAATATAAGAGTGTAAAATCTTAGGCGTGTTCTCCACTGAAGATTCCATTTTCACAGAAGCACGGTCATCCTTCATATAAAAGCTAGCTAAACGATTGATTTCTGATGACATCGTCGCAGAAAACAGCATCGTTTGACGTTCTGTTGGTAGATGACCGATAATTTCTTCAACTTGTTCGATGAAGCCCATATTTAGCATTTCATCTGCTTCATCTAAAACCAAGCTGCTGATTTTATCGACTACTAATGTGCCTTCTTTTAAATGTTCTAAAATACGGCCTGGAGTACCGACAACAATGTGGCTTTTTTGTTTCAGTTCAGATTTCTGTATTTTGAAAGGTGACTTCCCAAATACTGCAGTAACTTTTATCCGCTTCAATCGACCGACATTCATAAGATCGTCTTTGATTTGTAATGCTAATTCTCGAGTTGGAACCAAAATCAAAGATTGCGGCTTATTCTCTTCCCACTCTACTTGTTCACAAAGCGGAATACCAAAGGCAACGGTCTTACCACTACCTGTCTGAGACTCAACAATAACATCCTGTTTCTCTAAGGCCAATGGAATAACGGCTTCCTGTACCGCTGTCGGGTGAAAGTAACGTAAACTCGTTAGTGCCTTTGTTATTTCGGGGCTAATTTCAAATGTTTCAAATGATGGCTTATTCATATTTTCCTGCTTTCTTTTTTTCGCTGAATGGTTATAACAGACTCTTCTGTAGTCTAGAGTTTACCATTCTAATAGGCATCTATAAACGTTTTTATCGTAAATTAAAAACAGAAACTCAGTTATGACTAAGTTCCTGCTTACGATCCATTTAATAAACTCTTGTATGTTTTCAATAAATGTATGCAACTATAGACTAATTTATGGTGTTTACCAAGCAATAAGCGTAGTATTGCTATCAATTTCATCTTCCAAGTAACTCACATTTTCATATCCTAAGATGATTGCCTTTGTATATAAGTTTTCAATAATCATCTGGTTCTTAGAGTAGATAGTAGTGTAAGAAGAATCTACCAGATTCAATACAAACTGACAGTCACTTTCCAGAAATTCTTCGTACGTTGCGACTTCTTTTGCATCTGAATTCTTAGGAAAACCTTTTAAGTCACAAAAAATCAGATAGTACTCTTGTTTTGAGATCAATTTGTACAGTTTTTCTCCACTTATTCCCTCCATTTGCCAGTCTATAGGGAAAAGAGACTCTCCGATTGTATGATTTTGAATTCTATAAGATTCTCCTCCACCGATCCACCAGTTCATATCCTTTAAATTTGTTTCCTCTAGAATATCAAGTAGATGCTGTCCATAATTATTGTGAATTTCAAACGCTAATCCTTTCATCTCATCACTCCTCTACTTGTTTTTATTTATGTACTTCTTTTATGAGTACTACCACTTTTCAGCATCACATTAATTCATTTATTCTATTATCACTTTCGGTGTGAAAGATTTGGGTATTAACTTTCACTTATTGTACTTATTCATGCTAGAATAAAGGTAATAAATTATTGGAGGATGATAGTATGAACCAAAAACTTGTTGAAATTTGTTTACGCATTAGAGATCTTGAGGCTACTTTAGACTTCTACACGAATCTATTTGATTTTGAAGTTGCCAGCCACAGAAAATTCCCTGAAAATAAATTTGATTTAGTTTATCTAAACTCTCCTGGTTCTTCTGTACAAATTGAGCTTACTTACAATTACGATGCAGATCCATACACTGTAGGAGATGGCTTCAGTCATTTAGGTGTAACTGTTGGTGACTTAGAAAAAATGCATGAAATTTGTAAAGCTTCTGCATACGAAACTGGTGAGTTAAAAGGACTTTCAGGTGGCACACCATCTTATTTCTTCGTGACTGACCCTGATGGTTACCGTATTGAAGTAAAACGCGAAAAATAATTTTTGAATAGTATAAAAGTAAGCATATTGGAGACAACCATTATGCTTACTTTTTTTGTATGATTATTTTACATATATAACCACTACTTATGATAAGATTCTCTGTAGTATGTCTAAATGAGGATTTTTATACTTTATTGTGGTGATATAGATATTCAAAATTAATATTAACTTTTCAAAACTTCCTATAATGGATTATCTTAACTTCTCTGTATTTTCACTCACGGCTTTTTTAATTCGTCTTGCTATTGTTTAAGATGTGTAAGATCTAAATTTTTTATACTTAAATTAACTAAAAGATTAAAATTGAAAATTTGATTAAAACCTATTGTACTTATTAACAAAATAACTAGCTGTACTTTCAAAATCGCCATATACAAATTTTTTATTTATTTGTAATAAGTCTAGCATTTCTCCAATATTAAATTTTGAGTCGGTTATTTTAATAATGTGATTCGACTCAATACTTTGAACTGTGTATTCTCTATAACCATGAGACTTGGATGGAATTCGTTCGAAATAATTTTGATATATAAATATTCCTTTTTGGTTAATACCTCTTTTAAAATTTAATATTGGCTTGTATGTCATAGGTAGTAAACCATTTATATATTTCGGCCACTTACTTTCAAGGTTTAGTAGCACTCTAAAATAACGCAAGTATAACAAGTAAGCTGTCACATTATGATTAGGAGAATTATTAAAAATAGTCTTTTCTATATCTTTTCGCATCATGTTATCATATATTGGCACATGGATAGAATATTTATTTTCTTGATTTATACATTCTATTTCACTAAAAATCTCATCCTCAATAGTCATGATTTCAGTTGAATCATAAAGGATTTCTCTATTTTTCATTTGTTTGAAATGCTGTAAATCATTATTTAATCGTTTGAACCTTCTATAAAACTCTTTTGGGTGGTTTTCCTCAAAGTAACGAAATTTATGAATGATTTTTTCTAATATATTTAGATCATCTGAAAAAGTAAGTTCAAAAATACTACCTTCATCGATAGCATATTCTTCAATAAAATCCGTCATATCTAATAATGGTGTATTTAAAATGTGTATATATCCAGGTGTGGTCATATTTTCTTGATTTGAAACCGCAAAATACAATGCGATTAATGGATTTTCAGTAAAGTCTAACAAGTTCGTAGGTATTCCGTGATGCTGACAAAAAGCTAGAAATCTTTTTCTAGTATCGTTATTTATATCGTTCCAAACTTCGTATTTAAAATCTTTAATAATTCTTTTGAACGGATAACCTTGATGTAATGATCCCTTTTCTAATAAATCCATCCTAAAAGCCGTAGAATCCATTTTATCGTAAAACTTAGATTGACCTCGGTAATATAGTGGATAATCGCTTTCTTCTTGTAACTTTTTAATTAAATCAATATATTGAGAAACACTATTAACTTCATATAACAATACTTACTAACCTCCTATCTGATATACTCCAATTTCAAAAAAAAAAACAACCCCACTCCTTGCTACTTTACTACTTTACTACTTTACTACTTTTAATATATTTTACGCTAATCCTACTTTAAATAACTTCTGTATATTAATGACCAATGTTATTTCGAATAACCTTTGTTCTTCTACAATGAAATATCTATTTCTTTTTTTCGTCTCTAACAACGATAATTTTTATATCTTTAATAAGAGAATATGTCCCTATCAGCTTATTTATGATGATCCTTTATAAATAAATACTTGATTACTACTAAACAAAAAGTATTAAATTAGAAAATCTCAAAAATTAGTTCCTTAAGTGCTTCTGTAGTAAATAATCCCCTACATTATCATGATCTGAAAATAGTGTGGCCTTAGTAATTCCAATTTTTTGTAATTCTTTAAATATTTTTGCTTTATTATTTATTAACACTTTATTATCAGCTTTAATATTCATATTGAAAGCTTCCTCTATATTACTGTTATCAAATGCTAGCTGATAAATAAAAGCTCCATTTTGTATTTTCATTCTATCAAATGCCACATCGGACTTTACTAAAATATTTGGAAAGTAAAAACCTGTTTCATTATCAATACTTAATCTAGTTGATTTAATGTTTAAGCTTTCAGAAAGAATCAAATATTGTAATTTAAGACCAATTATTATAACTACTATTCGTCTAATTTTGTTATGGTCTGGAAAAATATTCTTATACTCTAAACTTTTTAAATAATTAGTTACAGTATGGTTTTCTCCAAAATCTAATTCTTGTTTGTATTCGTCCGCTTTGCTACCTATTATAAAAAATTTATTTTCAAGTTTTTTTATTAGATACTCAAACATATCGTATTCATTATCTGGCAATGATTTTAAAGAATTATACAAAACTTCTTCTGGAGTTAAATTTATATTGTCTAAACTTGTTAAGTATTTTCTTTTAATTAATCTTCTAATTTGATCTATAGTTTTCTTTAGAATAAAATCAAGAGATTTAAACTCTAGATCTATTAGGCTATTAAAAAGTTCGGGCAAAAAAATATTATCGCCTCGAATTAATTGTTTATAATCTAACTCTTCTGAGTTTTTCATTGCTTCTGTAAAATCAAGGAACTGTTTTTTTTCAAATATATGCACAATAGCTTTATTATTATCTCTTTTTCCACTTTTATCATAATTTTCTGTTGCACAAGCAAAATAAAGTGCCACTAGGGGATTAGAAGTAATATCTACAAGTGGAGTGGGTAACCCATGGTGTTGTGCATAATAAATAAAGTTTTCTCTTTCCACTGGAGAGAGTTCATGTGCTATTTCGAAATAATATTCTTTTAATAGTTCTTTATGATTGATTAATTTGCTATTTCCAAAAAGTTCTTTGTGTTTCCTATACGCTGATGCCAAAATACTTGAATAATTCTGACTGTTTTCTCCACGATAGAAGTATCTATTTTCGTCATAATCTTCGAGTAGATGAATAAACTCCTGAAGTGATTCAATCTCTTTAATTAGCACTTAAATTTCTCCTTATCTAGACTTTTAAACTACATTGAAGTTTAACTTGATGTTTAAAAATATAATTTAAGGCATCAATAATTACTACATTTACTTTTATAAAATAGTGAAATCTTTATATAAGAGTTATTTAATCGTGTTCTTTTTCGCAACTCTCACAGAAAGCTCCAAAAAGAGATCCTCTTGGATAAAATAGTCCACAGTCTGGACAAAGATCCCAATTGGAAGAACAAGATTCACAAATTCTCTCACCATTATTTTTAAAGTAATTAGCATGATTTTTATTGCATTCAGAACAAATTTCGTTATAATAAATTTTTTCGTCGTTATGTGGACTACTCGTTTCTACACAATCAACAATACTTAGATCAAAAAAATCGAAATTAATATTTTCAATTTCTAATAGTTCTTCTTCTTCTATATCACGCAAGATTGGTTGTTCTTCTTCTATCACATCGTTAACTGATTTTATAGGGATTGTTATTTGTATATTGAATGAAATCTTAACATCATACGCAAACGTAACATTCATATCATCATAAACTCGAACTTCTGCTTTAATGTCGCAAAGTGCTTCTGCAATTGATTCAATAATAAAATGATCAGAATTAGTATAGAGTACACTATCAATTATTTCAAATTTTGAAATATCCAAAACTTCAACATCATTTATTACGTCTGGAACATAATTTTGAAACTCACCATCGTGTATAAATGATGCGGTTAGTCCCAATTCTTCTTCTATTGATTCTATTTTGTTATGCTGATCTAGCAATTCATTTGCTTTTAATTCTGCATTTAAAGTGTATACATCTTTTAACACTCCAATTTTTTCTGTTATATTGTGTGTTTGGATTCGGTGAATCATCAAATTAAAAAAATCACCCGTAGATAACATCAAAAAATTGTCATCACTAAGTTCTGTCTCATTTACAAATTCTTCTACTAATAATGGATGCATGCTCAAAATTTTTCCTTGATTGTTTAAGGTCCACCAATCATCTTTTACATCACTTGTTATAAACAACACGGAGCTTTGATTTTCTTTTGCTTTTTTTAATATTTCTTTCCAAAGAACTAAATCCCCAAACTTATTGACTTTTGAAACATCTTCTTTATCTTTTTCTATGTCCCTATATCCTGGAGGAAATTCTAATCGAAATCGAACATCTCCTTCTGCAAAAATACTAATTTTTTCAAATTTTGTGAAACCTGGCCCGATTTTGCCATCTGAACGAAGCTCATCTATCAGTATTTTGGCATTATTTTCTTGGAAATATTCATAGCTAGCCTGAATTTGGCTTTCTATGCTTTCCTCATACTCTGTAGATATATCTTTTAATCGAGTTAGTTCTTCTCTGACTCGATTTTCTAAGTCATTTACTTGTGGATAAAAAAATTTTTTAGCATTTAATAATGATTTATTTAATTTTCTTTCAAGACTGTTAGCACTCTGTTCTACTCCAGTAGCTATCTTTTTAAATTGATTAAATTGAGCTTGGTATATTATTTCGTAATTTTTAAGGAATTCATCAGATACTTGTTTAGGAAGCCATATATTCTCAATTTCTTTTCGATAAATCTTCAATAAACTTTTTGAAGTATCCGGACTATATCTATATAAATCAAGTAGCGAGCTACTGTCAAGTACAATTATTGGGTTCATATCTTCCATAAAACTATTAAAATCTTCCGTATTAATCATTTATTTCCCCCTAAATCTTTATGTAGCAGTCTATCAGAGACTACTATTACTATAAACTTGTTTTTTATAAAATAAATTCTAAATTTACTTTTTAAATTATTTAGTTACTAGTAGCCTCAAAAACCTCATCTACTTATGATAAGGCTCATTCCTCATAATTCTAAAAGCACGGTAGATCTGTTCTATTAAGATCAATCTCATCAATTGATGCGGATACGTCATTTTGCCGAAGGAGATGGTTTCATCACTACGCTTCATGACGGCTTCGCTTAATCCTAGTGAGCCACCGATCACAAAGACAATGCTGCTATTTCCGTGCAGCATCAGTTGTTGGATTTCTTTGGAGAACGATTCCGATGAACGTTCTTTTGATTTGATCGCAAGCGAAAATACATAAGCCTGGTTAGGAATTTTTGCGAGGATTCTTTCGCCTTCTTTGTCTTTGACTTGCGTCATTTCGGCATCGCTTAATTCTTCTGGCGCTTTTTCGTCAGGAACTTCAACGATTTTGAATTTTGTATAAGCGCCTAGTCGTTTCGCGTATTCTTTTATACCTTCAATCAGATATTTCTCTTTTAACTTCCCTACAGAGATAATTGTAATATCCATTTTATGCCACCTTACTCGCCAAATTGGCCCATCATTTTTGATAAGAGATTTTTCAACTGTGAGATTTCTTCTTCTTCCAGACCACTCTGTTGAATAACATTTATAGGAATGGAGCCTGCTTTTTCTTCTGCTTCTTTTCCTTTTTTTGTTAAGCTAACCTCAACAACACGTTCATCAGCAGCCGAACGCACCCTTTTAATTAGACCGTGTTCTTCCATGCGCTTAAGCATGGGTGTTAACGTCCCTGAATCAAGAAACAGACGCTCCCCCATTGCTTTTACCGAGATTTTTTTTGTTTCCCATAATACAAGTAGTGCCAAGTATTGAGGATAGGTAATATCCAGCTCCTTTAATAAAGGACGGTAAATTTTTGTCATTTGTCTTGTTGTGGCATACAAAGAAAAGCACAACTGGTTTTCTAATTTTAATAGTTCGTTCGTCATGTTCATCACTCCTATCTTTGATTATAGCAATTTATAAAGTAAGTTTATATAGTTTGACTTCTTTAATTATATTGTGTACAATCTAATTGTAAGCAAATAAAAAATAAGGATAGGTGATTCAAATGTCAAACGCATTATACACTGCAACATCAACAGCAACTGGTGGACGTCAAGGACATGTCAAATCTTCAGATAACGTTTTAGATTTAGAGCTAACTGTACCTAAAGGACTAGGTGGACGAGGCGAAGAAGGCAAAACCAATCCTGAACAATTATTTTCTGCTGGATATTCAGCATGTTTCGATAGCGCACTTCAATTAGTCGCTGGACAAGCTAAGAAAAGAATCAATTCAACTGTAACTGCTGATGTAAGTATTGCAAAAGTAGACGAAGGCTTTGGATTAGCTGTTGAATTAACAGTAGAAATCGAAAACGTAACGCAAGAAGAAGCAGAAGAATTAGTTGAAAAAGCACACCAAGTTTGCCCTTATTCAAGAGCAATCGATGGTAACGTAGAAGTTAAGAAAACTGCAATCGCAAAATAAAACATATGACCCAACTATCCAAGACCTGACCTTGTTTCCTCAACAAGATCAGGTCTTTTTTTCCACCGTAATTCACACTTATACACAAAAGTTATACACATATACACAGGCTTGTTCCCCATATTTTCGCCTAATCATCCTTTTTAAGTGCTCTCTTTTAGCGTTTTTGTCCGTTCAAAATCAGCAGTTATACACAGCGTTCATTATGTTCTAACTTGTTAACTAAAAACTTTTAAACCTTATTAAAACAGCGTTTGTGTACTGAATACACACTTAATCAAATAAGTTACGCACAACCCTCTAGAATTTTGTGGATAACTTTATTCCTATCTATTTTACTGTCTTCTCAATCTGTATCTTATAGTTATCCACAATTTAAAATAGTTACGCACACCGTTATACACACTGTGTACAAAAAGACCTGCAGATTGATCTCTGCAGGTCTTTCTTATATTTTATAATACTTCGTTTGAAGCTCTCATATTGATGGTTGTGGTTTCTAATGTACCGTCTCTGTAATACTCTACTTCAACGTCGTCTCCGACTGTTGTGTTATAGATTTGTTGTCTTAATTCTACGCCATTTGTTACGTCCACGCCATTGAATTTCACGACAATATCATTTTGAGCTAGACCCGCTTCATCTGCGGCACTCCCACCTGTTACTTCAGCAATCACGACTCCACCTGCTATATCTTCCGGCACGTTGAGTACAGCTTCTCGTTGTTGTTGAGAAATCATCGCAAGATCGACCATGCCAATACCAAGTACTGGGCGTGTAATCTCACCTGAATTTTCTAGTTGGTTGATGATATCGACTGCATCATTACTTGGAATCGCAAATCCCATTCCTTCTACTGTTGAAGTCGAAATTTTCATTGAGTTGATTCCGATGACTTGTCCCGCTATATTGACAAGTGGACCACCTGAGTTCCCTGGGTTGATCGCTGCATCCGTTTGGATCGCTGTCATTTCCCAGTCATACGTTCCGTCTCCATCTGTATCCACCGGTACAGATCTTTCAACAGCTGAAACGATTCCTGAGGTTACAGATGAAGCAAAGTCTGTTCCTAATGGAGAACCAATCGCAACGGCTGGTTCACCGACTTTGAGGTTATTGGAATCTCCAAATTCCGCTACTGAGCTAATATCTTCTGAACTGATCGATAATACAGCCAAATCTGTCCATACATCCGCTCCGATGACTTCTGCTTGTACTCGTGTACCATCTTTCAAAAGAACGTCTACTGCGTCTGATCCGTCAATAACATGATTATTAGTAAAGACATACGCCGTGTCTCCATCTACTTTGTAAATGGCCCCACTACCAGTTCCGACTGTTTGAAGATCTTCTTGATCCTCTATTGAATCATCTTGCGTTCCTCCGTACCAGCCATAAGGATTTTGTGCGGCTTTTTGTAAGTTGATAACTGAAACGACCGCATCATCTATTGTACTGACTGCATCTGTAACACCGGAAGAAACATCTACTCTCATTTCTGAAACGGCTACATCGCCCTCTTCATTGACGTTTCCTGTCTGATTTTCGGTAACACCGTTATCTTGACTTTGATTCATTGCATCGCAACCGACTAGTAAAGTCGATGTCAATCCAACGACCATTAATGATTTTATATTTAATTTAGACATGTGATCATTCCTCTCTTCACCACTACTTGCTTTCGATATGATTGTACAATCTTCTTTTGAATTTTATTTGAACAAATATAGACTAAATCGCTCTATGTCAACCGTATTTTATCATATCTTGTGAAGAATCTATATTTTTTTGACTTTACATACTTTCTTTATAAAAAAGCATCAACTCCTCTCCTCAATGAATACAAGAAAGATGAGCTGACGCTTTTTAAAGTTGGTCTAAACGAGTCCTTGCGATAACATGGTTTGAACAACACGGTCAAATCCGGCAATATTCGCTCCAGCCATCAAGTTATCTTTCTCAGCATATTTAGTAGCTGTTTCACTACAAGCTGTATAGATGTTTTTCATAATAGATTTCAGTTCATCATCTACTCGCTCAAAGGACCAAGCCAGTCGTGCAGAGTTTTGTGCCATTTCAAGTGCTGAAACAGCTACTCCGCCAGCATTTGCTGCTTTTCCTGGACAATAAAGAATGTTTTGGTCTTGATAAAGATCGATCGCTTCCTTACTTGAAGGCATATTCGCGCCTTCAGCGACGATTTTAACACCTGCATCCGCCATTGTTTGTGCCAGTTCTGCATCGATCTCATTTTGGGTCGCACATGGTAAAGCAATATCATAAGATTCTTTAAGTGACCAGACAGAACCTTCCACGTAAGTTGCGTCAGGGTGTTGTTCTAGGTACTCTTTGATACGTCCGCGACGAACTTCTTTGATATCTTTTACTAGGTCCAAATCAATACCTTCTGGATCATAAATATAACCTGAAGAATCTGAACACGTTAATACAGTTGCACCCAATTCTTGTGCTTTTTGAATCGCATAGATTGAAACATTTCCACTACCAGATACCACGACTTTTTTGCCCTGGAAAGAATCATCTCTGTCTTCTAACGCATTCTGTACAAAATACACAAGACCGTAGCCTGTTGCTTCTGTTCTTGCCAGACTTCCCCATGAGCTGACCGGTTTTCCTGTTAACACCCCAGCAGAAAACCCATTTAACCGTTTATACTGACCAAATAAGAAGCCAATTTCTCTTCCACCTACGCCAATATCTCCAGCAGGCACATCAATGTCTGGTCCAATATGTTTCTGGAATTCCGTCATAAAGCTTTGACAGAATCTCATGACTTCCGCATCCGTTTTTCCTTTGGGATCGAAATCACTACCCCCTTTACCACCACCAATTGGGAGTCCTGTTAAGCTATTTTTGAAAATTTGTTCAAATCCTAAGAATCTTACAATACTTTCGTTAGTTGTTGGATGGAATCTCAATCCACCTTTATACGGTCCAATTGCCGAATTATATTGCACTCGGTAAGCACGATTCACTTGCCATTTGCCTTCATCATCTTGCCAAGGCACACGGAACTGAATCAGTCTTTCTGGTTCAACGATAAGAGAAAGAAGGTTTTTTTCAACAATCTCAGTATGATCATTCAAATACGGTTCAAGTGTTGGGAGAAACTCTTCCACAGCCTGAATAAATTCTACTTTTCCGGCGTGCTTTTCTTTTGTTTCACTTAGTACTTGATCAATGTATGCTTTTGCAGTCAACAGATTCACGTCCCTTTAAGGTTTTAAAATACTTTTCATCATTCTATCATAATTATCCGATTATAAGAAGATATTCGTTAATCAAATCCTCATATTCAAAAAAAGATAGAAGCAACTCCGTTTGGAATCGTTCCTATCTTTGTTTTAAAAGTTGCTTATAAATTAAATAATGGAGAAGCTTCAACAGGATCTGTGTCAAAAAGAGTGTACTTATGATTAACCCCTGTTCCTTTTTGCATCAAAATTTCTTCCACTGTAGAATAGGCAATCTCTTTTAAGTTGTTTTCTTTACTTAAATGTCCAAGGTAGACTCTTTCTGTATTATCTCCAACGATTTCAGCTAGTGCCAATGCACCGTCTTCGTTGGAAAGGTGTCCTTTGTCCCCTAATATTCTTTGTTTCAAAGACCACGGGTAACGTCCCATTCTCAGCATACTCAAATCATGATTGCTTTCAAATAAATAGGCGTTCGCATTCTTTATAAAGTCTCGCGTCCGGTCATTCACGTAACCTGTATCTGTCAGCATAACAAACCGTTTATTGTCTTTTTGGAATGTATAAAATTGCGGATCAACGGCGTCATGTGATACACCAAAACTTGAGACATCAATATCGCCAATCGTCATTGTCTTTTCCAAATCGAAATGATGCTTTTGTTCCAGCTTGATTTTACCTAGTTTAGGTTCCATTGCTGTCCATGTGTTTTTATTTGCGTAGATGTCTAAATCATATTTACGAGCCATGATCCCAACACCTTTTATATGATCGCTATGTTCATGCGTGACTAGGATGGCATCCAGCTCTTCTGGTCGACGGTCAATCTGCTTCAATAATTCAATGGCTTTTTTTCCACTGAACCCACAATCGACTAATAATTTAACTTTATCTGATTCGATATAAGTGATGTTTCCAGTACTCCCACTGGCCAATACGCTTATTTTCAGTCCAGACTGTTCAGATTCTAACATTTCCAAAATCCTCTCCGGTACTTGATCATTGTCTATCTTACAATAAAAAACGCCCCTAAACAAGAAGCCATCTAAACAATATTAGACAGTTTCAACTAAAGGGGCAAGTCTTTCTTTTAAAACAAGTTTTGTTTCTTTTTAACCTTGATCAGGTTCAATATCTTCCTCTTCGTCTGGTTCATCTTCCGCATCTACAGCCGGTTCTGGAGTGACCTCATTTGACTCAGCAGGGTCTGTAATCATCGTCCGATCTTTTGCATTAACCCTTAAAACTCTACTCTCATTACTTTCCGTTATAGGTACAAGCCATGCTGGTCCATATATACTCAAATCTTCTAACGCGAGCGTACGCTGGTAGGTAAGAATAGGGGTGGAAACGACTGCATTCGAACTTAATTCATTACTCTGAAACAGGAACTCTACTGCTTCTTTTGCAGAAATCACTTCGACAGAATCACCTTGTTGTTGCATAGGTCCAGCATAGGTTTGCTGATAAGAAATAATGTTGCCATCACTCCTACCATAGTAAAACGAAATTTCTGACGTACCGTCTCCAACAGGTCTATCGTTGACTATCTGACTAAAAATAAAGCGATTTTCTTCATTATCGTATCTCAAGAACTCGTACTGATCTCCGAATAAAATAGAGGAGCTATTGACAAAAGATTGCAGTTTGGCTAATTGTTGATCTGTAACCCCTTCGCTTGGGTCTCCTTCTATTTCTATTGGCTCAGACAAGATACTCGTATAAAGCGTTCCATCAGATGTAACAGATCCAGCCTGATTCTCAAGTGAATTAATATTGTCTTGAATCAAGTTGTTGCTGTTCGCCTGCATATAATAAACATTGAGCTTCTCATCAGACAAGTTCCCCGGTATCTGTATACCTATATCCCGCATATCTCTAATGATGTTGATTTGTTCAGATGGAGAGTTTGCATACTGCATCCCCGTTCGATTAATATAACCCACCAGGAGGTAGACATTCAGGAAGACGAAGGCCAATAGAAAAATATTTTCAATTTTTTTAAAGTCCATTAATTTGTTCCCCCTGCAATTCTATATACCGTTCGACTTCGTACCAGTTGTTGTCGCCTTCGAGTTTGACATACCAGTTTGGCTCAAAATGGATCAGACGAGATTCTTCTTCACTTTCAACCCAAGTGAGTCCAATCTCCAAATCTTCTATTTCTGAAGCTTCTACTTCAACAGATTCTAGTCTTGTAACAATCTCTTGTCCACTGGGTAACTCTTTGTCTACAAATTCATCCGGTGTAATCGGCGTCTGAATAATTCGCAGCGGCACACTCAAGTTTTTCAAACCGGATTCGACATAAGTAACGACTGTCGTGGCTTCTTTCTGTTGCGGACTGAATACAGGAAGTCCCTCAAGATATCTCTGGAAGGTCGCTTCATTTGTCTGCATATTGTAAGACTGATATTGTGACTTTTCTGTCCAGTTTTCAACTCGGTTCAGTTCCTCAAAACTTCTCGCTAACCGTTCGTTCAAAGAAAGCTCATCAAAGCTTGTTCTCTGCCTTTGATAGGACAATACATGCAAATTATCATTGATCATAACTTCTTGCTGTAAGTCGTAAATCCTTAACCCTTCGTCAAGTGTCTGTGTTTCAGCTTGTGATGTATCAATAAGCATACTAATATATAAGCTGTTCGGCAGACTTTCAACAAGGTAGTTACGGTAAGGTACCGTCAAGTTCTCTTTTGGAGCATAAACAATTTGATTTAAATTCAAGGCTTCCGCTTCTGTATAGACAATATCTTCTGACTCTCTAAAAGCCTCAATCACATTGTTGGTAATCATAGCTTCTTCTATTCCATAAGCGAGTTCTTCATTCATGTTATAAAACATGACTTTATCCGTTTGATTTAAGTTAAATAGCACTCGATTAAAGGTTCGATTTTCATAGTCTGAAGGTAAGTTTTCAAAGCCGTTTTCAAATAGTCCAAAAGGAATCTGTGCATTAAATACAAATTCTATCCAAGAATCGGCTTGCGTTAATTGCAGATAGTCCGCTTTCGGTAATGTTTCAGGCACTTCTACGCCTCTAAACGTCATATTTTCATAGCTTGTATTAATCAACCCTTCTGCCTCTTGCATGGATGCCATCTTCGGCTCCTCAGAAATTTCATGCAGAATAACTTGATTGGGTGAAAAGACTTCTGATAATGTTCGGTCAATCAGTACGGGTGTCTGACTAGTTCCAGAAGAAGATGATGAATTGGGTTGCGTTCCTGTAACCATCAGGTTGTAACTAAGAAAGAGACTCAATACAATCAAAAAGCCAAGTAGTACGTGCTTTATATGTGTCCATGTCATGCCCACTCATCCTCCTCAAATGGAATGTAAGGAAGGGATAAGTAGAAAGTCGTACCTTTTCCTTCCGCACTTTCTGCCCAGATTCTTCCACCATGTTGTTCAACTACTTCTTTAGAAATCGCCAACCCTAAACCACTACCACCCATCGCACGTGAGCGCGCACGGTCTACTCGGTAAAATCTAGAGAATATTTTAACAAGATCCTTTTTAGGTATACCCATCCCTTGGTCGGTAATACTGATAATCACAGATTGTGCTGTCTGACTCATACTTCCTGTGATCACACCGCCATCTGGCGAGTATTTCAGTGCATTATTCATAATATTATCCAATACTTGGACCATTCTGTCTGTGTCCATTTCAACAAATACGGGCTCATCTAGCAAATTCCGATCAATTCGGTAATGTTTTCCTTCATACTCGTTCGAATGAATCAACATATCAAAACGGTTCAGTACATGATCCAGTAATTCTGTTATATCAACGAGTTCGACTTCTAACTCACTTTTACCTGAGTCAATTCTAGACAAGTGTAGCAGATCTTGAATCATGCGAATCATTCGGTCTGTTTCACTTTGTGTTACCTCAAGGAACCTTGGCGCTAGTTCCGGATCTTGCCAAGCACCATCTGCTAAAGCTTCAATGTAGCTACGCATACTGGTTAATGGTGTTCTTAATTCGTGGGATACGTTGGAAACGAATTGCTTCCGTTCTTCTTCGATCTTTTCTTGCTCGGTTACATCGTGGAGCACACACACAATTCCGCTGATAAAGCCGGTTTCTCTTTGAATCAGAGAGAAAGAGGCTCTAAGAATTGTAGGTAAACCATCGTTATAAGCATTAATCAAAATATCTTCTTGCTCTTCTAATAAGCGTCTTAGAGTCAGCTCTTTTTCTACACCTAGAATTTTCAGAAGATTATTGCCATTCACTTCTTCTCCCGACACTTCAAGCATTTTTTCGGCCATGTTGTTTACGATAAAGATTTTTCCTCGTCGATCTGTAGCAATAACGCCATCGGTCATATGGGTCAGTACGCTATCTAAGCGTCGACGCTCTGAATCGATGGACTCTTGTGCCTCTGCTACTTCATTCGACAATTCATTGATCAAGAAGGCCAATTCTCCTAATTCATCATCTCCATATACCGTCAACATACCCGAATAGTCACCTTCTGCGATAGCACGTGTTTGGATCTGCATCTCTTTGATGGGTTTAGTCAACGCTCTAGCCACTAAATTCGCCAGAATCAACGATAAGATGATCGCGACAGAAGAGGCTTGCAAAAATGTCAGGGTAATTTCTGAAACTTGCGTATAGACGGTTTCAATGTTACTTTCGAGTACGATGACACCTAAAAATTCCTCTGAATCTGTACTCGAATAAATTGGCTCGACAATTTTCCACCTTCTATCTTGAGAAGTTGGATCAAGATCTTGCTTTGTGACAGACGTACTGGATAATTGTGCTTGTCTGACATCTGCATCATTTGAAATTTGTCCGATCATACTCTGTTGGGTACTATCACTAATTCCTATGATGACCCTATTCGGACTAACCACTTGTAATTCCGTGATATTATTTCCTGAAAATTCCATCAAGAGACGATTAATTTCTTCTCTTGGATTGGTTTCCGTTTCTTCTTCGCTCTGATCACTTTCTAGTAATGGTAAGATGGTACTTTTAAGAAACGTCATCTGCGTCTGACGGTCACTTCTAAAGTTTCCGACCAACTTTTGTTCCATTGTCGTAACAAAATTCGCCCCGATAATCTGCAGGGCGAATACAAGTAGCATAACAATGATAAATACGATCTTAGTGTTGATTGACTGATAAAAATGAATCTTTTTTTTCATATAAGTTTATTTCTCCTGTTGTTCAGGATTCCTTAGATAGTATCCTACCCCTCGTCTAGTTACTAAGAAGTTTGGATGGCTCGGATTATCTTCGATCTTTTCTCTCAAACGTCTTACAGTAACATCAACCGTTCTGACATCTCCAAAGTAGTCATATCCCCATACCGTTTCAAGTAAATGCTCTCTGGTCATGACTTGACCGATATGTCTAGCAAGGTAGTGTAGTAACTCGAATTCTCTGTGTGTCAATTCGATTGTACTTCCACGCTTAGAAACAATGTAGGCATCTGGATGAACGACTAAATCGCCCACTTCAATATCATTGCTTTCTGGTACTTCTGGTTCAGCTGTTTGTACAGAAGATTGACGTCTCAGGTTTGCTTTAACACGGGCGACTAATTCTCTGTTAGAGAATGGTTTTGTTACATAGTCATCGGCTCCGAGTTCTAGCCCTAAAACTTTATCAATTTCCTGATCTTTAGCTGTAACCATGATGATTGGAATATCATGTGTTCTTCTGACTTCACGACAAACTTCAAGTCCGTCCATTTTTGGTAACATCAGATCGAGTACAATCAGATCTGGTGAGTGTTCTTCTACTTTCTCTACAGCTTCTTCTCCATCATATGCAGTAAAAACTTCGAATCCTTCTTTTTCAAGATTAAATTTAACAATATCTGAAATTGGCTTTTCATCATCTACGACTAATATTTTTTTCAAGTGATGCTCCTCCTCAGAAACATATTCTTATGTTCTCTTTTCAATTCTTGTAATCTAGACCAAGTATACAGCACCTATGGGCACGGTTCAATTTTTCAAAGAAATACGACAAATTCTTACTTCTGTAACTCAATTTCCACTGCTACCGTTTCTCCTGCTTTAGCTTGTTTTGTCAGATTCAGTACCTGAGTCACTTCAAAAGCTAAATCATCCAATACGATAACTGAAATAATCGTATTAAAACCTTTTTTGGTAATCAGTTCTTCATCAAACTCTACCAATGCATCTCCGGCTTTAACTTGGTCGTCTTTCTTCAATTTAGTTTTGAACCCTTCTCCATTCAACAGCAATGTGTCGATTCCCACATGGATCAGAATTTTCAACCCTTCTTTTGTTTCGATATAATAGGCATGTTTCGCATCTGCAACTTCTATCAACTTTCCATCAATAGGTGCAACGACTAGTTGAGAAGTTGGCTTGATGGCGTACCCTTCACCAATCATTTTTTGAGCAAAAATTTCATCTGGTACTTCTTCTATCGATAAAACTTCTCCGTCTGAAACTGCACGTAAAGGTAGCTTGTGCCGAGAATCCTTTGTATCATTTATTTCAATCTCAGAATCCTTCGCTCTCTCGTCTGTCATGCTTTTCTCCTTTTTGTAAGTTACGGTTAAATCCGTAACTCTGTATGTTGCTACTATTCTAACAACTAAAGCCGTTTCAAGCAATATCTTTTAGTCGTAGCTTCTGTTTGTTGCTATGAGACTGTTCGTGGTATTCTATTTATAGAAACTTCAAATAAAAACTAGCTTATGTAAAGGAGGCATTATGATGTCAATAGCATATATTATTGCTCTAGTCATTTTAGGTTTAGCTTTGATTGCACTCGTCGTAATCGGTTTGACTACATTTAAAAAGATGAAACCGACGTTCAACAATATAAAAGAAACACAATCGACTGTAAATGACCATATCGAACACTTCACAGTGGAAGCAGATGCTGTTCAAACCAAAGTTAATCAAGTCAAAGGACGCATTGAAGATCTTCAAAAAGTTGCAACAATCAAGATGCAGCGATTTGATGAACTGTCTACTCACGCTTCTAGTTTGAGCGATTCACTCACTTACTTGAAAGATCATAGTAGTGACTATTCAAAAGGCATTGCCAAAAACACTGCTGATGAATTGAAAACGGATGGTCCGATGATTGCTAAAACATTTACCCGAGCATTCAAACGTACTTTCCAGAAACAAAAGGCTCGTTACACAAACGAATAACCCATTTTGAGAGGAGAACCACACTATGCCAAAAATAAGTTTAGCCAAAGCATTAATGATGAGTGCTGCTTCTGCATTTGCTGCTTTATTGTTTGCTCCAAAAACAGGAGATCAATTCCGCAAAGAATTAAAATCTGAAGCAACAAAACTGAAAGACTCTAGCGGTGAAAAAGCGCAACAACTTGTTGAAGATTTCAGAGAATCTTATGCTGAAGCAGATATGGAATTACAATCTGAACAAGCAGAGATGGATGCTCGACAAGCCCAATTAAATGAAACCATTAAAGAAATTGAAAGAGATCTTGCACAAAGAAACGCTTCAATCGAGCCAAAATCAGATACAGTGATTGATCCTGCAACAGCTTCTCATGCAATGTATGATGACGAAAATCTTGGTGATGTAAAAGGCACTCCACTTGAGCCTTCAACAGACCAAGCAATTCCTAAAGACAAAGTAGACGAAGCTTTACACGATAATCATCTATCTAATAATGAAGATTTCAAGTTAGACAAAGACCATCTTGCAGATGAAAAAGAAGCTTCACACAAAATGAACCCGAATAACTAATTGCAAAAATAGTCAATATAAAAAGACAGTTGGAATTGCGGAGATCTAAAATCTTCGCTATCCAACTGTCTTTTTTCTATTGTTCCTTAAGCACCCATACAGAGATGGACTCTGCATTTACTGGGAAAATTGCGGAACCATCTTCATTTATAAGAATCTCTTCTTCTCTATGTTCCAAAATATCTATATACGTTTCGCCTGCGTGCAAGTCTCCAACAGTCATTTCCTTGAATCCTTCATCTCCACTAGAAATCACAACTGCACACCCATGAGGATGTTCTTCATCTCCTGTACGTGTAAATCCTAGGCAAGTACCGTGGTCTAGATAATTATACTGTTCACCGTAAGCATATTCCGTTCTTACGCGCATCAGCTTTTCAATATCACTTGGACACCCATTATAGTCAACGTCTCCACTATATCCGTAATAATCACTGTAGAACACACATGGATAACCATAAGAGCTTAGTAATACAATGCCATATGCCAGCGGTTTGAACCAAGGTTCGACATAGGATTCCAGAGACTGTCCAGGCTGAGAATCATGGTTCTCAACGAACGTCACTGCTTGTTCAGCATTTTTCTTATAAAGCGTCCCATCAAATAATCTTCTTAAGTCAAAATCTGTTTTTAACTGAGAAGCTTCGTGTAGTGCATAATGGAATCTTACATCCATCATAGAGGTATTGTAGTCAAGATCTTCCATGTATTCTTCTAACGCTTTATATTTCTGGTGCCAATATTCTGCAACGAAAAAGAAGTCTTCTCCAAATTCAGCGCGCACACCATCAATCAAATCCTTCATAAAGCTATTATCGATGTGTTTAACAGCATCCAGTCGAATCCCATCTATCCCTGTTTCTTCTATAAACCATCGAATCCAATTTTTTGTTTCTTCAATCACTTCTGGATGGCTATAATCAATATCTGCAAACATTAAGTAGTCGAAGTTTCCAAATTCTGTTGACACCGTATCATCTGGTGCCCAACCTTTTCCTTCGCCTTCAATTCTATAAATACCTTGTTCTCCTGAAATTTCATCATCAGAGACACCCGAAAAGTGATACCAGTGCCATTCAAAGTCGGAGTACTTTCCTTGTCTACCCGGAAAATTAAAGTATGTCCAAGATTCAATTTCTCTTGATTCTCCAACCTCTTCATGTCGGTTTTCTTCATTTACTGGAACAGCTCCAAAGGTTTCTGTAGCATCTGCTCCTGCTTTATGGTTTAAAACAACATCCGCGTAAACTTGAATCCCCTGTTCATGTAAGGTATGGATAGCGTCTAATAATTCTTCTTTTGTGCCATACTTTGTTCTAACGGTTCCTTTCTGATCGAACTCACCAAGGTCATAGAGATCATAGATACCGTATCCTACATCTTCTTGACTCAGTGCTTTGAAACAAGGTGGAATCCATACTGCTGTAATGCCGATATTTCTCAAATGAGCTGCTTCGTCTTTCAGTTTTTTCCAGTGTGTACCATCATTCGGCAGATCCCATTCAAAATATTGCATCATAGTCCCGTTATATTCCATGTTCTCTCCTCCTACAATCAGTGTTATAAAGTAAACACCCTAACATTATAATTTTATCTTTATCTTTAAAAAGAAACAACTGGAACGTCTCGCAAGCCCTACGCGACAGGCTTATTTAAGCCCTTTTTACTCTGTTAAGATTTCTCGGTGACAAAATAGCACTTCTCTATTCACAAGTAGGCTAGTTTTTACTGGAATCTCCTTGTATTTTAACGATTCTAGAGATACAATCTAGATATTGATTTTTAGTACCAGAAAGGAAAAATGATTGTATGAGACGATTGTTGAATCGCTTTTCAAATTTACCCATCCCTTTTAAAATTGTTCTAAGTTTTGCGTTTGTTATTCTTGTGGGATCAATTTTATTATCTATGCCTTTTAGTCAGCAAATCGGGTCTCAAGCGACTTACTTTGATCACTTGTTTACTGCCGTTTCCATGGTTTGTGTGACGGGCCTTTTCACTGAGCCTCTGGCGCATACGTATAATATTTTCGGACAAATCGTCGGTTTAGTCCTGATCAAGCTCGGAGGGCTCGGTCTCATCACGTTAGTTGCAACAATCGTGATGCAGTTAGGACGTCGTGTCAGTATGAAAGACGAAGTAACCTTAAGGCAAGCCTTAAATAGTGGAAGCATGATTAATTTCAGAAATTTCCTTTTATCTGTAGTGAAATACACTTTCCTCATAGAAGGAATCGGTGCTTTTCTACTCACCTTCCATTTCGTACCCTTGTTTGGATGGGCCAGAGGATTATTTACGTCCATTTTTCTCTCTATTTCAGCTTTCAATAATGCAGGATTCGACAACCTTGGCACAAACAGCTTACAAGGCTTTGTAGATGTTCCCATTGTGAACATTGTAATTCCACTACTCATTATTGTCGGAGGAATTGGATTTTCCATCTGGTTTGATCTCGCTCAAAATTTCAAGAGTTTTATCGCTGTTAGAAGCTGGATTGATTTAAGAGGTCGTTACAGAAGACTAAAACTGCATACTCGACTAGTTCTGAACTGGACACTATTTTTAATTGGTGCAGCAATGGTACTGTTCATGCTTTCAGAGTGGCATAATCCTACTACGCTTGGTAGCCTTAGTCTCTCTGGTAAAATTCAGGCCACCTTCTTTCAAGCCGTCACATTGCGTACAGCTGGCTTTGCAACTGTAGGCTATACGAATCTACATCTGTTTACAATTATTTTTATGACCGTCTTTATGTTCATTGGTGGGTCCCCAGGTGGTACAGCCGGGGGTGCGAAAACTTCCACAGTTGCCCTTGTCGTCAAGTTGATCTGGGCTGAGGTAACCGGTCAGCAACATGTGCATTATCAGAAAAGAACACTTGATAATGAGATTGTAAAAAGAGCTCTTGTGATTGTCGTTATGTTCGTGATTTTGAATTTTGTCGGAATGTCTTTGATGTCGATTTTCGATGAGACAGTTCCTCTTCAATATTTATTTTTCGAAGCTGTTTCTGCTTTAGGAACGGTTGGTTTATCTGCTGATTTGACACCTGATTTATCTCGTGGAAGTCAAACGGTAATTATGTTTATGATGTTTATTGGTCGTCTAGGCCCCATCACAATCTTCACAGCACTTGGCCAATTTGAACGCAAGCAGAAACCAAAAGTATATGCGTCTGGAAACATCATTATAGGGTAAGATAGGAGAGAACAAATTGAATAAGATAATTGGTGTATTAGGTCTTGGAGTATTTGGATCGACTATTGCGAAAGAATTAGGCGAACATTATTTTGATGTAATTGCCGTTGATAAAGATTTGATGGATGTAAACCGTGTAGAAGAATACGTTGTCCAAGGCGTTCAAGGAGACATTACTGATCTGGATCTATTGAAAAGTATCGGATTTGAAAAATGTGATACTGTGGTTATTGGTACAGGATCTAACTTGGAAGCCAGTGTACTAGCTGTACTCAACTGCAAAAAGCTAGGCATCAAACAAATTATTGCAAAAGCAAAAAATAAAGTACACAAAGAAATCCTTCTAGAAGTCGGTGCGCATGAAATTATTCGTCCAGAAAAAGAAATGGGCGACCGTGTTGCGCGTAATCTTATGAGAAACAAAATACTCGATGTCATCGAATTGGATGAAGATAATGCAATCATTGAATTCCTGACGCCAAAAGAATGGGTCGGCAAGTCCCTTGTACAATTAGACTTACGGAACAAATACGGTATCAATGTTATTGGAATGAAAAATGCTGAAGGTGAAAAACTGCAAGTAAATATTTCACCCGACGAAAAAATCTCACCAAAAAGTTTACTCGTTGCTATCGGAGAACCTCATACTTTTGAGCACTTAGATTATACGAATCAACTTAAATAAGTAAAAAGCATCCCGATCTACTCTGTTTCAGTCTGTAAAGACTGACGCTAGGTAGCGGGATGCTTTTTTAATGGCATTTATTTTAAGATACTGGTGACCATACGTTTTCTAGTACGTTTGTCTGGTCACGATCTGGTCCAACTGAGAATGTTGAGATATGAACACCTGTAAGCTCAGATACACGACGAATATAGTTACGCGCGTTTTCTGGCAATTCTTCTAGTGTTCTACATGCTGTAATATCTTCGCTCCAACCTGGAAGCTCTTCATAGATTGGTTTACATTCAGCCAATTCTTTTAAACTAGCGGGATAATGAAGAATGTGTTCACCATTGCGCTCATAAGCTGTACAGATCTTCAAAGTATCTAAACCTGACAACACATCAATAGAGTTCAAAGAAAGGTTCGTAATACCAGAAACTCTCTTGGCATGACGCATAACGACACTATCAAACCAACCAATACGACGAGGACGCCCAGTTGTTGTTCCGTATTCTTTACCGGCATCACGTATAAACTGTCCTGTTTCGTTGTTTAATTCTGTCGGGAAAGGTCCATCTCCAACTCGTGATGTGTAAGCTTTACATACACCAACGACTTTATCGATTTTAGAAGGGCCAACACCACTTCCGATTGTTACACCACCGGCAACAGGATTAGAAGACGTTACAAAAGGATAGGTTCCTTGATCAATATCCAGCATCACGCCTTGTGCACCTTCAAATAATACACGTTTACCAGCATCCAACGCATCATTCAATACAACGGAAGTATCACAGACGTATTGTTTGAATTGCTGTCCGAACTCATAGTAAGGTTCAAAAATTTCGTCAAATTCAATTGGTTCAGAGTTATAAATTTGAGTAAAGTAACGGTTTTTTTCTTCTAGTACACTTCTCAACCGCTCTTCGAAAATGTCTTTATCTAATAGATCTGCGATTCTGATTCCGATACGAGAAGCTTTATCCATATAAGCTGGTCCGATACCACGAATGGTCGTACCAATCTTTTGGTCTCCTTTAGAATCTTCTTGCAACTGATCCATTTTAATATGGTACGGTAAGATAACGTGTGCACGATCTGAAATACGCAGATTATCTGTAGTGATATTTCTGTCATGCAAGTATTGTAATTCATTGACCAAAGATTTAGGGTTAATGACTACACCATTACCGATTACGCTGATTTTATCACTTGCGAAAATACCTGAAGGAATTAAATGTAGTTTGTATGTTACACCATCAAAAATGATTGTGTGACCTGCATTGTCTCCTCCTTGATAACGCGCAATAACTTCTGCGTTTTCACTTAAAAAATCGGTAATTTTACCTTTACCTTCGTCTCCCCATTGTGTTCCAACAACTACGACCGACGACATTTGTCCACCTCATCTAAAAATATTTAATGCTTGAAATTATAAAAGGAGACAGTACTCCATTACCCAGACAAACAATACACTGATATAAGAATAGAATGGTCCTATTCGCTTTACCCTTGTTATCTATCTTTAAATGGAGGTGTCCCCCTAATCTATTTTTGCATCAAGTGTTATCTTTAATAACACTTCTATTCTACCATATATCTGATGTAGTTTAACACTTTATTTAGGATTCGTCTTCTAGATTAATGCCTTTTTTCTTTATAGAGTAATCTCAAAATTTAAGTCATCTTCTTTTTCCGCTACTGAAGTATCATGAACTCTCGGTTTTCTAACCAATATTTGGAGTACTACAGAACATACTACCCCTACTAAAATAGCGGTAATAAACATTAATAATTGACTGGCCATCGGCAAACCGAAAACGCCTGAAACGCCTGTTGTTGAAACGCCAGTAGCCATTACAATAGCTCCACCAATGGCTGCACCAATCATATTAGGAATAATAACCCTAAAGGGATCTTGAAATGCGTATGGTAAAGCCGCCTCCGTTATCCCCACTAGTCCTGATAAGATTGAAGCTGGAGCTAAGTCAATTTCTTCTTGGCTGAACTTAGATTTTGCAATAAGAGAAGCAATCCCTACTGAAAGTGCAGGAACCATTATTCCTGGAAAGACTGCTGCATTTACTCTGAACCCAATTCCACTTGGTTCATTCCACAATGCAAAGACAAACGTGATAGCAATTTTATTCAGTGGTCCACCCATATCAAATGCACACATTGCACTTAAAATAGCTCCTAATAGAAAAGCGTATTGCGCTGATTCTGAAAGACTGATCAAGCTTTCAATCATTACATCGTTCAATACACCTATAGTCATTGCTACTGGATACGTCATTAATAGATAAAGTAGCCACCCTGTAAGCACTGGAATAAATAGCGTCTTCTTGATTGATTCTAAAAATTCTGGAAAAGGTAGCTTTCTAAAATATAATACAACGTATCCGGCTACAAAACCTGCAATGATTGCACCTAAAAATCCGCTAGCGGATGTATTTTCAACTGTAGGATGTGCCGCAATATAACCACCAATAAAGCCTGGGGCAATAGCTGCTTTATCTCCAATTGCATAAGCCATGTATGCCCCAAAGATTGCTGGAATCATATCCATTATGATCCATGCAAATCCGTTTAATGTGTTAACTGCTGACACATCTGGCGATATGTATTGACTATACATTTGGGTTACTGCAATGGTCATTCCGGCAAATACAATAAATGGCAGCATATAAGATACCCCAGTCATTAAAGCTTGTTGAAGTTTACGCATGATTTCTCCTCCGCCCTATTTAAGAGTTTAGTTTTTCTTCAATTTTCTTAAGTAATCCGTCTGCGTTTTTAATTGCAGTACTGATAGGTATTTCCACTTTTTTAATTTTGTTGAATCGCTCTTTTTTAGCAATACCCACTTCTATTGCTAAAATCAGAATATCTGCCTGGTCAATATCTTTTTGTATCAATTCGTTTTCTATTCCTGTCGCACCTTGCGTTTCTACTTTTATTTGATGTCCGCTTCTGTCAGCAGCATTCTCCAGCGCTTTTTTTGCCATAAATGTATGTGCAACGCCAGTAGCACAGGCTGTGATTGCGATAATTCTCATGTCATTCTCCTCCTTTATCTTCCTTCTTTAAAAATATCTCTTACATATTTGATCAATTCAGATTCACTTTGTATACTCTTTATCTGTCTTTTAGTTTCCCCATCCATCAAATGATATGCAAGCGTTGATAATAGCCCCAAATGTGTATTATCAGTATCTTTTTCAGGAACCAGTATGACAAATAGTTGCTCCACTTTCTGATCATCTAGAGCATCCCATTCGATTGGTTCTTCTAAAGCAACAATGACCAGTACCGGTTGCTTTAAATCTTTGATCTTTCCATGAGGGATTGCAAAACCATCACCAAAACCAGTTGTCCCTAGAGTTTCTCTTTCCAATATTCCGTTCAAAATAGTTTTGGGGTCTATTTCTTCTTTAATTTGATTAGATATCCATATGGACAGGTCATACAGTAATTGAGTTTTATCCCCATTTTTACGTAAAGGAAAATCCAAATTAACCCTTATTTCTAATTCCTCTTTGTTGTGCTGATTCATCACCTTTGTCTCAACTCCCCTTAAACTTCTTTTGGTTAAGTATACCAATCAATTATTTTTATGAAAAGGGTTACTCCATTGTATTTAAAAAGACCGTAATAGTCTTTGTTGAGTTATTTCAACATAGATTATTACGGTTTTTTATCTTTAATAATTCGGTATCTGATCTTCTGGATAATAAGTCAATGAAGAAAATTTATTGTACTCTTTGATAAATAGGAGTTTTGCCGTCCCACGTGCTCCAGAACGGTTTTTTTCCAAGATAATTTCGACTACATTATCTTCAGCTGATTCGTCTTCATCTTCCTCATCTTCATTACGGTAGTAATCTTCTCGATATAGGAAGGCAACGATATCGGCATCTTGCTCAATCGATCCTGATTCTCTCAAGTCACTCAAAATTGGTCGTTTGTCTTGTCTTTGCTCTACACTACGAGAAAGCTGTGACAAGGCGACAACAGGAACCGATAACTCTTTAGCTAATTTCTTTAACTGTCTAGAGATATCCGATACTTCTTGCTGGCGACTTTCTTTACCCGAACCTTCAATTAGTTGAAGATAATCAATGACGATCAATCCCAAACTACCTCGCTCTTGCTTCAAGCGACGGCATTTTGCTCTAATTTCTGCTGTACGAATTCCTGGTGTATCATCAATATAAATATTTGCTTTAGAAAGACTACCCATTGCAACAAATAATTTAGTAAACTCTTCTTCAGTCAGCTTCCCAGTCCTTAAATTCGAAGCATTTATAGTACCTTCCGCACAAAGCATACGGTTCACTAACTGTTCAGCACCCATCTCTAAACTAAAAATCGCAACCGTTTCATCTGTTTTCGTTCCAATATTTTGAGCTACATTTAACGCAAATGCTGTTTTTCCCACACCCGGTCTCGCTGCTAGTATAATCAGCTCATCTTCATGTAATCCAGCAGTCATTTGGTCTAATGCTTTATACCCGGTAGAAATTCCTGTGATTTCTTCATCATTTTGAAATAGTTCATCAATATTATTGATGGTTTCTCTTAAAACGGTCTCGATATTGACAAATCCACTACGACTTCTTTTTTCGGACACTTCAAGTATCTGTCTTTCAGCATCATCTAGAAGGTTGGGAAGATCACTTGCTTCGTCATATCCTCTTGAAGCAATTTCTGTCGCTGTCTGGATCAAACGGCGCAATATAGAACGCTCTTCAACAATTTTGGAGTAATACTCCACGTTTGCAGCTGTGGGCACTGTAGTGGCTATATCAGCCAAATAAGGTGTCCCACCAATATCTTCAAGCTGATTTCTTGATTCCAGCATATCCGCAATCGTTACAACATCTATTGCTTCGTTCCGCTCACTTAAATCAATCATCGTCTGAAAAATCAGTTGGTGCCCACGACGATAGAAATCTGTCGATTCAATGTATTCCATCGCCGGAATCAATGCTTCTGGATTTAATAAAATAGAGCCCAGAACAGATTGCTCGGCTTCAATATTTTGTGGTGGTAGACGATCGCCTAATGGTTCCATAGCCAATGTATATTCTTCCTTTCGCACCTTATAGGTCACAAATTCATTATTAATTGTACAATATCTCATTCTAAAAGTATATAAGGGAACAATTGTTTACTATCTTATTTTCTCTTTAATAGCAGAGAAAAGGGAGAAGCTTCTAAAGCCTCTCCCTTTTGCTGATTAGTCTATTGCTGTTACACGAACCGTTAATTCTGCAGTAACCTCTTTGTGCAATTTCACTTCTACGTTTTGAGACCCTACCGCTCTCATTGGCATTGGTTGATTTAGTTTACGTTTATCAACTTTAATACCTAGTTGTTTTTCCAACTCTTTAGCAATCTGTTTAGTTGTGACAGATCCAAATAGTCGACCATCTTCTGCCGCTTTTTCATGAAGTTCGATTGCATTTTCTTCTATTTTTTTCTTATCTTGTTTAGCAGCTTCTAAAATTTCATTTTCTTCACGCTTCATAGCGTTTTTCTTAGCAGATAATTCTTTTACTGCTGAATTTGTAGCTTCTTTTGCCAATCCTTTTTTCAATAAAAAGTTATTAGCGTATCCGTCTGATACATTTTTGATTTCGCCTTTTTTTCCTGTACCTTTGACATCTTTCAATAAAACTACTTCCATAGTTAAACGCTCCTCTTATTTAAATTAGTCAAACGCTGTTTTAATTTGTGTTATTAATTCTTCTCTAACTTCTTGTACAGACTTTCCATCTATTTGAGTAGCTGCATTGGACAAGTGTCCGCCTCCGCCCATTCTTTCCATAATGATCTGTACATTGATCTTACCTAGACTTCTTGCACTGATCCCAACCATATCATCTGAACGTTTCGTAATAACAAAGGCTGCTTCAACACCTGACATACTCAACATCGTATCCGCAGTTTGTGCTGATGTAACGGGCGGATAAATCTGTTGATCTTTGCCATGTGCAACCGCGACACCTTCATGAACAAACTCAATTGTTTCAATTAACTTACTACGTCTCAGATAAGTTTCTGGATCTTCTTTCAATAATCTTTGAATCATTGTAGAATTTGCTCCAACTGACTGCAAATAGCTGGCAGCATCAAACGTCCTTGAACCGGTACGTAAGCTAAAGTTATTAGTGTCTACAATAATACCACCTAGCATAGCTGTCGCTTCAATACGGTTGATTGGTTCACCATCCGACGATACGTATTCGAACAACTCTGTAATCAGTTCGGCTGTTGAAGAAGCGTATGGTTCAATATAGACAAGTAATGGATTTTCGGTAAACTCTTCTCCACGTCTATGATGATCGATGACGATATTTTTCTTCGTTTTCTTAAGCAAGTTTGGCGCAATGGATAGCAACGGTTTATGATGATCCACTAAAACAACTAAATCATTTTCTGTAATGATATTTTGAGCTTCGGCAGGAGAAATGATATTTTGATTCACTTGATTTTGTTTCTCAATTTCATTCATCAGTTTGCCTACGTCATTACTTAAGTCATCCTGATCAATAACAACCCAACATTTCTTTTTAAGCATCATGGAAATACGAGCTATACCTAAAGAAGATCCGATAGCATCCATATCCGGGTTCTTATGACCCATTACGAACACTTGATCGCTCCCTTTGATCAATTCTTGCATAGCTTGACTAATCATTCTGGAACGCACTCTTGTACGTTTTTCCATCGGGTTCGTTTTACCACCATAGTATCTAGGCTCTTGATCAACTTCTTTAACGATAGCTTGATCTCCACCTCTACCTAGGGCTAAGTCTAGATTGCTTTGTGCCAATTCAGCGAGTTTATCAAAGTCGTCATCTCCGTAAGCAATACCTATACTAATTGTAAGCGGTAAATTTCTTTTTGATGTTCTATCTCTAATATTGTCTATGATATTGAATTTTTCATTTTCAATTCTTTCTAACTCACTTCTGTTTAGTAAAAGGAAGTATTTATCTTCAGAAGTTTTTTTATAAAAGATACTGTGTTGCTTACCCCAATTCGATAAGTAGGTAGTCAGCAAACTATTAAATCCTGATACTCCACGGTCATCAAGTCCTTGAACAACTTCATCGTAATTATCAAGAAAAAGCCAACCTACAACAGGTCTTGCTTCTTCATATTTCACTTTCACTTCAGCATATTCCGTAATATCCATCAAATAAATTGCATGGATATCTTCCTGTACAATCATCTGGAATCTTTTATTGTTCCATTCAAGTAACTCAGTCTTTGTTTCGTCTGAGTTCTGAATTTGTTTATAGATGTCTTCATTGACTTCACTAATATGTTTACCCAGTACACTTTCTTCACTAAATAACTGAGTTTGCATGTAAGGATTAACCCAATCAATTTCTTCATTCTGATTGATTAGTATGATTCCAATGGGCATCTTAATTAAGGCTTCTTGTTCTCCACGCTTAATTCTATAGGATAAATTTAATATATAAGAATTCAATTCTTCTACATATTCTTTTCCGAATCTCCAAGCTACCAAAAAGATCGTAATTGCGATTAAAAGCATGAGCATGCCTATCCACACATTAGCAATAAAACTAAGTATCGTTAATACTACAATAGCTAAAGTAGCAAATAGAATCATCATTCGCATAAATGGTCGATCTAGAAACCTTGGAATAGATTCTTCTTCATTGACTCGTTTCATATTGTCTCCTCTGTTTCAATATTTAGACTACTATATCTTAACATTTTTTGCCTTTATATTCTAGACTGACAGAAAAGGTCAATATCTGAATGTTTCACGTGAAACATTGAAATAAAAAAATCGCAACAGATAATCTGCTACGATTTTATATATCTATTTAATCTTCAGTTACGAATGGAAGTAATCCCATGATACGTGAACGTTTGATTGCTTTAGTTAATTTACGTTGGTTCTTTGCATAAGTTCCAGTTACACGACGTGGTAAAATTTTACCGCGTTCAGAAATGAAACGTTTCAACAAATCAGTATCTTTATAATCAATATATTCGATATGGTTTGCTGCAAAGAAATCAACTTTCCGGCGCTTCTTGCCGCCTCTGCGTCCTGCCATTTTATACTCCTCCTTCTTTAGTTATGAATCAAAACGGTAAATCGTCATCTGAAATATCAATTGGATCGTCATTTTTTTCAAATGGATCCTCATCGAAGTTTGCAAAATTGTTTTTGTTCTGATTATTTCCAGGAGCTTGACTATTATTCTGTTGAGAATAATTGTTCTGATTTGAATAATTTGCATTATTGTTAGAGTAACTTGAACCTGATCCAGAAGAATCGTTGTCATTTTGACTACGTTTATCTGTTACAGACTTAGGTTCCAACATTTGGAAATTTTCACAGACAACTTCGGTAATATATACTTTACGACCTTCATTGTTTGTGTAATTACGTGTTTGAATACGTCCCGTTACACCGACCAGAGAACCTTTACGTGTGAAATTAGAAATAATTTCTGCAGTTTTTCTCCAAGCTACACAGTTAATGAAATCTGTTTCTCTTTCTCCTTGAGCGTTTGTAAAAGTACGTTCAACCGCTATAGAAAAAGAAGCTACAGCTGTACCACTACCTGTATAACGTAATTCAGCGTCACGAGTTAATCTTCCAACTAGTACGACATTATTAATCATTGGTTGGGCTCCTTTCTACATCATTACTTTGCAACATCAATATGTTTCACGTGAAACATATTAGTCTTCCAAACGTACGATCATATGACGAAGAATATCTTCGTTAATACGAGCTAGACGTTCGAATTCGTTAATTGCTGCTGCATCTTCAGATACAATATTTACCAAGCGGTAAGTACCTTCTCGGTATCCTTTGATCTCATATGCAAAACGACGTTTCGCCCAGTCTTTTGATTCAGTAACTTCAGCACCATTATCTTTTAAGATTGTTTCGAAACGTTCTACTAACGCTTTTTTGTTATCTTCTTCGATATTTGGACGGATAATATATAAAATTTCATATTTCGCTGATTGACTCATCGTTGACTGTCACCTCCTTATGGACTTTGGCCCTCTCATTTGAAAGAGCAAGGAGAGTATTCTCTAAAGAGTACTCACTCCGAACAATTATAGCATAACGGGATGTCTTAAGCAACATTATTTTAGTAATTTGTATGATTTTAAATAAAAAAACCGTCATTCTATTCAGCTTGATCAAACCGAATAGAATGACGATTATTTAATTTTCAGAAATCATACTATTCTTCAGTATGTTCTTCTGTTTCTATTTCAAGATTATCTTCTAGTATTTCTACTGTCGGATCTTCCACTTCGCTTACTTCGAGTTCTTCCTCTTCTTGAGGTTCTACTTTAGCGAGAGTGGATACTTTATTGCCTTCTTCCAGACGCATCAATCGAACACCTTGAGTTGCTCGACCTGTCTGAGAGATATTTGTAGCGTGGAATCGAATAACGACTCCCCCGTTTGTAATCAACATGATATCTTCATGCCCATCTACTGTTTTAAGTCCGATTAGAGGACCGTTCTTCTCAGTAACGTTGGCTGTTTTAACACCTTTACCGCCTCGACCACGGATAGCATACTCGCTGGCAGCCGTTCTCTTACCGTATCCATTTTCTGTAATGATCAACACCTCTGAATCTTCGTTTAAAAGATCCATCCCGACTACATCATCTTCTTCTCTTAAGTTAATTCCTCGAACACCTGCAGCAGCTCTACCCATACTTCTTACTTTGGTTTCATGGAAGCTGACAGCGTAGCCGTCTCGTGTACCGATAATGATGTTTTGATCTCCGTTAGTCATGGAAACATCGATCAATTCATCTTCTTCTCTTAAGACGATTGCTCTTAATCCGCTTGTACGAATATTCATAAACTCACTTAAAGCTGTACGTTTGACAGTCCCTTTACGAGTTGTAAAGAATAAGTGTTCATTTTCTTTCGCTTCTCCACGCATATTGATAATGGCCTGGATTTTCTCACTATTATCTATACCCAGGAAGTTAATTGCCGGAATACCTTTGGCTGTACGGCCATATTCTGGAATTTCATATCCTTTAGCTTTGTATACTTTACCAGTATTTGTAAAGAATAAGAGTAAATCATGCGTCGAACAGGTTAATAAGGTCTCAACAAAGTCATCTGTATTCGTCCCCATACCTTTCACGCCTCTACCGCCTCGGTTTTGAGCTTTAAATTCTGAAATGGCCATGCGTTTCATGTATCCATTGTGAGATAAGGTAATCGCAATCTCTTCTTCTTCAATCAAATCTTCATCTTCGAGACTCAATAATTCACCAACTAGAAGTTCTGTGCGGCGATCATCGCCATGTCTTTCAGCAATTTCTTCCAGCTCTACTTCGATGATCTCATTTACACGTTCTGGACGAGCCAGAATGTCTGTTAAATCATCAATTGTAGAAATCAGTTCTTGATATTCGCCTTCGATTTTCTCTCTTTCTAGTCCTGTTAAACGAACCATACGCATATCAAGTATTGCTTGTGATTGACGTTCAGAAAGGTCGAATCTTTCCATCAAAGTCTCTTTAGCAATCTGACCAGTTTGAGAACCTCTAATGATTGAAATAATTTCATCGATATGATCCAGTGCAATACGTAGACCTTCTAGAATATGCGCGCGCGCTTCTGCTTTGCGCTTATCGTATTCTGTTCTTCTACGGATAACGATTCTTTGGTGTTTTAAATACTCTGTTAGTATCTCTACTAGTCCGAGCGTTTTAGGGATTCCATTTACGATCGCTAACATATTGAATCCAAAGGATGTTTGCATCGGTGTCAATTTATACAAGTTGTTCAATATAACGCTCGCTGAGACGTCTCTACGGACTTCTATAACTACGCGCATACCATCTCTATCTGATTCATCTGTTAAGTCTGTAATACCCTCAATGCGCTTATCTCGAGCTAATTCAGCTATACGTTCTACCAGCTTTGCTTTATTGACTAAATAAGGTAGTTCATCAACGATAATACGTTCACGACCATTTTTAAGTACGTCAATATGTGCTTTTGCACGAACCTTGATTGATCCACGACCAGTTTCATAGGCTTTTCGAATACCAGACTTACCTAATACCATCGCACCTGTCGGGAAATCCGGTCCAGGCAACACTTCCATCAATTCAGCCACTGTCGCTTCACTGTTGTCCATCAACATACGACAAGCAGCAATCACTTCTCTAAGATTATGTGGGGGAATATTTGTAGCCATTCCTACCGCAATCCCAGAAGCACCGTTTACCAGTAGATTCGGGAATCTTGCAGGCAAGACATCTGGTTCTCTTTCAGAACCATCATAGTTATCGTGATAGTCAATCGTATCTTTATTGATATCTCTAAGCATTTCCATAGCGATTTTGCTCATTTTTGCTTCTGTATAACGCATTGCTGCTGCACTATCGCCGTCTATTGAACCAAAGTTTCCGTGTCCATCAACTAAAGGGTTACGATAACTGAAGTCTTGTGCCATACGCACCATAGATTCATAAATAGCAGAGTCACCGTGGGGGTGATACTTACCCATTACGTCTCCAACGATACGAGCAGATTTTTTGTAAGCTTTGTCGGGTGTCATGCCTAGTTCATTCATTCCGTAAAGGATACGGCGATGAACAGGTTTCAGACCATCTCGAACATCAGGTAGAGCACGGGAAACAATTACACTCATTGCATAGTCTAAAAATGAATTTTTCATTTCACTAGCAAGATTGATCGATTCCATGCGTGCTTCTCTATTTTCAGCCAAGTATTTGTTCCTCCTTGTTTTCATCGAGCTTTTTACAACTTAAATACCGTGTGTCAACATCAAGACAGAAAATTCTGCACACGGTATAGTTGTTTTGATAGATTATTTAGTGATCCAAACTTTAAATATCGATATTTTGAACATATTGAGCGTTATCTTCGATAAAGAGACGACGCGGTTCAACTTTTTCACCCATCAACATATCAAATACCATATCTGCTTCAATGGCATCTTCAACAGTGACTTGAAGTAAGCGACGATTTTCTGGATTCATTGTTGTATCCCAAAGTTGTTCCGCATCCATCTCGCCTAGACCTTTATAACGCTGAATATCTGGTTTTGGTGTTGGTGGAATTTCTTTCAAGTACTCTTCTAGCTGTTTATCTGTATCCAAGTAAACTTCCTTTTTACCTTGTTTAACTTGATACAAAGGTGGCTGAGCAATATAGACAAAACCTGCTTCAATAACGGGTCTCATATATCTGAAAATCAGTGTCAATAGTAGTGTACGAATATGTGCACCATCTACATCGGCATCTGTCATGATAATCAATTTATGATATCTTGTTTTATCGATTTCAAATTCTTCGCCAAATCCTGTACCCATCGCTGTAAACAACGAACGGATTTCTTCATTGGCCAAAATACGGTCAATAGAAGCTTTTTCTACGTTCAAAATCTTACCCCTGATGGGTAAAATCGCCTGAAATAGTCTTGATCTTCCTTGTTTTGCGGAACCTCCAGCGGAGTCTCCCTCAACAATAAAAATTTCAGATTTTTCAGGATCTTTAGAAGAACAGTCAGCCAGTTTTCCTGGAAGATTACTGATTTCCAGACCATTTTTCTTACGTGTAACTTCTCTGGCACGTTTAGCTGCCAAGCGCGCACGTGCTGCCAACAAAGCTTTTTCAATAATTTGTCTACCGACAGTCGGATTTTCCATTAAAAAGCGATCAAAATGCTCACTGAATAGTCGGTCCGTAATTGTACGCACTTCTGAGTTCCCTAGTTTTGTTTTTGTCTGTCCTTCAAACTGTGGATCTGGATGTTTGATACTGAGTACGACAGTCAAGCCCTCTCGGACATCTTCACCTGTCAGATTATCATCATTTTCTTTTAAAATCTTGTTTCTACGAGCATAATCGTTGATGATTCGCGTTAAAGCGGTTTTGAATCCTGACTCATGCATCCCACCTTCATAGGTATGGATATTATTTGCGAAACTCATAATATTCATATGGAAGCCATCTGTATGTTGTAAGGCTACTTCTACAACAATACCTTCTTGTTCTCCTTCAAGGAAAATAGGTTCTTCATACAAGTTCGTTTTTGCTTGATTCAAGTAGCTAACGTAACTTTGGATCCCACCATCATATTGGTAATCCAAACGAACTGGCTTTTCTTCTCTTCGGTCTTCAATAGAGATCCTCAGACCTTTGTTCAAGAAAGCCAATTCTCTTACACGAGTAGATAATTTGTGGAAATCATAAACGGTCGTCTCTTTGAAAATCTCTGCATCTGCTTTGAAGACAACTTCTGTTCCACGTTTGTCCGTTGTACCCATTTCTTTAAGGTCGTACATCACTGCACCACGTTCATAGCGCTGATTGTATACTTTTCCATTTTTATGGACGTTCACTTCAAGGTACTCTGACAAAGCATTTACTACAGACGAGCCTACACCGTGTAGGCCTCCAGATACCTTATATCCGCCACCGCCGAATTTACCACCAGCGTGCAAGATTGTAAAAACTGTTTCTACTGCTGGACGACCTGTTTTTTGTTGGATATCGATTGGGATTCCTCGTCCATCATCTGTAACGGTTACGATGTTGTCGGGTTCAATGACAATCTCAATCTTATCAGCGTGACCTGCCATAGCCTCATCTATTGAGTTATCTACAATTTCCCATACTAGGTGGTGTAGTCCTGCTTCGCCTGTCGATCCGATATACATTCCGGGTCTTTTTCTAACGGCTTCTAGACCTTCCAGTACTTGAATCTGACTTGCATCATATTCTTCGCGTATTTCTACGACTTCTTTTGGAGTCAATTGTTCATCTGCCAAGTTTATTCACTCTCCATTTTAATCTGCCCATCTGATACATTAAAAATCCGCGGGTCATTCAATAATTCTTTTTTTACTCCGTCCAAACTCGTCGTTGTCAAAAATGTCTGAACCTTATCTTGAATCGATTTAAGCAAGTGCGTTTGTCTATCATCGTCGAGCTCACTTAATACGTCATCAAGTAATAAGACGGGATATTCTCCCGTCATTTCGAACATTAATTCAATTTCTGCAAGTTTTACGCTAAGTGCAGTCGTTCGCTGCTGTCCTTGAGATCCATAAGTCTGGACATTTTTGTCGTTGATGTAAAAACGGAGGTCATCTCTGTGGGGGCCACTTACTGTGGTTCCTTGATCTAGCTCTCTCTGCTGATTCTTGCTGAATTGTTCTAACAAGTCTTGCATCAATTGGTTTTTATCTTGTTCAGAATTAACCGGTATAGAGGACGCGTATTCGATACGTAACTGTTCTTTTTCCTGAGAAATAGATTTGTGTATCGGTTCAGCCCACTCCTGTAGGCGTTTGGTAAATTTGAATCGCTCTATAAGGACTTCTGCGCCTTCTGCAGCTAGCTGATCTGTTAAGACATCTAAATAAGTCTGATCCACTTTATTTTTGAATCTCGCTTGTTTCAGATACTGGTTACGCTGCTTGAGCATCTTTTGATATTCAACAAGATGGTGAAGATAAATCGGGCTCATCTGTCCCATCTCCATATCCAGAAACTTTCTCCTAACCGAAGGAGATCCTTTGACAAGAGACAAGTCTTCTGGCGCAAACAAAATAACGTTCAGGTGACCAATGTAGGCACTGAGCTTTTTTTGTTCTAGATGATTTAGTTTTGCTTTCTTTCCTTTTTTGGAGAGAATAATTTCCAGTGGAAAGTCACCTTGAGATTTTTCGATTCGGCCCGTTACTTTTGCAAATTCCTGATCCCAGCCAATCAATTCTCTGTCGTTCGCTGTACGGTGGCTTCTAGCCATCGCGAGTACATAGATACTTTCCATCATATTCGTTTTGCCCTGAGCATTTTCTCCCAGAAACACATTGATATTCTGAGAAAATACAGCTTCGGCTTTATCGTAGTTGCGGTAACCTCTTAGTTGGAGGTCTTTTAAATACATCAGGCGTCCTCATGTTTTAAAGATTCAACTACAAAACTACCTACTTCTGGAATATCTACTACTGTACCGTCATAAAGTTTCTTTCCTCGTCTGTTTTCAAGTTCTCCATCAACAAAGACTTCAAACTGCTCTAGAAACGGCTTAGCCATTCCTCCACTTGAAATCACATTTGCGTGTTTCAGAAATTGGCCTAATGTAATATACACTTCTTCTATTTGAATTGGGGTATGCACCTTTTATCGGCTCCTTAAAGTAAAAAATACGTCATGAAACTCTACGATTTTTTTCATACTATTCTTTCTCTATTATACCCCAAAAAAGAGGTCAATACAAATTTTGACGGAAAATAATGGCCTCTGATAGATTTTTGATAGATAAAAAGAAAAATGATATTTTTACTCAAAATACGCTCAGAATGTAAATTTGTGTATTTTTATCTGTTTTCGTCTTAAAAAAATCTGTTAGACAAAAAAATCCTACTGAGTTCGGTCCATATAGACCTGATCAACTCAGTAGGATTTCTGTTTAGGATTTTAAGATGTACGAATCGGTGTAATTAACTGGATAAATTCTCTATTGTCATCACTTGGAACCAATACAAAGGGTCTCAAAGTTGAAATGAGTTTTATCGTGATTTCAACAGCACCAAATGTATTCAACGCGGCTTTCAGATAATCCGGATTGAATGAGATTTCCATTTCTTCTCCTTCGATCTGTTTAAAGGACACATCTTCATTCACTCTTCCAACTTCTGGAGAGTTTCCGGTTATTTCCAATTCATTTTGCTTCACTGATAATTTAACCACATTATTTTTACCTTCGTGTGATAAAAGTGAAGCACGTTCTACAGCACCTAAAAGAACTTGTGCGTCTAGTGTGATCTGTGTAGAAGAAGCATCAGGAATCAGGCGATCTGTATCCGGATAGTTCCCTTCTAGAAGTCTTGAATAGAAATGTGTATCTTCTGTTTTGAATAAAATTTGGTTTTCTGCAATCGCAACTGTAATTTCATCAAGAGAATCATCTAGTAATCTTGATAATTCTTGAAGACTCTTTCCTGGAATTACAATGTTGTAAGAGAAATCTCCAGCAGATTCTAAAGGAATGACTCTTTGACTTAGGCGGTGACTATCTGTAGCAACGGCTTTTAGTCTGCCTTCTTTTAAAGAAAGGTTCACTCCTGTTAATATCGGACGACTTTCATGTGAAGATACAGCAATAACGGTTTGTTTAACAATGGTTTTCAACAACTGAACAGGTAAAGTAAACGCCTGGTCCGTATCGATCTCTGGTAAGTGTGGATAATTTGCTGCATCTAGCCCATTGATAATAAAAGAAGATGAAGCTGAAGTGATGGCTGTTTGAACGCGATCCATTACCTCAATAGAAAATGTTTCATCTGGCAATTTGTTTACAATGTCACTGAAGAAACGAGCAGGTTGTAAAACGATACTACCTTCTTCTTCAATTTTTAATTCTGCTTTTTCATCGTGAACTGAAATAATGGTTTCGATTGAAATATCAGAGTTACTACCAGTCAGTTTAACACCTTCTGAATCTGCAACCAATTTGATTCCTGTTAATATCGGAATTGTTGTTCTTGAAGATACTGCAAGTTGAACGTCTCTCAATTTTTTTAGAAAAGCCGTTCGTTTGATAGAAAATTTCATAGAATCCCTCCGTGCATTTTTCTTATTGTAAGTATAGCATAATGTGCTGTTATTTCATGATTTTGAATTGGATTTAAATCTGGCAGACTGCCTGTATATATTTATATAAATAATATAGTAATAGTAGTAGGGCCTGTGTATACTGTGGAAAAGCTAAAAAACCCTTAGAGACAAAAGTTTTCCACTTGTGGATAACCTGTGGGTAACTTTGTGTAGAAAGTATCAGGTTATACACAGGTGGAAATCCTAGGTATAATAAAAAATTATTGCAGACTCTTTTTGATCTGTTCTATTTCTTGTTTTAATTCAGCGTCTTTCTTGATTGCTTGCTCGATTTTTTCATATGCATGAATAACAGTAGTATGATCCTTACCACCAAACTCTTTTCCGATTTTAGGTAAAGAGTTATTTGTCATTTCTCTAGATAGATACATTGCAATCTGTCTTGGAAGAACGATTTGACGAACACGTTTTTTGCCTTTTAAATCAACGAGTGAAATTTGATAGAACTTACTGACTGTTTGCTGAATTGTTGCGATTGAAATATCTTGATTCTTGTCTTTTTTGACCATACTTTTGAGTGCATCTGCGGCTAGACTCGTCGTAATGTCATTTCTTTGGATAGCTGAATAAGCTTGTACTCTAACCAAAGCACCTTCTAATTCACGAATATTTGAATCAATTTGTCCGGCGATGTAGCTCAATGTATCATTTGGAATTTCAAGTCCTTCTGCATTGGCTTTTTTTCTAAGGATCGCAATTCTTGTTTCAAGATCTGGAGGTGTAATATCAACGGATAGTCCCCAAGCAAATCTAGAAACCAGTCTTTCTTGAAGTTTTGGTATTTCATTTGGTAGTCGGTCACTAGTCAATACGATTTGCTTACGATCATCGTAAAGTGCATTAAAGGTGTGGAAGAATTCTTCCTGAGTACCTTCTTTGTCAGCAAAAAACTGGATATCATCTACTAATAGAAGATCCACATTTCTATATTGTCTTCTAAATTTTTCCTGCGTTCTATTTTGAATAGAATTGATGAAGTCATTTGCAAAATTTTCACTTGATACATATTTGATTTTAGCATTTGGATTGATTTGTAAATACTGATGACCAATCGCGTGCATCAAATGCGTTTTTCCGAGTCCTACTCCACCGTAGAAAAAAAGTGGATTATAGATCGTTCCAGGTTCTTCCGCGACAACTAAGGCAGCTGCGTGAGCCATTTGATTACCTTTTCCGATAACAAAAGTATCAAAAGAATATTTACTGTTCAAAGTACTGGAAACCATATTCATTTGATCAAAAGGTTCTCTCCGCTGCGGTTCTTCATTCTCTTCATGTGTAGCCTGTTCTTCAGAGGTTACAAAAAGTGGAGAAATTTCGCGGCCGAAATATTCATAAAGGTACTCTACCATTCTGGTAGTCAGATTATTCTGCCAATATTCTTTATGCAAAGTAGATGGAACTTCTATAGTAACGGAGTTATCCGTAACTCGGACGAGGTTTGCGCTTTGAATCCATGTATCAAAACTAACTTTAGATAGAGATTGTTTAAATTTATCTTGTAAATGTATCCACAAGGGATGCGTGTTATTCATTCTGTTCCTCCTCGTCTCAATGAATGTTTTTTTATTTTATCATGGATGAGATAAGTTTTCCACAACTGAGTGAAATTGTTGATAAATAATTCAGAACCTATTGAAAATAGTTATCCACACGGGAACAGAGCCTGTGTGGAATTTCAAGTTGTACAGAAATGTTTAACAGGAATTGTGGATAAGTAAACGTATTTAAATACTTTAATACCAGTCTGTAAATTAGTTATTAACATTATGAAAAAACTTGTGGATAACTTTATATACACAGGGTGAAAATGTGGGTGGATCATGTATAAAGTTGTTAACAGCTAAAAATAAAGATAGAGTTGTTAACTGTCCTGTGGATAAAAATGTGCATGAGATCAGCATATTTTTTATTTGAAAATGTGTCTAAATTTAAAAGCAAACAGTTAAATTACAAAGGAAGACTTGACAAATGGTATCTATTTTCTTAAACTGATATAGTCTGTCTATGTTATGATGCAAAATTTAGATAGCATTTTGTAACCTTTAAATAGTAAACAGAGATATAGCAATGATTCAGGAGGTGTATGATCAATGTCACAACAAGGATTAACATATCAACCTAAAAAACGTAAGCGTCAAAAAGTACACGGTTTCCGTAAACGTATGAGTACAAAAAACGGACGTAGAGTATTGAAAGCAAGACGTCGTAAAGGTAGAAAACGCATTTCAGCATAAGAAATAATAGGCGACGATAGCTTCTTATTAAAATAAGAGCGCGTCGCCTTTTTTTGTTGTCAAAAGCGATCTTAATGAAATAAACTATTTTTGAAAAAAGAATCAAGTAAAGGCAGGTGGTGACTGGTCATGAAAAAAGCTTATCGAGTAAAAAAAGAAGCCGATTTTCAAAAAGTCTTCCATAAAGGAAAGTCTGTGGCGAATCGCCAGTTTGTCGTCTATGTACTAGAAAAGCCAGATCAAGCTCATTTTAGAGTAGGCATTTCTGTCAGCAAAAAATTAGGTCACGCACCAACTCGTAATGCCGTAAAAAGGAAAATCAGACAAGCACTGACAGAGTTCGATCAAGAAAGTTTATTGAAACAAGAGAGAGATTTTCTCGTTATCGCAAGAAATCCAGCAGCTAGTATGTCTTATGTTGAAGTGAAAAAAAGCTTATCACATGTTTTGAAGCTGGCTAAAATGATAATCAGTGAGTAAATGAACGTGTATCATTTTTAAAATAAGGATGTTCTAAAAGCTGGTTTTGATTTATAATTAATCTAGCGCACAAGACTTTGGAAAAGAGGAAAGAGATGTCTACTATAGTAAAAAAACGTAAGCGATTGCTATTGATGTTCAGCATGCTTGCGGTCGTATTTGTTTTAGCTGCTTGTGGTACAAGCGATGTTACTGCTCAAAGTGAAGGATTTTGGGATGGCGTCGTTATTTACAATTTTGCTCAGTTGATTATTTGGGTATCTGGACTATTCAATAATAGTTACGGTATGGGGATTATCCTCGTGACAGTATTTATTCGTGCTTTGCTGATTCCAATCACGCATTTCCAGCAGAAGAATATGCAACAGATGAACGAAATTAATCCACAGATGACAGAGTTAAGAGAAAGATATTCTTCAAGGGATACTGAAACACAACAGAAATTAAGAGAAGAGCAACAAAGACTCTATAAAGATGCAGGCGTTAATCCGTATTTAGGATTCTTACCATTACTGATTCAAATGCCCGTCTTTATCGCATTGTATCAATCAGTGAATAGAACGCCGATTCTTAGAACAGGCGACTTCTTATGGGTAAACTTAGGTGCACCGGATCCCTACTTGATCTTGCCAATCTTAGCCGGTATCTTCACACTAGCAAACTCATACTTGATGAGCATGGGAAGACCGCAAGCTGGCGGAAAAGTTATGACATACATTATGCCGTTATTCATTGTGTTGATCACATTCAGACTATCTAGTGCTCTAGCACTTTACTTTGCAGCATCCAATGGATTTGCAGCACTACAGACTGTACTGTTACAAAATCCTTTCAAAGCGCGTCGAGAGCGTGAATTGAAGGAAGAACAAGAGCGAGAAGCTGAACGTGAACGTAGAAGAGCTATGAAGAAAGCGCAAAAATTGGGGCGTAACGTAAGAAAATAATCTAAGGTAAATGTTTGATATGATTTGATTGAATAAACATACCTATCGTTGAACGGAGGGCATTATTCGTGATTGATAAATATACAGCACAGGCACCTACAACAGAAGCTGCAATCGAAAAAGGATTAAAAGCTTTGGGGTTAAAGATAGAGCAAGCAGATATTGAAGTAACAGAACCTGGTAAAAAAGGGTTTCTGGGAATTGGGCAAAAAGATGCGGTCGTTGTCGTTAAGAGAAAGCAAGCAACAAGTGGAATCAAAAGTGTATTTGAATCTTCTTTTTCTGCAGAAGACATTTTGCCGAAGGACAAACCAGCTCCTGAAAAACCTCTATTTGTTGAAAGTGAGACAGGAACAGAACCATCCTCTGACCAAGAAATTGTAGAACCCGTTGCAGAAAGTCCCGAAGAAGTCGAAGAAACTAGGAATCAATCATCAGATGAGAAACCACTTGTAATGGCTTCTACAGAAGATTCTGAAGAAGTGAAGCCGGCAATTTCTGAAGAACAGCAAAAGGAAATTGAACAAAAAGATGCTGAAAGTATTCAGCAAGTAGCTGAGTACTTGAAAAATGTTACAAACAAAATGGGTATTGAAGATGTTTCTGTTCATGTACAAAGACAAGGGAAAAAAGTTCAGTACAATATAGAAACAGAAGATGCTGGCTTAGTCATTGGCCGTCATGGTAAAGTGTTGAATAGCTTACAGACGCTGGCTCAGATTCAGTTACACCAACTTGCTGATTCGAAGTTTTTCGCTAAAGTAGATGCTGAAGCGTATAGAGATCGTCGTCAAAAAACCGTTGAGCAGTTAGCTAAAAGAACAGCAGATAAAGTGAAACATACCAAACGCCCAGTCGTTCTTGAACCAATGCCTGCGCATGAAAGAAAATTGATTCACCGTTTCTTGAATCATCATCAAGGGATACAAACACATTCTGAAGGCAAAGAACCCCATCGTTACCTAGTCGTGGAGCCTGAAGAATAAGCGTTCTTTATTTAAAATAGTCATGTCTAACTTCGGTTATGCATGACTATTTTTTTCTAATTGTTAGAAGTAAAGCAGAGTTGGGATAGACTATGTGCTTAAAAGTATAAAGTGATTAGGAATAATTAAAATTATGCAATAGGTTTTATTAGTTTTCGACAATCTAGCTACTCGATTGTATAATAAAGAAAAACTTAGAAATGTAGGCGTGGTTTATGAATATGGAAGAAGTCACAGCACTTGTAAATACAAATCGCGGAAATGGAAAAAAAGAAAATCTAGACCGCATGGCGAGCTTGATGCAAAAACTAGGGAATCCGCAAAATCAGCTAAAATTTATTCATATAGCAGGAACAAATGGCAAAGGCACTACTGCTTCTTTTATTTCTTCAATTCTAAGAGAAGCCGGTATGCAGGTTGGGCTCTTTACGTCTCCGCATCTTGAAGTCGTAAACGAACGCATTCAAGTGGATCAGACATTCATTTCCGATCAGGACTTTATTGACTGTACTGAAAAAGTAGCAGTTTATGTAGCAGAAGTTGAAGCAGAATTGTCTGAAAAACTGTATTCATTTGAAATACTGACAGCTGTTGCCTTTGTTTATTTCAGTCGTCAAAATTGCGATTTAGTTGTGCTGGAAACGGGAATTGGTGGAAGACTCGATTCAACCAATATTATTGAAACACCTGAGGTAGCGGTCGTTACATCGATTGGCCTAGACCATATGAACATGCTTGGACATACTTTAAAAGAAATCGCTCAGGAAAAAGCTGGAATCATCAAAATGAACGGGTCTGTGGTTATTTATGATTGTGGAAACGAACTGCAACCGATATTTGAAGAACGTGCAAGAGAAAAACAAGCAGAGCTTAAGGTATTGAATCAATCTGATATTGAGCTATTATCTGCGTCTGTCAAAGGACAGGAATTCAACTACAAGCAGTACAGGAATCTGAAAATTAAGATGGTGGGTGTCCACCAACTTTCAAATGCTGCGCTATCCATAGAGACGGCTTTACAATTAAAAGCAACGTATGAAATGATTACAGATGAAGCGATTAGAAAAGGTCTAGAAAAAGCATTCTGGGCTGGTAGGATGGAAGTATTACGGGAAGAACCACTCGTTTTAGTAGATGGTGCACACAATGAACAAGGTGTCGCGCTGTTGAGTCAAAACATCCGAAGTTTATTTCCGGATCAAAAAATCACATTTGTAGTAGGTATGATGAAAGATAAAGCTTATATAGATATGATCGAAAATGTCTCAGATATTGCGAGACAAATTTTAACGGTGTCACCAGATCCTTGGAGAGGGTTTGATGCAGAAGAAGTCGCTACTATACTGAATAATAGAGGACAGTCTGCAAGATTCGTAAAATCAGTGGAAGATATCCAGAAGTACATTGAAAAGGAAGCCGAAAAAAAGGAAGTCATTGTCGTATTTGGATCCCTTTATTTAGTCGGTGATTTAAGAAAGTTGCTTCATTTATAAATTTAAAATAACCGTCCTTCAAGTGCTGAGTATTCCTACAGTCGCTTGAGGGGCTTTTTGTTAACTGAAATCGAAATTTAAATGATAAAATTATCCTGAAGAGAACAAGAACAGTCTATACAGGAGAGGAACACATATGAGAGGGGAGATAAAATATAAAAACGGTTGCATCTAAAAAGGTTTTAGAGTATAGTTACTTTAACAGACAACTTGTATATACAAGTTAAAATGATATTTAGGAGGAAATAACATGGCAGACTTTAAGAATGATGCTAAAGAGTTGCTGGATGCTATTGGCGGGAAAGAAAATGTTAACGCTGTAACGCATTGTGCGACCCGCATGCGATTTGTTCTAGACGATCCATCTGGTGCAGACGTCAAGAGGATAGAAGAGATTCCATCAGTAAAAGGAACGTTCACTCAAGCTGGACAATTTCAAGTCATTATTGGTAATAGAGTAGCAGACTTTTATAATGAATTTTCAGACGTTTCCGGTCTTGAAGGTGTTTCTAAAGATGATGTAAAAAAAGCTAGCACACAAAACATGAACTGGCTACAAAGACTCATGGGTGCTTTAGCTGAAATTTTTACTCCGCTTATTCCCGCAATTATTATTGGTGGTTTAATATTAGGATTTCGTAATGTATTAGAAGGAATCGAATTTCAGTCTTTGGGACAATTAATTGTAGATGGTGTACCACAAGTAACAGAGGCTGGCGTTCCAATTTATAATAAAATTGTCAACGTTTCTCAATTCTGGGCCGGCGTAAATGATTTCTTATGGCTGCCTGGTGAAGCGATCTTCCACTTCCTACCTGTAGGGATTACTTGGAGTGTTACAAGAAAAATGGGTACCACTCAGATATTAGGTATTGTTTTAGGTCTTACATTAGTCTCTCCACAACTAGCGAATGCATATGGAGTAGAAGATATCCTCGCTGGAGATATCTCACAATGGGACTTTGGTTTCTTCCAGTTAGATAAAATCGGATACCAAGCACAAGTTATTCCGGCAATGATGGCTGGGTTCTTGCTGGCGTACCTTGAAAAATGGTTACGTAAATTTATTCCAGAAGCCATTTCAATGATTTTTGTTCCATTATTTGCATTACTTCCAACAATTTTTATCGCACATGCTGTTATTGGACCGATTGGTTGGACGCTCGGAACAGGTCTTTCTCAAGTTGTAAACTGGGGACTATCAGGAACCTTTAGTTGGATCTTCGGATTCGTCTTTGGTGGTCTGTATGCACCACTGGTCATTACAGGTCTCCACCATATGTCTAATGCAATCGATCTACAATTAGTTGCAGATTACGGTGGTACAAACTTGTGGCCGATGATTGCATTATCAAATATTGCTCAAGGATCTGCCGTTCTAGGTATGATCATTATGCACTGGGGTAATAAAAAAGAAGAGCAGGTATCTATTCCGGCTGCTATTTCCGCTTATTTAGGGGTAACGGAACCGGCACTATTTGGTATCAATATTAAATTTGTTTACCCATTTGTGGCAGGAATGATTGGTTCAGCATTCGCTGGAATGATCTCTGTAGCAATGAATGTAACCGCGAATTCTATTGGAGTCGGAGGACTTCCAGGATTCTTGAGTATTCAGCCAGATTCTATGGTCGGATTCTTCATTGCGATGGCCGTTGCATTTATAGTACCCATTATCTTAACGATTTTCTTTGAAAAAAGAGGGATTTTGACTAAATGGGAAAACACAAACTTACCGATTCCTAAATTAGGTCAATAATTGAGCAAAAGATTCGTAATTGCTACCTATCAGTGGTAGGTTTAAATTGTAAAAGAAAGAGTATTTAACCGTTCGAAAAGGATTGGTTCTTCAAGACCGAAGCTGTCTAGAGCATTTATTTAGACGAATATCCGGTACTTAAGAATCAGTCCTTTTTCTATAAACATAGAAGGGAAGAATTCGATGACACATTTTCATGACAAAGTAATTTATCAGGCCTATCCAAAATCCTTTAAAGATACGGATGGAAGCGGACTGGGTGATTTGAAGGGGATTATTGAAAAGCTACCTTACCTAGAAGATTTGGGTGTAGATATGTTGTGGCTGAATCCTTTTTACAAGTCACCTCAAAACGACAATGGTTATGACGTAGCAGACTATACCTCTATTGATCCGATGTTCGGGACTTTTGAAGATTTCGACACACTTGTAGAAGAAGCCAAAAAACGGGGTATTTCCCTGATGCTAGACATGGTGTTGAATCATACATCTACAGCACATGAGTGGTTTCAAAAAGCTTTAAATGGAGAAAAGAAATACCAAGACTATTATATTCTAAGAGAAGGAAAAGCGGACGGTAGTCTTCCAACAAACTGGGAATCTAAATTTGGCGGAGATGCGTGGTCTAAATTTGGAGATACAGATCAGTATTACTTACATCTGTACGATAAAACCCAAGCAGATTTAGATTGGCGAAATCCAGAAGTCCGACAGGAACTCTACAATGCCGTCAACTTCTGGCTAGAGAAAGGCGTCAAAGGACTTCGCTTTGATGTCCTTAATGTGATTGGAAAAGACGAAGAATTAAAAGATGCAGATGACGGAGTTGGAAAATCTCATTACACAGATACACCCATCGTCCACGAGTATATTCACGAATTGAATAGAGAAACATACGGCAAGTATGAAGATGTGATTACAGTTGGAGAAATGAGCTCAACAACTGTAGCGAATGGCGTACAGTATTCTAATCCTGAACGAAATGAATTGTCGATGATCTTTAGTTTCCACCATTTGAAAGTGGATTATAAAGATGGTGAAAAGTGGACGACGCAACCATTTGATTTCTTGGAACTAAAAAAACTACTGGATGAATGGCAAAGAGGAATGGATGAAGGCGGAGGCTGGAACGCAGTCTTCTGGAACAACCACGATCAGCCACGGGCGAATAGTCGGTTTGGAGATGTTGAGAAGTATCCTTTTGAAACAACGACGATGTTGGCTCAGACCATCCATTTCCTAAGAGGTACACCCTTTATCTATCAAGGTGAAGAAATTGGAATGACGAACCCGAACTATAAGGAAATTGATGACTACGTAGATGTAGAAACACATAATGCCTATCAGAAATTAAAAGAAGACGGATTACCAGAAGATCAGATTATGGATATCATTCAAGCTAAGTCTAGAGATAACGCACGTACACCGATGCAGTGGGATACCTCCAAGAATGCTGGTTTCACAGAAGGGGAACCTTGGCTAAGAATCCCTGAAAATTATATAGAACGCAACACGGAGAATGATGGAGTCAGTAAAACCATCCGTGAGTACTATAAAAAATTAATCCAGTTACGTAAAGAACATAAAATTATTCAAGAAGGTTCTTATGAACCCGTTGAACTGGGGCATCAAAGTATTTTTGCTTACGTTAGGACGTATGAAAATCAAAAACTACTTGTTTTGAATCACTTTTATGCAGATGAAGCGATAATCGATATACCTCGTCCTTTATTAGAAATGGATGCACAATATATATTAGGAAATAAAGAAGAGAGAAAGTTAGAGTCAAAATTAGTGATGCAACCGTACGAAACCATCGCTTTTTTATTAAATTAATTGAATGATAACTTGAAGCAGTCTATGACAGTAAGTGCCTTTACTATCATAGACTGCTTTTTTGTAGGTAGAAAGTATCTTAACAATGAGAAAATACTATCCATATTTTTATCACTCTCAAATTTTGACTCCTAAGTTGTTAGGTGCTATGATTTAAAATTGAGGCATTCATATAATGAGTTGGGAGAAGGATAGGTATGGAAATTATACGGTTAGTTGGTATTTTAATTATCGTCGTTGGATTCATTTTTAAATTCGACACGATTGCAGTTGTTTTGATTGCAGCACTTGTTACAGCACTAGTATCAGGCATTTCATTTTTCGAGTTTCTTTTTATTATGGGGGAAGCTTTTGTTAATAATCGATTAGTGACGTTATTCTTATTAACGCTACCGATGATTGGAATCGCAGAAAGAGCGGGATTGCGTCAGCAAGCTGTAAGAATTCTCGAGAACATTAATGGAATCACAGCTGGGAAACTCTTTTCAATTTATATGGTTTTCAGAGAACTAGCGGGTACCTTTTCTATTCGGATGCAGGGACAAACACAATTCGTTCGTCCATTGATCGAACCAATGTCTCAAGCAGCTGCTAAGACAAAATACGGGGAAATCAGTGAAGAAGATACAGAAAAAATCAAAGCACGTTCCGCAGCCACAGAGAATTTTGGGAACTTCTTTGCGCAAAATACGTTTATTGCAGCTTCAGGTGTTTTATTGATTACTAGTACAATGGAATCTTTAGGATACGTAATTTCTCCTATAGATATTGTTATTGCGACCATTCCAGTAGCGCTTTTTGCACTTGTGATTGTCGTGGTGTCTAATGTTCTATTTGACCGCAAAATGAACCGCAAATACAATCAAGCAGACCAAGAGAAAAAGGCAGGTAAATCATAATGGAAGCATTTGTAAATAATTTATTGGAGTTCTTTTTCATTCTTGTTGGTTTATTGCTTGCCTATGTAGCTTTTAAAGTCGCAACGGACAAAACGCACCCAGCTAAAATTGGAACGGCATTGTTCTGGTTACTACTGGGGATTACATTCGCTTTAGGGAATTATATTCCTTTTGAAATCACAGGAGCGATTTTACTGATCGTTGGTGTATTGACACTATTAAAACAAGTTAAAATCGGCCATATAAAACAAGTAACAGAAGAAGAAGCACAAGCTTCTAGTAAAAAACTTGGGAATTGGGTTTTTCTTCCTGTAGTTGTACTAGCTGTAGTTGCTGTTGGAGTGGCTCAGTTTACACCACTCGGGGGACAAGCAGGAATTGGTATTGGAGCGGTGACTTCCTTGGTCGTAGCAATGATCATTACGAAGTCATCTCCTAACAGTGCGTTAGAAGATGGAAATAGAATGGTCCAGCAAGTTGGTCCAGTCGGCTTCTTACCACAGTTATTAGCAGCTTTAGGCGTAATCTTTACTCAAGCGGGAGTCGGTGACGTGATTGCCAACGGAATTTCTAGTTTCTTACCACAAGGAAATCCTTTAGTCGGCGTTATTGCTTACTCGACTGGAATGGTGATCTTTACCATGATTATGGGAAATGCTTTTGCAGCCTTCACGGTCATCACAGCTGGAATTGGTATTCCATTTGTAATCTCACAAGGTGGTGATCCAGCAGTTGCTGGAGCTTTAGCAATGACTGTCGGATTTTGTGGAACGCTTATGACACCGATGGCAGCAAACTTTAATGCTTTGCCAGTAGCCTTACTTGAAATGAAAAATGAAAATGGCGTCATCAAAGAACAGATTCCAATGGCTTTAATTATGATTGTGTTCCATGTCGTTTTAATGTACTTCTGGGCATTCTAGGACAGGAAACTTCTATTGAATCGGATATTTCTGATATAATGATAAAAGAAAGGTAGCGATGAATATGAAAATTTTAGTTACAGGATTTGATCCATTTGGCGGAGAAAGTTTAAATCCGGCATGGGAAGCAGTAAAGAAAATCCCTGATACCATTAGTGGAGCAGAAATTAAAAAAGTTATGATTCCTACTGTATTTGGAAAAAGTGCAGACGTAACAGACGAGGCTATTGCAGAGTTCAAACCGGACTATGTCCTGAACATCGGCCAAGCCGGAGGACGATTTGAATTGACCCCTGAACGTGTAGCCATCAATGTAGACGATGCTAGAATCCCTGATAATGAAGAGAATCAGCCAATTGACGTAGCCATCAAAGAAGATGGAGAATCAGCTTATTTCACTCAATTACCCGTTAAAGCGATGGTAACAGAGATGAAAAAAGCAGGTGTTCCGGCGTCCGTTTCTAATTCTGCAGGAACATTCGTATGTAATCATATCATGTATCAAGTACAATATATGATCGATAAAAAGTATCCAGAAATCAAAGCAGGATTCATGCATGTGCCGTTTATTCCTTCACAAGTGCTGGATAAACCAGGTAAACCAGCCATGAATCTTGAAGATATCGCTTCGGGTATTACAAAAGCAATCGAAGCAATCGTGTCTTTTGATGGAAAAGAAGATTTAAAAGCGATAGGTGGAACCACTCACTAATAATCCATTAAAAAGAGGGGCTCGGTGCGTTTTACTGCATCAAGTCCCTCTTTTTAGTAGGTTTGTGGACCGCGTCTTCTAGCGAAATCGACAAAGCGAAATTTATCTAGTCTATGACGAGACTCTGTGTATTGAAACAGTCTCGTGTCTTCGAGGTGAACATCGCTTCTAGTTACCACAATATGATGGTCATCATGAAGAGACATGATGGATCGGTCCTCATCGGTAACTGGTTCAACGGTGAATTCTTTTCTAGCGTATCCGATTTTTAGGCCTAATTTTTGTTCGATATAATGATAAAGAGAATTTTCTGCTTCTTCATCTGGAAGTTCTTCTATAATTGAAGTCAGCAAATAATCTTTGTCTAGTATCACAACTTCCTGATTAACTTTTCGAGCACGAACTACCGTATGAACTTCCGTACTTTCAGGAACTTTTAAAAACTCAGCAATGTGCTTAGGGATTTTAGTGATTTTATTTTCAATTAGTAGAGTCTGGCTAGAGATATTTTGAGCGTTTTGAAGTTCTTGATAACTGGTTAAGCCAGAGATCGGAAAATCAAACCGTTTAACGTCCAAAACGATAGAACCTTTTCCTTGCTTCTTTTGAATATATCCACTCTCTAGTAACAGCGTTAAGGCTTTTCTGATTGTTTCACGCGAAACATTGTATTGTTTCGTCAAATCATTTTCGCTCGGGAGTAGATCTCCAGATTTATATGTTTGGTTTAAAATTGCAGATTCGATATCGACGAATATTTCATGAAATTTACTCAAGTGATCCATTCCTTTATTCATTCTCTATAGGATTCTACCATAAATCATCACTTTTTTAGTAAAAAAATAAATCGTAGTGTATAGTAGAACTTTGATTTATAATTGAGAAAATATGGTTTAGTTGAGAGGTGTTCACGTGAAAAAGATTCTTATTACATTATATATAGCGATTTGTGCTATCATCGGTTTCTGGATTGGTTATCATGCAGCCATGACAGACATAGATATAGGATGGTTACTGATTCGAGCAGGGCTTATTTTGATCAGTATCGCGGTTTTCGGTTTCCTTCATATCATCATTCATGAAATGGGTCACTTGGTTGCAGGTAAAGTTTCAGGGTACCAATTTTTATTTTTCAGAATAGCAAATTGGGCACTCGTAAAAGAGCAACATCAATACAGAATGGCAAAATTTTCCATAGCTGGAACGGGTGGACAATGTTTAATGTTACCATCAGAACGAGACTACAATCCACCGTACCGCCTTTATTTATTTGGAGGAGCTTTGGCAAATTTTATTACGGCTATCATCGGATTAGGGTTTGTTTTAATGGGGGGTCGATCTGTTTATCTTTATAGCTTTATTGTGACAGGGCTATTCACTGGTATCCTGAACTTAATTCCTTTTAGTATTACAGATGGAAATACCTTGAAACGACTAAAGATGGATCCTAATAAGCGACCTCAATTCTTCCAGCAGTTAAGACTCAGTGCAGACTTTATCAATGGAAAAATGTATGGAGAAATTAAAGATCATGAATTGATTGAAAATCCTAACGAACCCATGACAGAACAATTCAATGCTTATACAGTACTCGTTCAGATCAATCGAGAATTAGAAGCAGAAAATTTTGGACATGCACTGGAATTGACTGAACCTTTATGGAATCAACGATCGCAAATGGTCAAGCCCTATCAGATGGATGTTTCAAGAGACTATTTATTCTGCCATCTCACAATGGAAACAGAAGATACGATGATCCAAAACGAGATTAAAGAAGACCCAGTGTTTAAACAGTACTTGAAAACGAATCAGCTGGAAACCTATAGGATCAAAGCAGCGATGGCCTTTTGGATCGACAAAGATCTGGATCAAGCAGAAACCTGGATTGAGAAAGCTGAAAAATCGTTGGATCAAGCACCAACTTATGCAGATAGGGCCTTAAATAAAAAGCTACTTGATTTCGTGGAAGAAAAAGTCTCGCAAGAACGCGTTAACCGTACTGCAAGTAACGATGTAGAAGAAGAGCTAGTTTAAGCGAGAAACCGGTGAACATTCTGAATATTTCTGTTCACAATTTACTAATAAAAAATAAGTTAAGTAGTTGACTTTTTTATTCATTCCTTATATCATTTATAGTGTTGAGCAAGACAGAATATGAGCAAGTTAAATAGTGGTAAAGTAGTGAAAGTGCTTTTCCACCTCAGGTCTATTTAAGTAGGCATTATTGGGGTGGACCAGGCACTTTTTTTGTGAAGAAAAATAGGAGGAATATCTTAAAATGGCAATCGAATTTGATACTATTGCAGCAATCTCTACCCCTCCTGGTGAAGGCGGTATTGGAATTGTTCGAATCAGTGGAGACGAAGCGCTGGATATTGTAGACCGTGTCTATCAATTAGGAAAGAAAACTTTAAAAAATCAACCAACGCATACGATTCATTATGGTCATATCGTGAATCCTAAAACAGAAGAACAGATAGACGAAGTCATGGTCTCTGTAATGAAAGCACCAAAGACCTATACACGTGAAGATGTGATTGAAATCAATACGCATGGTGGTGTACTGGCCGTTAACAGAGTGCTACAGACAGTTTTGCATAATGGCGCACGTCTAGCTGAACCGGGTGAGTTTACAAAACGGGCTTTCTTGAACGGCAGAATCGATTTATCTCAAGCAGAAGCGGTAATGGACGTGATTCGTGCGAAAACGGATAGAGCGATGCATATGGCGGTCACACAGCTTGATGGAGATCTGTCACGCTTGATCAGAAACCTGCGTCAAGATATTTTGAGTACGCTAGCACAGGTGGAAGTCAATATCGATTATCCTGAATATGATGATGTAGAAGAAATGACAGCGAAACTACTTGTTGAAAAAGCAGAAAAAGTAAAAGCACAAGTAGAATCTTTACTAGATACAGCAAGCCAAGGGAAAATCTTGCGCGAAGGATTAGCTACAGCGATTATTGGTCGACCGAATGTTGGGAAATCTAGTTTACTGAACGTTTTGATTAAAGAAGAGAAAGCCATCGTGACAGAAATTGCCGGAACAACGCGTGACGTTGTAGAAGAATATGTCAGTGTCAAAGGGGTACCGCTTAGACTCATTGATACAGCAGGTATTCGCGAAACCGAAGATATCGTCGAACGAATCGGTGTTGAACGGAGTCGTAAAGCTTTAAAAGAAGCAGACTTAGTCTTACTAGTATTCAATCAGAACGAAGCGTTGACACCAGAAGACAAATTACTGATCGAAGCAACAGAAGAACATCATAGAATTGTGATTTTAAATAAAATGGATCTTGAAACAAAGCTAGATATGGACGAGTTGAAGCAGCTTGTTGATCCAGCCAGTATTATCCAGACATCCATCGTAACACGCGCTGGTATGAACGATTTGGAAGCGAAAATCGCTGATCTGTTCTTCTCAGGAAAAACAGGCGAGCGTGATGCAACTTATGTATCAAATGTACGTCATATTGCCTTATTGAATGAGACAGTTGATGCCTTTAACGATGTAATAGAAGGTATTGAAACGGATATGCCAGTCGATTTAGTGCAGATCGATATGACTAGAGCCTGGGACTTACTAGGTGAAATCACTGGAGATAGTGTACAAGATGAATTGATTACGCAACTATTCAGTCAATTCTGCTTAGGAAAATAAACCATTAACCTTATAAACGGACTTTATATTAGAAAGGAATAACTTGATGCAAACTTATGAAGCTGGAAGATACGATGTTATCGTTGTCGGTGCTGGTCATGCTGGATCAGAAGCAGCACTTGCAGCCGCAAGAATGGGTTCGAAAACGTTACTGATAACGATTAACTTAGATATGGTTGCTCATATGCCATGTAACCCATCGATTGGCGGACCTGCTAAAGGGATCGTCGTACGTGAAATGGATGCCTTAGGTGGCGAAATGGGCCGTAATATCGACAAAACTTATATTCAAATGCGTATGCTGAATACTGCCAAAGGACCGGCAGTACGTGCCCTACGTGCGCAAGCAGACAAACACTTATATTCCATTGAAATGAAACGTACCATTGAAAGAACTGAAAACTTGGATATGAAACAAGGAATCGTTGATGAACTAGTCGTTGAAGACAATGTCATTCAAGGCGTGATTACAAATGCAGGTGCGATTTACCGTGCCCAAGCCGTTGTTTTAACAGCGGGTACGTCTTCTCGTGGAGAAATCGTGATTGGAGAATTAAAATATTCTTCAGGTCCGAATAACACGCAACCTTCTATCAAATTATCTGAGAATCTACTAGAACTTGGTTTTGACTTGGACCGTTTCAAGACAGGAACACCACCAAGGATTCACAAAGATTCTATCGACTATTCGGTAACAGAAGAACAACCGGGAGATCTTGAGCCTCATCACTTCAGTTTTGAGACACCAGATGAAAAATATCTGCAAAACCAAACGTCTTGCTGGTTAACGTATACAAGTACAACTTCTCATGATATCATTCGTGAAAATCTGCATCGTGCACCGATGTTTACGGGAATTGTTGAAGGGGTTGGCGCTCGTTACTGCCCGTCCATTGAGGACAAAGTGGTTCGCTTCTCTGATAAACCACGTCACCAATTGTTTTTAGAACCAGAAGGTGAAACAACAGATGAAGTTTATGTACAAGGATTATCTTCTTCTTTACCTGAAGATGTGCAGTTAGCTGTACTACATTCAGTAGAAGGTTTAGAAAATGCGAAAATGATGCGTACAGGTTATGCAATCGAGTACGATGTGGTTAAACCATACCAATTACGCCCTTCACTTGAGACAAAAATGATTAGTGGTTTATTCACTGCCGGTCAAATGAACGGAACTTCTGGTTACGAAGAAGCGGGCGGACAAGGTCTAATGGCTGGAATTAATGCAGCGCGTCTTGTTCAAGGAGAAGAACCATTCGTCATGAAACGTAATGAAGGCTACATCGGTGTTATGATCGATGACTTAGTTACTAAAGGAACGAATGAACCTTATCGTTTACTAACTTCACGTGCAGAATATCGTCTATTATTACGTCACGACAATGCAGATTTCAGATTAAGTAAAATTGGTCGTGAATTAGGACTACTTTCAGAAGAAAGATATCAGTTATTCCTAGATAAAAAAGCGCAAGTAGAACAAGAACTGGCTCGTCTGAAAAAGGTTCGTCTGAAACCAACAGATGTTGCTGCTTATCTTGAAGAAAAAGGTGAGCCACAATTGAAAGATGGTATTTTGGTCTATGACTTTATTCGTCGTCCTTACGTTAAATACCCAGATATCATTCCATTTGCGCCAACAGAAGAACCGCTATCTAAAGAAGTGATGGAACAAGTTGAAATCTTCATCAAGTATGAAGGCTACATCGAGAAAGCATTCCGCAAAGCGGACAAAGTGAAACGGATGGAAAACAAAAGAATTCCAGAAGGTATCGACTATAGCTCAATCAATGGTATCGCAACTGAAGCCATCGAAAAATTAACAAAAATTCAACCAGAAACAATCGCACAGGCAAGCCGAATCAGTGGTGTGAATCCATCAGATATTTCAATCTTGATGGTCTACGTGGAACAAGGCAGTGTAGCGAAAGTATAATCAATTGATTCATTTAAAGTAAGGAGCCGTGGATTTGATCCAGGGTTCCTTTTTTTGTGCTTAAGCGTTATTTTTGCTATGAGATTTAGCAGGGCGTAGACTGATGATAGAAAATAAAAAAATAGGAGTGAAGTATAATGAGCCAAGCCGTTGAAACGTTAGTCAGTAAAGTAGCAGCGTGTGCAAAGGCGTGTAACGAGTGTTTTGATGCCTGTTTAAAAGAAGACGATGTCAAGATGATGGCGAACTGTATTCGAACAGACCGCGTATGTGCAGATATGTGCGGAATCGTAGCAGATTTTGCCTATAGAGAAAGCGACATATTCCCAGATCTAGTAGCCGCATGTGCTAAAGCTTGTGGTATTTGTGCAGAAGAATGCGAAAATCATGAAATGCAGCACTGCCAGGATTGTGCAGCAGCTTGCCGTGAATGCGAAAAAGCTTGTAAAGCATACCTTGGTCAATAAGCTAGGCAAAATGCTTCCTATAAAAATAAAATCCGCTGAAGAAGTCATTAAAGGCTTCCTCAGCGGATTTTTGTATTTGATTATTTACAAGCGGATTCAAAGAAAGTGGTCTTACAGACTACTATTTTACTATCTTTACTGATATTTTCATTAAGAAATCTTTTTTGTCATTTACAGACAACTCATCTAATAAAACATCTGTGTAAAAATAACCTTTCAATTTTAAATGATTTTCCTTTGCATAAAGTACTAAGCGCTTGTACGTCTTATTGATACTCGAATAATCAGCATTATGATAGGCCACTAAATAATCGCCTTTTTCAATTGTATAGTTTGCATATGTTTCGTTATCTACTTTGGTGTAAATATATTCATATTCTTCAATTTTTTTATTTAAAACATCTTCTACCTGTATCATCCATCCTTCAGAAAATGAAAGATGGATGTTATTCTCTTCCAAATATTTGAAGTGTAATTGCATAGATTCGTAGGAATCTATATTATTTGATACCCATTTGGTATTGGTAGTAACAATAAATTGATCGTTCTCTCGGGATTCGATTATGATATCTTGTTTGTTTATTAGTAAAGATTCTTTTGTATCTTTTACTTTTTCCGTAATCAATTTTTTCATAATTTTTAGCTCAGTAATTTTTTTATCAAGAGCTCTGTCTTTTTCTTCTAACAACAAAATAAGCTCTTCTGGAGATTTAGTATTTAAATAATTTTTTATCTTTTGTAACGGCATATCTATTTCTTTTAGGATAAGAATGACCATAAAAACATTGGCCTGATAAATTGAGTAATACCGATAACCATTTGGGCCAGTAATCTCAGGAGAAAAAATTCCAATTTTATCATAATAAAGCAAAGCGTCTTTACTAACGCCCATTAAATTTGCAAATCGGCCAGTTGTCAAATAACTCTTGGAACTTTCAATCATAGAGTATTCACCTTTTTCTAAAAGTATTGATAGACTTTTCTATTTCGAAACAAAAAGAATGTACATACAACAACCGACAATAGCTCTGCCAGTGGAGTAGCTATCCATATTCCGTTGATACCTATTAGAGGTGGTAAGACTAACAATGCAGTCAAAACAAATACCAAAGTTCTAAGTATGGAAATAATTGCGGAAATTTTTCCGTTTGATAAAGCAGTAAATAACATGGAAGTAAAAATATTTATTCCCATGAATAAGAAACTGAGAGAGAAAAACCAAAATCCGTTTTTAGCTATTTCATATACATCGCTTCCTTGGACTGCCATAAATCGAATCAGGTAAGGACCAAGTAAATGTGATAATACAAATATAGAAATAGAACTTATGGTAATAAAAACCAGACTATTTTTAAAAATCTTTTTTAATTTGTCTACATTCTGACGTCCATAATTATAACTAATGATGGGTGCTATACCGACTGAATACCCCATAAATAGTGGTGTTAATATAAACATGGCATAAAGCATGATTGTAACTGCTGCGACTCCTTCAACCCCAATAAATTTTAACATTAAAAAGTTAAATGCAAAGGTTACTACAGAAGAGGATAGGTTCGTAACCATCTCGGAAGAACCATTTATACTACTTTCTAATATGAGACCCCATTTAAACTTAAATTTAGTAAAATATAATAGGCTTTTAGAAGACGTTAAAAAGTAAATAATCCCTAAAATGGATGGAATAACGATTCCTATTGAAGTTGCTAAGGCAGCGCCTTTTACCCCCATGTTCATAACAACAATAAATAAATAGTCTAATGCTATATTTGTACTTCCTCCGATAATGGTTATTAGTAGACTTAGCTTAGGTTTTCCTGCGGTTACAAATAAGGCTTCGAACATTCCCTGAATGATTAGAAAAGGACTAGTCCATAAAATGATTTGTCCATAGGTGAAGGTGTAATCAAATAATAGACTACTTGTTCCAGCACCTAATACTTCTAATATTGGACGAATAAATACTAATCCTAAAATCATAATGATCAGCCCCAATAAAGCTCCAAACACGACAATATTTGTAAAATCACGCTGCGCTTCTCGCGGATTATTTTCTCCCATTTTTTTTGCAATAATGGCACTACCTCCAGTACCTAGCATTAAGGCAATAGCAAATATCAATGCATATATAGGCATGAAGATGTTAACTGCGGCTAATGCAGTTGAATCCACAAAACGTGCTAAAAAAATACCGTCAACCATTGTATAAACGGATACAAAGATCATAGCCAGAATGGTTGGCGCAGCATAAGTTAATAATGATTTCATTGTATAATCTTTTTTTGTTTCCTCTAAGTTGCTCATTTAAACCTCTCCTAATCCAAATTAATACCAATACGTGTATCTTAAAGTATGGAGTAACTCTAGAGTCAAGAGGGGTGTAAATGTTGTAATTAAAACTAATATATGGCTAATGGACTTTTCTGAACAAACTTTATATCTTCAATCCTTTAACAACGATGTCTATAGCATTCATATAATGATTTCTTTGCGTTTCAGGTACTTTGTAACCAATATAGAAAGAACTGTCTAGAGAAGAAATCAAATTAAATAATATAAAGGTCGTACTTTCAACATCTAAATCAATTTTAAATTCACCAGATGCTATACCCTCTTCGATAATGTTCCTGATTATATCGAGTTCAGGTTTAAATATACTAATAAAAGTAGAAGTGTCGTCTTTATGCACTGAAACTAAATACTCAGAAATTGTCTTTGTTAAGGGTTGTTGAGATTCCATACTATTTAGTTTTCCCCATGAATATAATTTATCTACAGCACTTGAGTCATTTTTTGAAATGATCTTCCATTTTTTAACATAATTATTGGACGACTGAATCAGGCAATAAAGATACAAGTCTTCCTTATTTTTGAAATGGTAATAGATTGTACCTTTACTTAAGTTGGTCTCATTTTTAATGTCTGCCATAGATGTTGCAGTATAACCTTTATACCCGAATATTTTAGTGGCAATTTCTTGGATATATTTTTTCGTATCCTCGCTATTTGTTCCAACAGGTCTGCTCATTGTATACCTCCTTAATGATTCTAATTTTACACTAAATATAATAAGAAAACATAATTATTCGTCTGATCGTCCGAATTTTTACTTAAGAAAACCTATATGAAAACTTTTTTTATATTTTAATTGACCAATCGTCCGATTAATGTTAGATTTGTGTTGGAAAGTTTTCGCTTTCTATTAGATAAATCTTTCACTAAAAAATTAAAGGAGAGGTTCAATATGAGAAAAAAAGTGATTATTATTGGTGGGGGCATTGCAGGAATGGCTATGTCACTATTTTTAAAAAAGGCAAATATTGAGAGTGTAGTATATGAGCAAGCACCTGCATTTGGAAAAGTAGGTGGTCATTTTGTAATTCACCCAAGTGGTTTGCATGTTTTAGAACAACTAGGGTTAGGAGACGCAATAAAGAAAAATAGTCACCAGATTAAAGATTTCAAAGTAACTGATAAAGAGGGGAACGCTTTATTTGATGAAATTGAAGTGGATACAGAAGAAGAAATGCCTTCTTTAATAAATATTACAAGATATCATTTGATTGATATCTTGTATCAAAAAGTACTCGAAGAAAATATAGAGATCCATTTTGGAAAAAGGTTAAAGTCTTTCACAGAAGAAAAAAACCATGTTAATATTTATTTTGAAGATGGAACAGAAACGAAAGGTGACCTATTAATTGGAGCTGACGGCGTACGATCCAAAACAAGATCTACTTTATTTCCGTTTCCGAATTATCCATTGAAGTATGCAGGGAAATGGGCTGTATATGGACTAGTACGCAGTGATGACTTAGGAGAAGCTAAGGACTTTTTTACCACTGACCAGTCTTTAATGTATTTCCATGATAATTTCAACTTTTTTGTTTCAAAACATCATCCGACAGACACTGAAATTTCATGGTCTCTTATTGTAAACGAAGAACGGAAAATTCCTAAGAAAGATTTTGAAGCAAAATCAATTGAAGAATTTAAGTCTGACTTAGCAGATAAATTTTCTGAATGGAATGCGCCTATTAAACAGTTAATTCAGAACACTTACAATATTATTCCTAATCAATTATTTAGACTAGATTTAATGAATCAATATTCACATGGAAGAGTTGCGTTAATTGGCGATGCTCTTCATACTGCTGATCCAAATGCAGGAATGGGAACCACTCTAGGATTAGAAGATGCGTTATATTTATCTAAAATGCTTAGAGATCACGTTGATCATGAAGATGCCTTTTATTACTATCAATTCGATCGTAAGGATCGAGCGGAGAAAGTATTCAAGAGTGCTTCTATATTAGACAACCTTCAAATAGAAAATGCTGAAGAGTATGCTTTTTTTGGAGAAGGATTTAATATTGAGTGGGAATAAAAACACTTTAACTTGATTTAAACTTTAAAAGTATATTAGAAACATTCTCTTATCTATTAAGGGTTTGTACTAATATACTTTTTTATCTATTAAATAAATTTGCTTAGTTAAACAACTATAAAACCCTTTCAGACCTTTTCGATTCTATAAAAAAACGGAGTGGATTTCTCCACTCCGAGTAAGTCTAACCTTTGGGGGGCATTACATAATCGCGTACTCTCTTTTCTAGATTTAAGTTTAAATATTATTGTTCTTGGTTTTCAATCCACTGAGCAATGAGTTCTGAAACACTCGTATCGGCCGATTTAGCTAGATTTTTTAATTTGTTTTTATTGGTGGGCGTGATCGTGAGATTCAAAGAGACCTTTTTTTCTTTTTTCGAGGTAGAAACGTTTAATGGTTCTTTCGATTCCGAACGGTTTTTTTCTTCTTGTTTAGCTATTTTTGTTTTTTCTTTTGCTTTCTTTCTAGCTTTTTTAGCCTTCTTCTCTTCTTTCTTTTTAGCTTTGTTCTTTTTCTTACCCATAATCCACTCTCCATTCTGTACATAAGTTTTATTAATTATGCTACGTGTATTTCACTCAGTCAAGCGAGATCACTGAAGGGGGAGTTTAGTTTGTAGCAATACATTTTCCAGAGACCGTTACTGTAGAGGGCGGAGAAGTTGAAGTGGTTTCTTTGAGACAAGTGAATCAACTTCTAGTTGGAAAATTGCGTGTTAAAGAATCCTAGGAGAATTTATCTAGAGAAGCGCTGATCACACTTATGGTAGTGGTGCAACTTTTGTAGCTGGAGCTAGAGGATGGAGTAACAACGATGCTGTAGGTTACAATCCGTTTAGTGTATACAACATTACACTCTTACACCAGGGTCAAAGATCTTTTCCACTGGATTACTATCTGGGACCTTTGACAGGAAGTTTAGGAGAAGAGCGGCTAGAAAATGCAGATGAAGAATAAAATTAGTAAAAACAAAAACTCCTGAATGTTAGAGTGTGCTTCTAACGTTCAGGAATGTTTATGGAAAATTCTATCTTCAGGTGCGTATTCTCAATTGTTATATTGGAATAACTTCTGAGAATACGTACCTGATTTAGTCTATTTATTTTGCATTAATAGTTAATTAATGGTGGTGGCATTTCTGCATCGGGTTCATCAAGGTTTTCAGAAATCTTTCTATTTTGAAACTGATTGATACGTTCGTCTATGATCAATCCATTGTCAACAATCAGAGCATTATCTAAGATTTCGTTAGGACGATTTTCGACTAGATCATCTATATATTTAACCGTTTCTTTTGAAACAGCATTTGAAGAAGAGCGGTAAAAAATTGTGGGGGTATGATCGACTGCGTAATGGATGACATGATCAATTTCGTAGATGGGGTCTTTGATAGAAGTAGGGACAGTGGTTTCGATGGCACCGTGTGCATCACAACTGACATCAATAAATAGTGTGCCAGGTTTGAATCGAGTTAAATCAGATCGATAAATTAAATGATCTTCACGAGTAGTATCCCAAAGTATAGCATTGACGATGACGTCAAATTCCGTCATTTCTTTTTGGAATAGTTTTTCTTGTTTACGGTTATAGACCTTAATATCTGCGCCTAGACCGGTTAATATACGCATGGCTCCACGAGCCGTATTCCCTCGTCCTAAAATGGCAACTTTTGTATCGTAAGGCATTACACCATTTGATTGATAAGCATGCATAACAGCGGCTTCTCCTGCAAGTTCATTATTGCGCCAGTAAGAATGTCGATTATCTTCATACATATCCTCCCAAGCATAAGCTGTCAGTTTGTTTTCAATCAAGATATCGGTCACTTCTTTATTTTGAACCGCATGAATCCATCCAAACAGAGTCTGACCTGGAGTTAAATCTTTGATAAAAGCGGCATCACCAATTTTTGGATCGCAGACAATTTCTTGAGCTAAAGCAATTTTTCTAGAGACAACTTGACAACCAAGATCAGAATATTCAGTATCCGAAATATTTAAATCGCTTCCATAACCTTCTTCAAAAAATAAAGCTTCTGGATTTTTGAGTTGTCTGATGTCTTTTGGGAGTAAAGCAATCCGCTTTTCATCATCTTTATGGCTATTGACAAATCCGATCGTCCTCAATGTTTCTTTTAACATATTCCCAACCTCCTATTTGATAAAATCATACAAAGAAGCTGTACAAGATACTTCATTATGTCATTAATGAAGCGTTTTTACAAATCAGTTGAAGAATAAAATCGTTATAAAATGAAAATTTATATTACATGTACGAAAAACAAGCGAAGTCATTAAATAGTGTTTATTTTAAGAAAGTGGAAAAATTTCTGTAGGGTTAAATACTTAATCGTTAAAATTGCAAACTTGGAAGCGGTTGTATTATGATTAAATTATTAATATACTGATATTTTCGGTCAAATGGGATAGTTGGACAGATGTTAGTATTTGAAGATAAGAAAGGGGATCATTATGTCGGTACATTGTAGTTGGAATAATAGAAATAAAGTGCTGTTTATAGGATCTTGTGCACTGCTTCTAGCAGCTTGTGGAAACGAAGATGGAGCAGGTCCAGGCGGTATGGGTTCAAATGATGAGGGAAATGGGGAAACGATTCAACTGAATATTATGCAAGGAAAGGTTGAGTTCAATTCCCAGTTCAATGAATTAGCAGATCAGTATATGGCAGAAAATGACAATATTCAGATTGAAATCACTTCTGTTGGTGGAGGAACGGACTACTTTACGCAGTTAACTACACGATTTTCTTCAGGTGATGAACCGGATATCTTCAGTGTAGCTGGTCCAAATGAAATCGAGCAATTCCAAGATTTGATGGCGGATATGTCAGACACGGATGCAGCGGCGGCAGCGCTGGAAGGAACGATTGAAAATGTCACCCATGAAGACGGTAGGGTGGATGCCATTCCTTATAACTTAGAAGGTTATGGATTTATCTACAACAGGGAGGTATTTGAACAAGCAGGAATTGATCCAGAAACATTATCAACTTATGAAGAGTTAAGATCAGCTGTTGAAACAATTGATAATCAAAAAGAAGAGTTAGGCATCCAAGCGGTCTTTGCATTACCGGGAGCTGAGAGTTGGGTGATGGGAGATCATCTGGCAAATGTGTATTTGTCACCAGAACTAAACGAAAATCCAATTGAAGCTTACAATGCAGAAACACTGGCCTTTGAAAGAGCGGATGAGTTCCAGCAAATGTTAGATTTGCAAGTAGATTATTCCATCGAACCTGTGTTGAGTTTAGATTATTCTCAGCAAGTTGAAGAGTATTTTTCACTGGGACAGGTCGCTATGATCCAACAAGGAAACTGGATTTACCCAACCCTTGAACAAATGGATCCTGAGTTTGCGGAATCCAATGTTGGAATGATCCCAATTCCTCTGGAAGGGTACGAAGATCGTCTGCCAGTAGGCGTTCCAAATTATTGGGCAGTGAATGACAATAATGATGATGCAACGGTTCAAGCCGCAAAAGACTTCTTGGATTGGATGTATTTATCAGATGAAGGAAAAGACTTTGTCGTATCGGAATTTAATTTCGTTCCAGCTTACGAAGGATACGAAGACTTGGAAATCAGTGATCCGCTTTCTCAAATTGTTTATGACTATTCTCAGAGTGGAGATACGTTAGGTTGGGTCTTTACTGGCTTCCCGACTGGTTATCAATTAAATGAATTTGGACCGAACCTCCAAGCCTATATCGGCGGAGAAATGACCTGGGAAGAAACCATTGAAGCTTCCAAAGAAGCTTGGGAATCGATGAGACAATAATAGGATATTGAAAGAGAGCCGTTTGGTACATTATAAAATGGCTCTTTTCAATTTAAGCATCAGCTGAATGTATGATTGTTAGAAAGGAAGTCCTCAGATGAAAAATAAAGAAATAACATTCTGGTTATTTATCAGCCCTGTACTACTTAGTTTGTCACTGGTCGTTATTGTACCTGTCCTTATGGGCGTTTTTTATTCTTTTACGAATTGGGATGGATTGAATTTCACTGCATTTGTAGGCATTAGTCACTATCAAAGGTTATTGAATGATGAACAATTTATGCAGTCCCTTTGGTTTACAGTCAGATTTGCAGTCGCCAGTATTATTTTATTGAACGTTATTGGACTTGGACTAGCTCTCTTAGTTACAAGTAAACTGAAAAGTAGAAATCTATTGAGAACGATATTCTTTATGCCGAATCTAATTGGCGGATTAATTTTAGGATTTATTTGGCAATTTATTTTTATCCGTGTTTTTTCAACAATAGGAGACGTTATCGGGGCCGAAGTGTTGAAAGGTTGGCTATCGACACCGGCAACAGGATTTTGGGGATTAGTGATACTAACCGTCTGGCAAATGGCAGGATATATTATGATCATCTATATTGCGTACTTACAAGGTGTACCCAAAGAGTTGATGGAGTCCGCTGAAATTGATGGGGCGACACCGGGTCAGAAATTCAGACACGTTATTTTCCCACTAATTGCACCTGCTTTTACCGTAACGATGTTCCTAACGCTGTCGAACTCTTTTAAAATCTATGATCAGAATTTATCTTTAACCGGAGGGGGTCCTTACAATTCAACTCAAATGGTAGCCATGAATATTGTAGATACCGCTTTTTCTGGAAATCAAATGGCTTACGGTCAGTCAAAAGCCATCGTATTTTTTGTCATTGTAGCCATCATTTCTCTGAGTCAGGTTTACTACAATAAGAAAAGAGAGGTGGATCTGTAATGAAAAAGAAAAAATGGTCGATTTATGTACTAGAAGTTTTCGGTCTTTTACTAGGACTCGTATGGATTTCTCCATTTTACTTAATGATTGTTAACAGCTTCAAAGACCCAAGAGGCATCTTTTCCAATGTACTGACTCCTCCTTCAGAATTGAATTTTGCGAATTACCAGCAAGCTTTTGAAGATTTACAATTTGTGCGTTCATTTTTCAACTCGTTGATGATTACCGTAGCGAGTGTGGTCATTATCATTCTTTTTTCTTCAATGGCTGGATATGCACTAGCGAGAAATAAAAGTAAGCTAAGTAGTTTAATTCTGCTACTATTCGTTGCGGCTATGCTGATTCCTTTTCAATCGGTTATGATTCCACTGACCTCAAATTTTGGTCAAATTGGCATGCTGAATCGCGTTGGACTAATCATTATGTATCTTGGTTTTGGTTGTAGCTTATCAATCTTTTTATATCACGGAGCGATGACAGGAATTTCCGTTACTCTAGATGAAGCAGCTAGAATGGATGGTGCTAATAAGCTACAGATTTTTTGGCGGATTATTTTCCCGTTACTTAAACCAATATCTGTAACAGTTGCGATTTTAAATGTTATCTGGATTTGGAATGATTACTTGCTTCCCTCACTAGTATTAGGAAACAGTAGTCAAACTATTCCGATTCGAATGTTTTATTTCTTTGGACAATATACGAGACAGTGGCATTTGGCCTTAGCGGGATTAACCATTGCAATCATCCCTGTAATTATTTTTTATTTCACTTCTCAAAAACAGATTGTTGAAGGTGTAGCAGAAGGTGCGGTTAAATAGAGTATCGCCAGTAAAGGAGTAAATGAATGCCAAAAAGAAAATTCTATTTCACATTGTATGAGCTTTCAGACAAGCTAACGACACTTTTTTTATTTAATTTATTTTGGATAATGTTGAATATTCCGGTGATTCTATTGACTATACAATTATTGGTCGTTACTCAGGTTGGTAGCTATTATGTTTTAGGACCATTACAGGTGTTGACACTCCCGATATTTTTTTATCCTAGTACACAAGCGCTATTTTGCGTTGTTAGAGATCTTATTTTAGACAGAGGAAGTTTAACGTTGAAGTCTTTCTGGGCCTATTTTGTGACAAACTACAAAGAAAGTTTCATGACGGGGATTATGCTTACAGGTGCGCTCGTCGGTGTAGGAGCAGGGTTGTTTTATAGTTGGTCTAGAAGTTTTGTGATGTTCACGGTCTTTCTGGTTTTACTCTTTTATGTCTTGACCATGATAATCCAGTTATTCTCTTTTCAAGCGCATTTTAATATGTCTATTTGGTGGAAATTCAAACGAATGCATCAGCTAGTTTTTGCAAAAATCCTTTACTCTATTAGTTCGCTTTTAGTGGTTTTACTGATTTTGTATGCCACCTTTGAAATGAGTTTATTTATCTTTGTATTAGCAGCCCCTGTTGCCAGTGTTTATAGCGCCTTTTTCTTATTCAAAGTGCAGTACAACAAGATCATAAGGCTCGATAAACAGAACGCTAAAAAATCAAATGCTGGCGAGTTCTTAGAGGTTTAAGGCATAATTTGATACAATGGTAAATAAATAAAGTTAAAGGGGCGAGTATGTGTCAGTGTTTGAAAATTGGATCGAGTATTTAAATGACGTAGGATTATCGTACTGGCTAGGTGGAATTCTTGGCGTTATTGGAATATTTGTTATCAGGTTTGTTTTAAAGAAAATTGGAGAACGATTGATTCAATCTGAAAGATTGGTCGCCTTATGGAAAACATTTCTCAACTGGAGTACGCTTTTTATACTCATTATTTTCCTATTGAGTTATTTATCGAATACTCCTTGGCTTTACGATACGCTGTTTGTTTTTGGAGATACAAACGTCTCTATTTTCTTGGTTTTGGCTGTCTTATTTGTCGTTGTCGTTGCTGTCCGGTTTTCAAATGCAGTTAAACGCTACGTTCTCCCTACTCTATATTCAAAATATGAGTTAGATAAAGGGATGCAGGCAACATTCAATACACTATTTCAATATGTGGTCGTAGCGATTGCGATTCTAGTAGCTCTTTCTTCTTTAGGATTTAACTTAACAAGCTTGACCGTTGTTGTCAGTGTATTAGGAGTTGGAATTGGGTTTGGACTTCAAAATATTATGTCTAACTTTATTTCAGGTCTGATTATTTTGTTTGAGCGTCCAGTAAAAGTGGGCGATCGCATTATCATTGATGACACAATTGCGGACGTTGAAGAAATTAAAATGCGTGCGACAATTGTGCGGACAAGAGCGAACGAGCGTATGATCATTCCAAATTCATTTTTCTTGGAAGAAAAATTTATCAATCGTTCTTACTCGGATACTCGTTTAAGAATTTCTATACAGGTGGGCGTATCTTACGATAGTGACGTTAAACTAGTGAAAAAATTACTAGAAGAATCTGTTGTGGAGTTGAAAGAAGAGAAATGGCACAATATCTTAAACGATCCAAAACCAAGAGTGTTCTTCGAAGATTTTGGAGAGTCCTCTTTGGATTTCAAAGTTTGGTTCTGGATTGATCAACAGACAGATGAAAGAGAATTCCGTGTGCCAAGTGACTTGAGATTCAAGATATTTGAAAAATTCAATGAATATGACATCGAAATTCCTTTCCCACAAAGAGATCTGCACATGATTGAACCATCTGATAAATAAAAAATCTACTAAAGATCTGACTCAATTGATGGGTCAGATTTTTTCATTTCAAAAATCATGAGTTATAAAAAAAGTTAGCGAAAAAAATAATCAGTCAATTACTTTGTAAGATTCATACAAGGAAACCGACTATACAATTCAATATCTCCTATATATTTCCAAAAAAAAGTATAGAAATGTCAGATGAGCTTAGGTATAATGAGATTATTATAATTATATTTATATTACACAGGGAACGAGGCATCATGACATGAGATTAGGGGAGAAAATCAAAAGAAGAAGAAAAGAAATTGGCATGACACAAATCGATCTCGCTGAGGGTATTTGTACGCAAGCTATGGTTAGTCGACTTGAGAAACAAAAAGTACGACCTAGTCGAGATCTGATGGAAAAACTCGCTGATAGAATGGATACGCCTATGAGTTTCTTTTATGGAGAGGATTCCTTGGAAACAAGACATTCTCAAGTGAGTCAGTTGTGTAAAATGGTCAGACAGCATCTTGACCGGAGAGAATATGATTCGGTTGCGTACCTAGTGGAGACGAACCACGAATTAATAGCGAGATCTGTAGGGGATGATAAGCTATTTTTCGAGTGGATAAAAGGGCTATTGTACACTCATAGAGATGGAGATTACAAAAAAGCACTCAATCATCTGATTTCTATCGAAGAAGGCACGAAAAAAGGGGAATTACGTGTCGAGATCATTGATAGTATCGGAAACCAGTACCAAAGAATTGATGAATACAAGAAAGCAGAAGAATACTACCAAAAAGGATTCGAGTCTTTCTCAGAGTGGATGGGTCATGAAAAGAAAGCGAAGTTACTGCTGAATTATTCTTTGTGTCTTTCCAAGCAAGAAAAGAATCGGGAGTCACTGGAAAAAGTGTTACAGGGACTGGAGTTGCTGATACAGAACAACACACTCTTTTTACTGGGGGATTTCTTTTATCAAAAAGGGTATTGTTTAGAACACTTGGATCAAGTGCGCCAAGCAGTCGAATCTTATAAGAAAGCTGCATTTATCTTCGATATTCAACAAAACGAACGATTCGTTACAATGGCAAATCTAGCAATCGATGAATTAGTAGAAACTGAAGTAGAACAAAATGGATAACACAAAAAAGGCACGGAATCTGTCCAAAGAGGATTGATTTTGTGCCTTTTTTTGGTAGAAAGTAAGTGAGAATCTAACTAAAGGAAATGCAAACACTCTTTTACTCCGTTAGCTTAATGGTGGTAAGTGATGTTCAATCAAAATTCTTTTTGACTCTAGCCATTCGGGAAGTTGAAGCGTTTCGCCTAAATGTTCTAGAGGCTCATCGACTGAGAAACCAGGTGTATCTGTAGCGATTTCCATAATGATATCACCGTGTTCTTTGAAGTACATTGCTTTGAAATAATCACGGTCTTTAATTTCGGTCGTTAGATAACCATTCTCCATCAAAAAATTCTGCCAATCTAAGTGGTCCACTTCATCTTTTGCACGGAAGGCAATATGATGAACGGTACCTACTCCAAAACTTCCAGTAATAGGTTCTACTTTCTTGATATCTAGGGTATGCCCAACTTGTTCGCTAGACTTGAATCTAGTATAGGTTTCGGATTCGGCTATTTGTTCAAATCCAAGAACTTGTTCGACCAATTCAGATGTTTTATCTGCATGAGTTGATAATAATTGAGCGCCTGCGAATCCTAAAATCATTTTATCATCGGGAATGTCTGAAGATTTCCATGTGTGAGTAACGGATCCAGAACGTGCAACAATACCCAAACTCAAGCCATGCGGATCACTGAAGTAAAGCGTCTCTTCCTCAAATACGATTTCGCGAGTAGCTTTAATATTAAAAGATTGAAGTCTCTCAAACCAGAAATCAAGCGCATTTGTATCCACTTGAAATAGCGTCGTACCAACCTGGCCAGTCCCAACCGTTCCTTTATAAGCGTTTGGCCAAGGGAAAAAAGTTAAAATAGTTCCGGGACTACCTTGTTCATCTCCAAAATATAAATGATACGTTCCTGGATCATCAAAGTTAACCGTTTTTTTAATCAATCGTAGTCCAAGAACAGATGAATAAAATGCGACAGTTTCTTTAGGATTACCAACAATTGCGGATATATGATGAATACTCGTTGTTTTTTTCATATTTAGATCCTCCTATGATTTATCTCGAATAAAACTATCTCTAATTCGTAATATTTATTATACATGTATTCTATTCCTATAGGATAATAATGTCAACAGGTATTTAAGCATATTTTAAATTAAAATAAATCACTAAGATAGTAGTGTAAAAATTGAAATATTATTTCATTTCATACATAATAAAGTAGAAATTAAAAACAGTTTAGTAGAGAGAGGGTCGCTCAATTATGCTTGGAGCATCGCTTTATTTGTCGCAGAGCGAAGAAATGAACCTTAATAGGATAGATACTTTACACAAGAGAGGCATAAAGACACTGTTTACCTCTTTGCATATACCCGAAGAGAATCCCAAACAAACGTTAAGCGGCCTTAAAAAGATTCTACCCAAAATTCAATCCAATCATATGACGCTTACGATCGATGTTTCAACAGGAACACTTGAGCAGTACGGTCTATCGAAAGAAGAAGCAACAGCCTTTTTCACAAATCTTGGTATAACGAGCTTGAGAATGGATTATGGCTTTTCTTACAAAGAAATCAAACAATTTAGTGATACTTTTGAGATTGTGTTGAACGCCAGTACAATTACTGAGGAGACTTGCCAATCATTAATAGCAGCGGGTTTGAATCTGACCAATATTACCGTGTGCCACAATTACTATCCAAGAGAAAATACGGGATTAGACGCAGCCTTTTTTCTCAGAAGAAATCGGTTTTTAAAAGAGAAAGGATTCAATATTCAGGCTTTTATTCCAGGTGATTTAAAGAAAAGAGGTCCGATTTATGCTGGATTACCAACGCTGGAAGCGCACAGAGAGACGGATCCCTTACTTGCTTATCTAGAACTAAAGAAACACTACCTTGTAGATGAAGTTTTGATTGGAGACATCATGATGACCGAAAATACTCTGGATAGAATCGTTAAGTGGGAAAAAGAAGGTCTGATGATTTTGCCTGTTCAATTATTGTCGAAGGATCTTCCAGAAAATTTTTATGTTGTCCACCAAAATAGACAAGATGTGGCTAGAGACGTTGTTCGCTCAGAAGATTCTCGCGTTGTATTGAAAACAAAGAGCATTCAACCAAGTGTTGTGAAAGATCGACCAATTGGAACCGTAACATTGGATAACGATTTATATGGAAGATATAAGGGCGAACTACAAATCACAAAAAGAGCGCTACTTGCAGATGATAAAGTCAATGTACTAGCAAGGATTCAAGAGAACTCAGTGGGGTTACTTGAGTACATTACTGAAAGCGTAAAATTTCAATTTATGGAGGAATCAGAGTAAATGAGTACAGAAAATAGAAATCAAAAGTCAATGGAATTGGACCGCTTATCTATAAAAGAAATGACGCGGTTGATGAATGAAGAAGATGCGACTGTTCCAATTGTCATCCAAGAGAATCTTGATGCAATCAATCAATTGATTGAAGCAGTGTTCGAACGTATGGAAAGAGGTGGACGCCTATTTTATATTGGTGCTGGAACAAGTGGGCGTTTAGGGATACTAGATGCAGCGGAATGTGTTCCAACTTTTGGTATTTCACCTGAATGGGTGCAAGGAATCATAGCGGGTGGAGAAAAAGCAGTCGTAGAAGCGGTAGAAGGAGCAGAAGACTCTTCAGAACTGGCCGAAGAAGATTTGAAGCGTGTCGAATTGAGCGAAAAAGATGTCGTGATCGGTATCGCCGCAAGTGGAAGAACACCTTACGTAAAAGGGGCACTCCGTTATGCGCATTCCGTTGGTGCTCAAACAGGATCCATCTCCAATAACGTAGATGCAGCCATCAGTGAACTGGCGAATTTCCCTGTAGAAGTCGCAACAGGCCCTGAAGTATTAACGGGATCTACGAGACTAAAAGCTGGGACAGCTCAGAAACTTGTACTGAATATGATCTCTACAGTGACTATGGTAAAATTAGGTAAAGCTTATGAAAATTTGATGGTCGATGTTCAGGCAACAAATGAAAAGTTGGTTGATCGTTCTAAAAGAATTATTATGGAAGCGACGGAGTGCTCATTTGAAGAAGCTGAAAAGTATTATCAAGAATCAGGTTCTGTCAAAACAGCCATCGTTCAGATTCTAGCCAACACAACCATGGAAAATGCAAATGCACTACTAGAGGCACATCAGGGTCGTGTGCGTCAGTCCATTCAATCAACACACTAAAAGCTAGTTCACTAGAAGCCTCAAAGGACGGATCATATGACGGAGAAAAATATTTTAGGAAGAATCAATAGTATTAAAGATCAATTACCCAAAGCGGAAAAGAAAATTGCTCAGTTTGTCTTGGATAAACCAGAAGAAGTCGTAAATATGACAGCGTCAAAATTGGGAAAGGCTTCTGATTCAAGTGCGGCAACAGTAATCAGACTTTGTAAACGAGTGGATATCTCAAGTTTCACCCAACTTAAGGTACTGATTTCAAGAGAATTCACGCAAAGTAATCCAGTCGGTTATTCGGATATCACACCAGATGAACCGCTGGATGATATTATGGATAAGTTACTTGGAAACGCGTTTCAAACGATGCAAGATACGGTTTCTGTTATTCAAGAGAAAGCTTTACTAGAAGCGGTAGAAGCAATGAAAAATTCTTCAATCATCTATCTGTTTGGAATTGGCGCTTCAAGTTTGGTAGCAGAAAATATTGCGCACAAATGGAGTAGAATCGGAAAAACGTGTATTAGTTATAAAGATCCACATGCCTTGCTTGCGGCAATGTCTCCTACAAAAAAAGGACAGGTTTTTATTGGAATTTCCAATTCAGGAGAGACAAAGGAAATCGTTAAAGTCATGGAACTGGCTAAAAAAAATGGGAGCCAAACGATTGCGCTAACCCAGTTTGGTAAGAACAGTCTAACAAAAAGGGCAGACATCTCACTTCAACATGTTAGAGCACAAGAAGGGACAGTCAGAAGTGCCGCAACCAGCTCGTTGCATGCGCAGTTTATTTTGGTAGATATTCTATTTTATGCGTATGCTTCAAAAAACTATGATAAAATTATTGATCAAATAAAGTATTCAAGAGAGCAAATCGAGCATTATGGTTCGTAAATTTTTACGTCGTGTGAAACCATGCTTTTAATTAAAACCGCTAAAGATCAACATGATTCCTTTAGCGGTTTTTGTATACACAAATTGACTCAATAATTTAAAGAACATCATTCATATAGAAAGGGTGGTAGCAATGACAAAGATTCCTGAGAATTTCAAGGAAATCATGGTGAAAAATTACGGATCTAAAGTTGAGAACTGGGTCAACGCACTACCGAATCTCTTGTCAAAGAGCGAAGAAATTTTTAATATTCACCATCTGAGACCGTTCGAGGACTTGTCTTATAATTATGTTGCAGATGGCATGGTTGGGCACTTACCTGTTGTACTGAAATTATCGTTTGAGAAAGAAGCCCTCAAAAGAGAAAAAGATGTTCTAAAAGCATTTGAAGGAAGGGGGACTGTTCGGGTTTTGGACTATAACGAGAAACTCGGTGCGCTTTTACTCGAAAAAGTTGTGCCCGGAAAGTCTCTAGCAAATATGGGAGAAGACCAAAAAGAGGTTAAACAGTTTTGCCAAGTCTTTAAACGACTCCATCAAACACAAGTTAACGTTAACAGTGAAGGTGTACCGACGCTTGTCGAATGGTTCGCTGCTCTAAAACGATACCGAGAAATTGAGGGAACTACTGGCGATATTCCAGAAGAAGAGATGACCTTAGCTGAAATATTATTAGAAGAATTAATTCAAACGACTATAGATCCTGTATTGATGCATGGGGATTTGCATCACGGGAATATTTTAGAGAACCAAGGCGGTGGCTGGAAGGTTATTGATCCAAAAGGACTGTTTGGAGATATCCATTTTGAGACTATTCAATATTTGTTGAATTACATAGATCGTCAAGGCGACCCAGATATTGTATTAGAAAGAAGGATACAGTGGATGTCCTCTTACTTGAATTTAGATCAAATGCGTATTATTAAATGGGGAGTTGTTCGTGGTATTCTTGAGGCCTGTTGGGCACTGGAGAATGGAGAAGATTTAGACAAAGGACTTGAAATAACCAACCGGTTCAGACGACGACTAAGATTGTTAGCAGAAGTAAAGGAGATTGATAACAATTGTTATTTTTGATAACCTATAAGAAATTTGTCATAATGAAATGAAGAGTGGGCGGTGTAAATATGTATAAAATAAAGATTACAATAAGAGATGCGCTGATTTATATAGGAATCCTTATAACGATTGAGATATCTCTAAGAATTAATTTAGATAAAGGCGATAACATACAGAATATCCTCATGAACTTTCTGCCTGGTGCAGGGCTGATGTTTTTAGGGCTATCGATAGAGCATAAAGATATGAGTAAAACAATCAGGATAATTGTATTGTCTCTGGCTATTTTTTGGTTAGGATATATCTCGCTCTACTATCTGATTGGCTTTCATAATCATCATTGGGGAAATTAACTTTGAGTACATATTTATCAAAACACTTCAAATAACGCATAATAAGCCAACTTACTAACAGTGGATTAAAGTCTGACGTGAACGGTTGGCTATTTATATTTGCTCTATTCGTTACGACAAACTGGAGGGATTGATATGAAAAAGGATAATCCAATAAACTGGCGTATCAGATTGAAAGAACTGTTAGTAGACTATGTGGCAATCTTAGTCTATCTAGTAGCGTTATTGATTGTGAATTTGATGATCTATTTTTTCATACTAGATGGCATACCTGAATTTACAATGAATCAAGCAAAAATCGTTGCGACGGTAGAGTCCGTTATACCGATCGTTATTTGGTTTACGGTCATGGACTACAGTAAGCCTTTTGGTACATTTGGTAAGCGAAAAGCAAAGCTTGAAGTGGTGTATATGAACCGATCGTTCTGGAGAAGCCTCACTCGAAATGTTGTTAAGTTTCTTCCTTGGCAACTTGCACACTTAGGTGTAATTGAAGGAATCTACACAGAATTTGGAGCGATAAGCTCAATTCTATTCACCAATGCGGGTATTTTTCTAGGATTGATTTTACTTTGGATGGGATTTTTCCGAAAAGACCGACGCCATTTGGGGGATCTTTTGGCTGGAACACAGGTTACCTTAAAAAAATAGAAAAATTTGCGGATATTAATTTGTATATTGACTATCATATTCCATTTGTTTGGCGGTTTCTTTGGCAGTAGAAGCACCTAAGATTTTACCGACAAGATAAAGAGATAATTCGATTCCCGCACTAATACCCGCAGATGTCAGAATATGACCTTCGTCTACAAACTTTGTATTTCGTTTTACGTTAAGTGAGGGAAAGCTCTCCGCTAGCCTATCTAGAGCACTAAAATGCGTCGTTACTGTTTTACCTTCAAGTAAGCCTGCTTTCGCTAGTAAGAATGCACCGGTACAGACAGAGGTAGTATATTCTGTTGTTTGATCTTGTTCTTTTATCCATTGATGCAAATCTTGATTATGTATTTCAAGTTCACGTGCTCCATATCCACCAGGGACAACAAGAATATCTAACTTTGGATGATTTCCAAAGTTAAAATCAGGTAGTACGTGAAGGCCGTTTCTAGCTTTAATCATCTGGCCATCTTGAGAAATCGTAACCACCTTAAAAGGCTTATCTTTTTTAGAGGGATTTTCAGTAACAGAAAACACTTCAAAAGGACCTGCAAAATCGAGTACTTCAACTTCATTGAATAAAAGAATACCGACGATTTTTTGTTTCATTTTGATTACTCCTTTGTATAGCTACGCGGCTTTGCGATGTAATATACCTGAGTTTAGTATGGTTACAGAAAAACCATCCATTTAGGGCGAACCCAAATGGATGGTCAACTATTTATAATAAAAGATTAGTGGTTAGTATGGTTATTAGAGTTGTTTGAAGCTTTATCAACTTCTTTTGAAACGTCGTTTGCAGCTTGCTTTGTTGTTGCTTTTACATCTTCAGAAGCATTTACAGCTTCAGATTTGATATCTTCAGATGCAGAATGTAATTGTTCTTTAAGATCTTGTGCAGTTTTAGCTAAAGTGATTTTGATGTTTTCAGATGCTTCACTTGCTGCATGTGAAACTTCTTCTGACTTTCCTTTGGCCATACTTGCATAGTCGTTTGCCATTTCTTTTTTCTCGTTGAATTTTTTAGAAATGTCTTCACGTGTTTCTTTACCGCTTTTAGGCGCAAATAATAATGCTACTGCTGCACCGAATAGTGCTCCTTTGATAAATTTCATAGTCATTTCCTCCTAATATCTAATTGCCTTACTAGTTCTTTCCCCTCATTATAGCGAATGTTATCGAACTTTCAAACAAGAAGCACTTACAAATTCAAAAATGCAAAAGGTCAAAAGATAAAATCTTCTAATTTTATACTACTCCAAACTGAATAATATTCGTTTATCAAAACTAGCTAAAATTCGAAAACTTGATTTCGAAATAGGTAAAGATAGAGGACAGGATAAAAATTTATTACGATTGTGTTGATTTGACAAGGGGGCAACGAATCGTTGCTCACTGTTTTGAACCAGATAGCGTATAGTACTTACATAAGATATAAGAAAAAACCTATTTAATGGTGTTCGGCATTAGTTGAGATTTAGTTGTTAAATATGTTCGATTTCTATTTAAAAGAACATTGTTATGTTATGGAGGTTTTGGTACAATTTTAATAGTTCGAGACTTTGTACGCTGAAACACATGTGGATAGATTTGTTCCATTATTTTAAAATACTTTCCATTAAGAATCAATTGTACAATAAAGGTTAAAAAAGGAGTGTCGGTCAAGTTACGAATGATGAGTTATGGTTTAGTTAGGGGAAAATAATTAATCAAATTTGGAGGAGTATACTTAATGAATGAAGAAGTAAGAGTTAATCAAAGCAAAACCTTTCCATGGTCAGCGCTAGTAATATACATAGTGGTTGTACTCGGAATTGCAGTATATGGAGCGTTTTCGACAGATCCGATGATCCCAGAAGGTGTCGATACAGAGTCTCTCGCTGCTTTTGGAGTCATTGGCGCAATAGTTGGTGCAATTTTCTTGGTCATTGCTACAGCAATTCAATACGCCTTTATAAAGTTTCCAACTCAATGGGTTTCAAAAGAAGAATTTGTCTATAAGTATGATATCTGGTCAGCGCTATTTTATTCGGGTGCAATTGGAGCGGTGATCAATTTTATTATTGGACAGCTTGGATATGGAGAAAATCTAATTTTAGCTTCTGTAGTAAGTGTTATAACAACTGTCTTATTCTTGTTATTTTATTTCTCAGGTGAAGAAAAAGAAAGCCACATCAAACGTGCAATCATAATTGTTCAAGTAGCGTGGTTGATTATCGGAATCGTATTGACGATTGCATTACAAACCATCGCCAACAATATTTTACTTTAATGGAGAGAAGGACAAAAATTGAAAAAATCTACTAAACCAACACCGACTCGCTCTTTTTCTAAGCGAGTTGGTGATAAAAAGGGGCTAATCACCGTAGGGATTATTGCTGTATTGATTGCTATCTTTTTTATCGTTCGTGCTTTTCAAGGATCTGCTATTGGAACTGAAACAGAACAATTTTATTCTATTTATACGGTTAGAGAAGAAGATCCAGTATTGTTTGATGGAATCGTTCAAGCATCTGAGGTTCAGGAAGAATACTATGATGCATCAAATGGTGTCATCGGTGAACTACTCGTAGAAAACGGGCAGGAAGTAGAAGAAGGTACAGACTTATTTACATATACAAATGAAGAAAATCAGCAATTATTAAATGAACAAAATCGTCAGTATAGTCGATTAGAAAAAAGACGTTCTGAAGCTGAAACCGAACTGGCCAACGCTCGTAAAGCATCCGAAACAGCGGACGCAAATATTACTAAAAGTAATCGTGCAATCGAATCTGCTGGACAAAGCTCAATAGATCAATTAGACGAAGAAAGTGAACAATTTACGGTGAATACAGAACTAGACACAGCTCAAAATGATCTTTTACGTTATGAGTCCGATAAAGTAGAAGCAGATGCCACAGTTGATTCTGCTCAGATGTCGATAAGAGATTTGAACGAACAGATGGAAGATATCGAATTTGAAATCGAGCGGTTACGGGGAGATATTACAACAACGGTTCAAGCAAATTTTGACGGGATTATCGAGTTGAATCAGCCGAACATTTCAAGTATTCAAGCAAGTGAGGAACCAGTTATTCGTTTGATGTCAAAAGAACAGAAAATCGATGCATCTGTTTCTGAGTATGATTACGATAAAATCACTTTAGAAGATACAGTGGAAATTAGCTTAATCACTTCAGATAAAGTCTTAGGTGGTACCGTGACAAAATTGAGTACTTTACCCATGCAAGCAAGTAGTGAAGGGGGTTCTTCCTCTTCCAGATATCCTTTTACTGTTATTCCAGAAGAATCTATTCAATACGGATTTTCTGTTCAAATCGGAGTAGATGAAGGGATCGTTTACTTACCGCAGTCGGTCGTAATCGAAGAAGAAGAAGGAACTATTGTCTTTGTTCATAATGAAGGGATTGTAGAACGCCGCGAGGTTCAAGTCACTGAGGATGGAAGCTTGTATATGCTAGAATCTGGTCTTGAAATTGGTGAAGAAGTGATTATGGATCCGGATATGGAACTGGCTGATGGAGACGAAGTCGGTGTGTTCTATGATTAAGCTGGAAAAAATTCGTAAAGCTTACAAAGCAGATAACGACTGGATTCCTGTATTAAAAGATGTGGATCTTGAAGTCAGAGAAAAAGACTTTCTGGCAATTATGGGACCTTCTGGTTCTGGGAAATCAACTTTACTCAATTTGATTGGTTTTGTGGACCGTCACTATCTAGGAAATTATAACCTTGAAGGAGAGGTTGTGACGTCTAAAGGAGACGCAGATCTTTCTCAGTTACGCAATCAACGTGTAGGATTTGTTTTTCAACAATTCAATTTAATTGAAACCTTAACGATTGAAGAAAACGTTGAATTGCCGTTACTTTACGATGGTTGGAATTACACTCAGACTAAAAGTAAAGTGCAAGAACTCCTTGAAAAATTAGGGATAGGCGACAAGGGTAAGAAATATCCAAAACAATTGTCCGGTGGCCAGCAACAAAGAGCTGCCATCGCGCGTGCAATCATCAATAATCCGGATTTCATATTAGCAGATGAACCAACTGGCGCGTTAGATACACAGACATCCAATGACATTATGAACGTATTCAAAACATTAAATGAAGAAGAAGGTGTGACTATTATTTTAGTCACGCATGATCCTTCTACGGTCGAGTACTGTAACAGAGTCGTTCATATGCAGGATGGCGTACTGACCGAAGAAGTGAGGTAAGAAAATGAAGCCTATTGTATTTTTCAAAGGCGCGTGGAACGCGCTACTTAGAAACAAAAAACGAAGCTTTTTAACAATGATTGGAATTGTCATCGGGATTGCGGCGGTTAGTACAATCATGTCTATCGGTAGAGGATTTGAAAATTATGTTCTGGACTCTTTAAATCCTGACGAAGGAGAATTGTTGACCGTCAATATTCAATTCCAGTCAACTGATCCAGAATGGATGTACGAGACAAATGAACCTTTATATTCTGATATGGATTTGCAATCCATTCGCTATCTTCCAGGGGTGAATGATGTAGAAGTCGTGAATATGGATTATCTGTATGCCTCTTTAGATACAATGATTGATGGAGAAGAAGGCTATGCAGATGCGACGCTGACAGAAGAGCAAGGAAGACCAGTGATAGCAGGTAGATCGCTTGATTCTATTGATAATGATCGAGAAAAAAGAGTGACCGTTGTACCTTTTTCACTAGTTCAAGACGTATACAGCACAGAAGAGGATGCGATTGGAAAAGGATTAACGCTAAGCGGTCAATTGTACACGATTGTTGGTGTACACGGAGATGAGATTGATACATCTGGTTTCTTGGGTGGTTTCGTGTCCGAAGAAATCGAGATTCCTTTAAACACCTATAAACGTTACCATGATCAGTTTTCTGTAGGAAACGAAATCAGTATTACAGTCGACCGAGGCTACCTTCCTTCAGAAGTAGCGGATGAGACAGTTTTCCTTTTAGAAGAAGATGGAACGATGCGCAATATGGGAAGTTACGAGTATTTCGATATGTCTGCTTTAGATGATGGTCTTTCTCAAGTATTGAGAGGAATTACACTATTTGTTGCAAGTGTGGCGGGGATTTCACTGTTTATAGCTGGAATCGGCGTTATGAATATGATGTATATCTCTGTATCTGAACGCACAAAGGAAATCGGAATTCGACGTGCATTAGGTGCTTCTCAAAAGAGTATTCGAGCACAATTCGTTTTAGAAGGTGTGATGATGACGAGTATTGGTGGTGTTGTGGGCTATTTGCTAGGGTGGTTTTTCTCCGGCATCGCCTCAGTTTTCTTACCTTTCTCAACAGGAATAGACGTATTGACGATTGTTATCTGTATCGGTGTTTCCGCTCTTGTCGGGCTGATTTTCAGTTATGCACCAGCGAACGCTGCAAGTAAGAAAGAAATTATCGAGATTCTTTAAGACTGATGGGAGGCGTTAGACTAGATGAATCGATATGTTACATTCACCAAACATAAATTTTTTGAAGATAAATGTAATCAGCAAAAACAACTCGTATTCTTAGTGATTTTCTTGATTCTTTTGTTTTTATTAAGAGATCGTCTAGATCTATTCTTAATCACTTACACTGTGATCTATCCTATAAGTTATCTTTTAATTTGTGTAGTGCAGTTCAAAAATCAAGATAGCGAAGTACCTATAGAGTAACAGTAAAAACTCGAGCAAAAGAGGAAAATCCTTTGCTCGAGTTTTTATCATTTCACTAGTATGCTTTACAACTTAGATAAGATAAAGTAAGATGATGTTAACTATTAAGTAATACAACCTAGTGAAGGTTAAGGTGATGGAATGAAAAAGACTCAATTATTAAAAGGTGTCCTAGAAGGATGTGTTTTATTGATTATTAAAGAGAAAGAAGTCTATGGATACGAGCTAGTACAGCAACTTAAAAAATCTGGATTTGAAGACATTGTTGGTGGAACAGTTTATCCAATTTTACAAAAACTCGAAAAAAATCAATTAACGACAAGTGTCAAAAAACCATCGCCGGATGGACCAGACCGAAAATACTATCAGATAACCAAAAAAGGCATAGAATATTGTGATGACTTCGTACAGAGTTGGAAAGAGCTGGAAAGCAGCGTCCATCATTTAATAAATTAAAGGAGGAGACAGTATGAGTAGTACTAAATTAGTCATCCAGCAAAATAATGAACTGAGAGAAGAACTGACTGAAGAAAACAAAGTATATTACGAAGAATTGCTTGTTTACGTAAGAACTAAAAGCTGGTTCAAGGATGAAAGAAAGATTGAAGAAGTACTATTAGAAGTTCTACAAGATTTAATCGTGGCTCAAGAAGAAGGCGTAATGGCTGAAGATTACTTTGGGAGAGATCCTGAAACGTCTGCCAATAACATAGTCAATAATATTGACTATAACTTAATTGGTGGTTTAAAAATATTACTTCAAGTTTTTGGGATTAGTTCAATATTTTCGCTCTTAAATATGATTGTTTCTGCAGAAACTTCTATAAATTTAACTTCTATATTATTTAGAACTGGATATTTGTACTTAGCTGTATTCATTTTTTTACAACTATTGAAAAACGAAAGTTTTCACCGGTCATCTTCTAAATTAAAAGAAAGTCTTTATATAATCAGCTTGATTACTATTATTGTTTCAGGACCACTTATCGAAGCAACTCTTTTACCTAATTTTCTAAATTTCTCCTTGCCTTTATTTATTCCCTTCGGTCTTTATTTTTTTGCTGTTTCGTCATTTACTTGGAAGTTTTTCAAAATGTCTGCAGAAGAACGTAAAATTTGGGTTTTGTTATTAATACTAGCTTGGGGTGCTTTAATATTTGGAATAATAAATACCCTTTAATTAGGGTATTGAAGTTTCAAAATAAATAAAAGGAGGAAATTCAATGAAACATACAGATATACATGAAAAAAATGAGCAACTCAAGAAAACACTCACAGAAGAAAACAAAAAACAATTTGCTAAGATTGAAAGCTATATTCAATTTGGAAATACATTTAAAAATCCGATGGAATTAGAGACCAGACTGAATGACTTTCTTCACGAATTGATTGAAGCGCAAGGAAAGGGTAAGACGGTTAATGAATATGTAAATAATCAACCCAAAGAATTTGCAAGTAACTTTTTGACCAAGCTAAAAAATAAACCGCAAGAACTTCTAAAAACAATTGGTGTATTTTTATTTGTTGTACTCTTATTCAATTTTGCTTTAAATAGATTTTCAATAGATATTGTTGATCTTATTACGCTAACCGTGCAAACAGCTGCCTTCTGGGGAATTATGAAGAAATTGCTACAGTGGGATGTTTTTAGTGAAATGGATACACTGTTTAGAATCGTTGTTGGTGGTGCGTTAGCTGGTATAGCATTCGCACTAGTAGGGATATTAAGAGATCAAATGGTTTTTTTAACATGGCCAATTGAAATTCCTTTTGCTATTTTTGCAGGTATAGTATTTGTCGTTTCTTTAGTAGTGACAGTTCTGATGATTGTTTACAAGAATAAAAGTAAAGTAGACTGGTTTATGACCATGGTCTTCTTGTGGGGTTCTTTGATAATCGGAACACTGAATTACCTGTAATAAAATTTAGGAATGACGGTAGAGTAGAAAGAGGCGAACTATGAAGCGTACAGAAAGTGTTAAAGAAATGACTGAACGCAATGAAGAGATTAGTAAAACTTTGTACATAGAAAATCAGAAGTACTATGAAAAATTAGCAGATTATGTTAGATACGGTAGTTATTTCAAAAATGAAAAAGAAATAGAGGAATTCTTATTACAAGTACTAGAAGATATACTTCAAGCTCAAAAAGAAGGTGTGTCAGCTGAAATTTACTTTGGAAAAGATCCAAAATCCTCGGCAGATGAATTATTAGCTACCTTAAAATTTGATTGGCTTGGAATTTTGAAAACGTTTGGGGTTGTATTTAGTTTCTACTTTTTCTTTGCTTTCGCAGTAGGAAATTCAAGCGTCGATATTATCAGCTTTGTGGTTCGAATTTTGGGTATTACGATTGCTGTAGGGATGATAGTTAATATCTTACAGAAAGGCATCTATACAAAGCGGAATTCCAGAAAAAACCGCCTGCTTTCTAAATTGCTTATAGGTCTCATTCTTCTACCGATCATTCTATTAGAGTTTTTCTTTAAAACAAATTTATTTGTTATTGAATTCCCCTACTTATTAGTAGCCAATCTAGTATTCTTAGCGGCGTTGATGATAACGTGGAAATATTTTAAAACACCGAAAGAAAAACGGGATATCTGGTCGATATTAATGATGGCTACTTGGGGTTCACTTTTTATGGGTATCATGAACCATATTGTAATGCCGTTCTTAATCAACAGATAATGTTCTGATAAGAGGAGTAAATAAATATAATAATCTGTGAGCATATAATACTAATTAGAGGTAATTCCTATGTTACGATATAGTTGCGAAAACTTGTCTGATGGAAGTTGACCACATAATCATTAATGCGCTTTTATGAATCTTAACTCTTTTTTTAGGAAGGTCATTTATAATAAAACAAGAAGATAAACAGGATGCATAAAAAACGGAACATAGGAGGACGATCGTTTGGAAATCGGGATAGATAAAATTGGGTTTTATACCCCTGAATTTTTTATAGATATGGAAAAGTTGGCTGAGGTTAGAGGTGTCGAACCGGCTAAGTATACGATCGGAATTGGTCAAGAAAAAATGGCTGTAGCGCCATTGTCTCAAGATGCGGTAACCATGGCTGCGAACGCAGCACTTGAAGTTTTGAACGAAGAAGATAGAGAAGCTATTGATTTTGTTTTATTAGGAACAGAATCTGGAGTAGATCATTCAAAATCTGGGGCTGTGTGGGTACACCGTTTAACTGGTATCCAAAAATATGCACGTTCGGTTGAATTGAAACAGGCTTGTTATAGTGCGACAGCTGCAATCACAATGGCTATGGGACACATCTCATTGCATCCTGAACGCAAAGTGCTTGTATTAGGAACAGATATTGCAAAATATGGTTTAAATACTGGCGGAGAACCAACACAAGGTGCGGGTGCTGTCGCAATGGTCTTATCTGCTAATCCTCGCATTTTAGCACTGGATACGGATAGTGTATCTATGTCAGAAGATATTTCGGATTTCTGGCGCCCACTACACTCGGACTATGCCATAGTAGACGGCAAGTTCTCGAACCAAGCTTATCTGAACTTCTTAACAGATGTCTGGGGTGAGTACAAAGAAAGAAACAACCGGGACCTCAGTGATTTTGAAGCACTATGCTTCCATGTACCGTACACTAAAATGGGTAAAAAGGCATTAAAAGCTTTAACGGAACACGCTTCTGAAGAAGATGCTACTCGTCTGATGGGATATTATGAGCCAAGCATTTCTTACAACAAAGCAGTCGGAAACATTTATACAGGATCTCTTTATTTAAGCCTGTTATCTTTACTAGAACAAGGACCTGAACTTCCAGAAAACGCACGTATCGGTTTATTCAGCTATGGTTCTGGCGGGGTTGGCGAATTCTTTAGTGGAAAAGTCAAATCTGGTTACAAAGAACACATGTTGAAAGACGAACACGAGGCTTTGCTCAACAAACGTCGTGAATTATCTATAGAAGAGTACGAAAACATTTTACAACAAGCCTTGCCAAAAGATGCAACAGACATCGAGTTAGACGTTCTAGAAACAACTTCTGGTACGGTTGTACTGAAAGGTGTTCAAGCGAACATTCGTCATTACGGTAAAAATTAACCAGACGACTGAACAATGTGGATTCAAAAGCTATCTTTAAATAAAGGAGACGTTTCTTTTATGCAAAAAGTATATATAGCAGGTGCTAAGCGAACACCAATCGGTTCATTTTTAGGTGCTTTAAAAGACGTATCTGCTTCAGATTTAGGAAAAACGGCTATTGGAGGAGTATTAAGTCAAAGTGGCATCAATCCTTCAGAGGTCAATGAAGTGTCTTTGGGAAACGTTTTGTCTGCTGGTCAAGGTCAAGGTGTGGCTAGACAAGCTTCGATTAAAGCTGGAATACCGGAAACGACTCCTGCTTATAGTACGAATATGGTCTGCGGTAGTGGACTCAAAACGGTCATGAATGCTTTCACAGGTATTCGCGCAGAAGAATACGACGTTGTTATAGCAGGTGGAACCGAATCGATGAGTCAAGCACCTTATTTGTTGCCAGGTCGTACACGTGACGGAATCAAGATGGGGAACTTCCAGACAATCGATCACATGGTTCATGACGGTCTGACAGACGCGTTTGAAGGTTACCATATGGGTATAACAGCTGAAAACATTGCAGAACAATACAAAATATCTCGTGAAGATCAAGATGCTTTCGCATATGATTCTCAACAGAGAGCATTGACTGCAGTAGATGAAGGTACGTTTAATGATGAAGTTGTACCTGTCAGTTGGACTTCAAGACGTAAGCAAGAAATCACTGTAGATACAGATGAATATCCAAATCGTAATGCTAATCTTGAAAAGATGCAGTCTTTGAGACCAGCATTCAAGAAAGACGGTACAGTAACTGCAGCAAATGCTTCTGGTTTGAACGATGGCGCAAGCGCAACGGTCATCGTGGGCGAAGACTATTTGACGCAACACGACATCCAACCGCTAGCTGAAATTGTAGCAATCGGTCAAGGTGGTGTCGATCCATCTATTATGGGGATGGGACCAGTACCTGCCGTAAAACAAGCGTTGAAAAAATCGGGTCTGTCTTTTGAAGATATTGATCTTCTAGAGTTGAATGAAGCTTTTGCCTCGCAGAGTCTAGCTGTGATTCAGGAATTATCTGAGGCTTTTGAAGTAGATAAAGAAGCGTTAAAACAAAAAACCAATCTTCATGGTGGCGCAATTGCTTTAGGCCATCCAATTGGTGCAAGTGGAAACCGTATCTTAGTGACTTTGTTATATACATTGAAGCGCAAAGGTCTAAAATATGGGATCGCTTCACTTTGTATCGGTGGCGGAATGGGTGCTGCTGTAATCATTAGAAACACAGATGTTGATTAAACAAAAAAAGAAAAACTTTCATTTTGAAAGTTTTTCTTTTTTTGTTTTTAAATGGATTTTTAGGGTGACGTTTGTCAATGATTTCAATATAATCAAGGTATCGAATAGATTGCAAAACAAGTTTTGATGAGGAGACAAGCATGAAATTAGCGAAATGGGTGATCTTGTCCTTGTTTTTAATGGGATGTAGTAGTCCAAAAACAAATGAGACCGTCGAGCCAGTAGAAGAAACGAATGAAATCATTAGTGTAGCGTTAACAGAAACAGGCGATATTGATCAAAAGTACTTATTTGATTCTTCAGATGAAGGTGAACTAGAAATTGTCAACTCGATGTTGTCTACTGCAACCCAGATGGATGGAATCGTAGATATGATAGATCCAAATTATAAAATGGTTTTTGAAGGGGAAGATGATGAATCTGAAACCTATTCTATCTGGTGGGAAGAAGATCCAACTCAGCTCTCTTTAATGGATTGGGTAGATACACATACGGTTTTCAGGCTCGAAGGAGAGTCTGCACGTCAGTTTGAAGAACTGATAAAGTAAAAAATAGAAGGTCCTCTAAAACTAAATTAGAGGACCTTCTATTTTAATTATTCTGCATCTTTTTTAGCCAGTAAATCTCTAATATCTTCTAATAATTCTTCTACAGTAGGCGCTTCTACAGGTGTCTCTTCTGGTTCAGGTTTGTTTCTAAGAGTTAGTGTATTGATAAACTTAATCATAAAGAAGAGGACCAGTGCAATCAGTAAAAAGTTGATAACGGCTTGTAAAAATTGTCCGTACCCTAGTGGTGCTGAACCAATTGTTAAAGATAAATCTGCTATTTCTGCTTCGCCTGTTAAAGCAACAATGATTGGTGTAATAATAGATTCAACAAGAGAGTTCACAATAGCTGTAAAGGCAGATCCCATCACAAGCCCGATTGCTAACTCCAATACATTTCCTCTAGCAATAAACTCTTTAAATTCTTTAATCATGTTCAATTAAAATCCTTTCTAAAAATAAAATTACAAATACACCTTTTCATTCTACTGAAGAATGAGTAGATTTTCAAATTTTACTATTTTCCTTTACGTGATTTTTACATAAAATTGATAGAAAGTCCCTTTAGAAAAAGGGTATACTAAATCTCCAGAAAACGGAACTTGTACAAAATGCAGTGGTTTGTCATAGAAACAAGCTCGATTGTTCGTGTTTTAATATGTGTTTTTAGAAAAATGTTCACAAAATTGAGTAGACTTTTGTAATATCGAATGTTACTATTTTAGATGGACAAGAAATATGCATATTTGAAATAATTGTAAAGTTGTACTTAGTTAAAACTAGGAGGAAAAAATTTTGTCTAATAAATGGTTAAAAGGTTTAGGAATTACTTTTGCTTCAACTCTAGTACTAGCAGCATGTGGAAATGGTGGAGACGACAACTCAGCTTCTGAAGAAACAAACGAAGATGGAAACGTAGCGATTGAAGAATTATCTGTTCAATTTGTGCCTTCACGTGATCCAGAAGAAATCGTAGCTGCAACTGCACCTTTAGAAGACATCCTTAAAGACGAGATGGCTGATTTAGGATATGATATTGACAACGTTAAAATCGATGTCGGTACGGACTATGAAGCTGTTGGGGAAGCAATGTCTGCGGGTTCTGTAGATGTTGGATTCTTACCTGGTGGAACATACGTACTTTATGATGATGGAGCAGATGTTATTTTAACGTCAACTCGTGCAGGACTAAACAATGATTCAGAAGATCCTGCTGAATGGAATGCAAATAAACCAACTGACCCAACGGACGAGCAAGTAACTTACTATCGTTCAATTTTAGTTGCGGGCCCTTCTGCGAAAGGCCGCGAATTAGCAGACAAAGTAAATAATGGCGAAGAATTAACATGGGAAGATTTAGACTCTGCTTCTTGGAGTGTTATGAGTTCTTCTTCTTCAGCTGGATACATCTATCCAACAATCTGGATGCAAGAAAATTACGAACAATCTCTATCTGACTTGAGCCAAATCTCTCAAGCAGATTCATATGGAACTTCAGTATCTCGTCTTGCGACTGAACAAGCAGACGTTGCAGTAATGTATGCAGATGCTCGTCGTGACTATGTTGAGGATTGGGAAGGTACTTTTGGCGGAGAAGATACAATCTGGGATTCTACAGATGTAATTGGCGTAACACCTGGTATCTATAACGATACAATTAGTGTGAGTAAAAACTCTGACATTATGACAGATGATTTAAAAGCTGCACTACAAGATGCGTTTATCAACATTGCGAATACAGATGAAGGTAAAGAAATCATCTCAATCTACTCTCACGAAGGATACGAAAAATCTGAAAGTTCAGATTACGATGTAGAACGTGAAGCACAACAAATCCTTAGAGATTTGACAAACTAATCAATAGAAGTCATTAAACTTAATACTCAATACCCAAAGATCAAGCTAGGAGACTCAATCTCCTGGCTTTCTTTTTGAGTATGTCTTAGAAAGGACAACGTGAATTATGATCGAATTTATTAATGTAAATAAAACCTATCCGAATGGGGTTACTGCATTAAAAGACGTAAACTTGAAGATTGAACAAGGAGAATTTGTAGCGATTATCGGCTTGTCTGGAGCAGGTAAATCTACTTTGATCCGTTGTATTAATCGGATGCATGAAATCAATGAAGGTACATTAAATGTAGACGGAGTAAATGTAAGTAATTTAAAAGGAAAACAAGTGAGAGACTTCCGCCGTAAAATCGGTATGATTTTCCAATCTTTCAACCTTGTAACGAGAACGACTGTATTAAACAATGTACTGGTTTCTTCTGTTCCAGAATTGTCTTTTTGGAGAAAAACATTAGGATTATTTCCTAAAGAGAAAAAGATTGCAGCTCTTGAAGCATTGGATAAAGTCGGTATTTTAGATAAAGCTTACAACCGTGTAGATCAACTGTCTGGTGGACAGCAACAGCGTGTAGCACTAGCGCGTACGTTAGCTCAGAATCCTTCAATCATCTTAGCGGATGAGCCCGTAGCTTCTTTGGATCCGGTAACGGCAAAAGTTGTTATGGACGATTTCAAACGTATCAATCGGGAAATGGAAATGTCTATTTTGATCAATATTCACCATGTTGAACTAGCTTTGGAATACGCAGACCGCGTTATCGGCGTTCGTAAAGGTGAAGTGGTTTATGATGGGAAATCAGAAGATGTAACACAAGATGTATTGAACAACATCTATGGTAGTTTGACTGAAGTTCCGCACATGGATGATCCTGAAGAAGCAAAAGTGTAAGGAGGAGAAACATTGGAAGAAACAGTTTACGATAAAATTTTCAAGCCGAAAACTTATACATTGGAAAATGGTAAAACAGTCAAACAAAGAGCTTCTAGAACACCATTGATTCTCTTGCTTGTGCTGATTGCTACGTATGCTTCATTTAGAACGACGGGCGCAGACTTATCTTTATTATGGAAACGTGGTAACCAGTTTTTTGTTATTATTATTGGAATGTTCCCACCAAACTTTGAGTTTCTTTCAAACATTTGGGAACCCTTATTCGATACCATTCAAATGTCTTTATTAGGATCGCTTGCTGGTGCGCTAGTAGCTGTACCGTTAGCCTTACTTTCGTCTAGCAACATCATTAAAAATACATTCGTTAATGGATTCTTTAAGTTCTTTTTAAGTATTTTAAGAACTTTACCTACATTGGTTCTGGCACTAATTTTTACCTTTTTATTCGGATTAGGGACAATGGCAGGGATGTTATCCATTTTCATCTTTACGTCTTCTTACGTCGGAAAACTAATGTATGAACACATTGAAAATGTGGACATGGGCGCTTTTGAAGCAAATGAATCAATGGGATTATCAAAGGTAGAAGCTTTCAGATATGCGATTATTCCAGAAGTATTACCAACATACTTGTCAGTATCACTGTATGCATTTGAAGGAAACGTTAGATATGCGGCAATTTTAGGATACGTAGGCGCTGGTGGTATTGGTCTGGTTCTTAACGAGCGTCTGGGCTGGAGAGACTATCCTAGTGTGGGAATGGTTCTTTTAGTTTTGATGATCGTAGTGTTCATTATTGAACGGATCAGCGAATACTTCAGACGTAAATTGTCTTAGAGAGGAAGAGTTAAATGAACGAAGCAATTCAAACACAATATAACAAAGCTCCAAACCGTAAATTGTACTTTGTGACAATATCAATCATTATACTGGCTCTTCTGATCTGGTCATTTATAGGGGTCGATATTACAGGTTTAGATCAAAAGGGGACAGGTCTGGCAGTCAACATTGTCAGAGGGATTGTAACGCCAGATTTAGAATTCTTATTCGACTTTTCAACTCAAGGTGTACCGTATCTATTGTATGAAACTATTGCGATCGCTTTACTGGGAACCGTATTTGGTTCCTTGCTGGCTATTCCCATTTCATTTTTGATGGCGCCAAGTGTAGTCAGTGGACCAGTGGCTTATATCACAAGGCTGGTTGTAATCTTTATTCGTACGATTCCATCACTTGTTTACGGGATTATGTTTATCCGTGTAACAGGTCCAGGCGCTTACGCAGGGGTACTCACGATGTCGATCACTTCGATTGGTATGATTTCTAGGCTGTACGTCGACGTTATTGAAAATCTAGACCGTGGTGTACTAGAAGCAATGACTTCAATGGGTTGTACTACGTATCAGAAAATTCGTTATGGTATTTTACCACAGCTATTTTCAAGTTTCCTATCAACAACGATTTATCGTTTCGATATGAACTTGCGTGATGCGACGATTTTAGGATTGGTTGGTGCTGGTGGTATCGGTGCACCACTGATTTTTGCCATGAGATCTTACCGTTGGAACCAAGTTGGATCTATTTTGATTGGGTTAGTCGTACTGATTCTTTTAGTGGAACTATTCTCAAACAAACTAAGATCTAGATTAGTTAGCGGAACAAAATAAAATATAGTATACTCGAGAAGTTGCATCTTGGAAAAGATGCAGCTTTTTATTATAATTGGAAAGCGCCGGTTTTGAATAATTATACCGTGCTGCGGAGGGTTTAAATGAATACCAATAAATTATTTTTTAAATATGTCAGTTTAAATGTTTTAGGTATGATCGGAATTTCTTTGTATATTCTAGCGGATACTTTTTTTATTGCACAAGCTTTGGGCTCCAACGGGATCGCTTCTTTGAATTTAAGTATACCGGCTTACGGTGTGATCCACGGTATAGGGTTGATGCTAGGACTGGGTGGTGCTTCACGCTTTAGCATACTGAATGCACAGCGAAAAACGAAAGAAGCCCGAAGTGTTTACACACAATCCCTTCTATTTGGATTGATTGTGGGCATTGTGTTTTCTATTATAGGTGTCATAGGAGCGGACAATATTGCACGCATGCTTGGTGCTAATAACGAAACGTTCGCGAACACATCCATCTATCTGAGAACATTACTATTCTTTTCTCCATTTTTTATTTTGAATAATGCCATGCAATCTTTTGTTAGAAATGATGGAGATCCGTCACTAGCAATGTACGGTATGTTACTGGGCAGTTTCTTGAATATTGTGTTGGACTATATTTTTATTTTTCCATTGGATATGGGGATGTTTGGAGCAGCTCTAGCAACGAGTATTGCACCGATCAGCAGTTTGGCCATCTTAAGTATGCACTTTAGATGCCCAACGAATCAGCTGAAGTTTGTATTTCAAGGGATTCAGCTAAAAGTGATGAAAGATATCTGTTACTTGGGTGCAGCTGGATTTATCAATGAAATTGCGGCAGCGGTTGTTATGTTTTCCTTTAATACCATTATTTTTACGCTTGAAGGAAATTTAGGATTAGCCGCATACGGTATTGTCGCCAACATCTCCTTTGTTGTCTTATCCTTGTTCACGGGGGTCGCACAAGGGGCGCAGCCGCTGTTAAGTGATAGCTATGGGCTCAAAGATTTAGACAAAATGAAACACGTATTAAGACTGTCAATAGCCACTGCGCTTTCTATTAGCACGCTAATTTATGTCTCGACTTTTGTATTTAGAGACGGTATTGTCTCTGCTTTTAATAGTGACCAGAATCTTCACGTAAAAGAGATGGCGATTGTTGGTCTTTTAATTTACTTTATGGGATTTTTCTTTGCTGGCGCAAATACAATTTTGACGACGTATTTCAGTGCAACAGATCAACCAAGATTAGCTTTATTCTTTTCACTGCTTCGAGGTGGATTTATTATCATTCCAGTTGTTTTACTACTGAGTTACCTGTATGGAATGACTGGTGTGTGGTCTTCTTATGTAGTAGCGGAAGCCGTAGTCGTCGGTTGGATCATGATCAAGATGAATCCAAAAAAACGGATTAAGCAGAAAAAAATTTCTACAAAATAAATTTATAACTAAATCAACCGCTGATTTGTTCAGTTACAGAACAGTTAACGGGTGTTTTTTATAGGATAATAGCTTTTAGAGACTTATTACATTAATAATTAAACATACGAAGAAAAATAAGCGTACAATAAATCTATCTTTTAGTTGAAAGGATTTGAGAGGATGGAAAAGTATATTGTGCTACTTCGAGGAATCAATGTCGGTGGAAAAAATAAAGTGAAGATGGCAGACTTGCGTACTGAGTTATTAAAAGAAGGATTTGAAACTGTTCAAACTTATATTCAAAGTGGAAATATAGTTGTTGAATCTAATCTATCCAGTAAAACCATCACCCAGAAAGTAGCGACTCTACTAACCCAAAAATTCAAATTAGATACGACTTCAGTAAAAATATTGACGTTAAGTAAAATCGTTTATGAATCCATTGTAATGGAAGCTCCTGAAGATTATGGGAAAATTGATCAGACGGTGGATTATCGTTACGATATCTCTTGATAGACATTACTGCTGAAGAAGCTATGAAAGAAGTTGATACACGTGACGGGATTGATCAATCTTGGTGCGGAACAAATGTAATCTATTACAGTAGACCTGGACCAACGCATCCGGATTATGCTAAAAGTGCATTAAGCAGACTTGCAAAAAAAGATATTTATCAGTCAATAACTGTTAGAAATTGGAACACAACCACAAGGCTATGGGAAATGATTCAAACCTGACACTTTACAATAAAAGTAATCATATAATCAGGAACTTCTAGTAGAGAATTGAGTAATTTCAAATGTATTATGATGTGTGGAAATTTACAAATCTTTCTATATTTTAAATAAGTTAAATACAAGAATCGATCTTAATCACTGTATATCAATTTTGGGGCTGAAATGCATTTCTAAGTATCTATTCAAAAGGATTTAACAGACATCAAACTTTCGTATTAGGGGACTGCAATGGTGGAAATGATTAATAAATAATTAGCTTTTTTGAAAATAGAAATAGGTATACAGAAGAAAAAGTTGTTGACAAAAGATTTTTGACTCTTTATTCTTGAGTTACAAAAGTGAATAGTCTTCAGGGCAGGGTGAAAGTCCCTACCGGTGGTAAAGCCCACGAGCCGTAAGGCAGATTCGGTTAAATTCCGAAGCCGACAGTACAGTCTGGATGAAAGAAGACATTGAATGATATAGTGAATATTCTGAGAGTCTGTAATTATTGACTTTTAGGATAATAGCTAGTTGTATTCAGAATGCCCTGGGAAAAATTTTTTTCCAGGGTTTTTAGCGTTCTCTACTGTATAGGAACAACCGTATACTAGGAGTCTGTTTATTTGAATACCACTAATTTCAAAAGCCAAGCCCTGAATCTCATAAAGATTTGGGGCTTTTTTGATGGAAGGAGAATCTATATGGACAGAGTCTATATGAGAATGGCACTAAAGTTAGCAGAAAAAGGAAGAGGAAAAACTTCACCAAATCCGCTCGTAGGAGCGGTTATTGTTAAAGAAGGAAGCGTCATAGGTCAGGGATATCATGAACAATATGGGAGACCGCACGCTGAAGTTAACGCTATTAAAACCGCCACTGAGCCGGTGGAAGGCGCAACCATTTATGTCACACTTGAACCTTGCGTACATTTTGGGAAAACGCCACCGTGTACGGATTTAATTATTGAAAGCAAGATAAAAAAAGTCATCGTAGCTGCAATGGATCCCAATCCATTGATGGCCGGGAAAGGCATTCAACTTCTCCGAGAGGCTGGTATTGAAGTAAGAGAAGGCATACTTCGAAAAGAAAGTGAAAAATTAAACGAGGTATTCAATAAATTTATTACAACTCAAAAACCCTTTGTCATTATGAAGTATGCAATGACGTTAGATGGGAAAATTGCTACTGAATCAGGAAAATCCAAATGGATTTCATCTGAAAAATCCAGAAATCATGCGCATAAAACTAGAGGACAGGTAGCTGCAATATTGATAGGGATTGGAACGGTACTTAAAGATGACCCGCTACTAACTTCTCGCATTGAAGGGTTGTCGAATCCTATAAGGGTTGTACTAGATAGGAACTTGAATATACCAGAGTCATCAAAGCTTCTTCAGACTTTAAATCTAGCGCCTACGATTATTGTTACATCCGAATCAGCTTGTGTAGAGAAAATAGATCGACTGAAGCAAAAGGGTGTGCAGGTTTTATTGATGCAGTTAGATGACGGAACATTCGACTTCAAAAAACTAATGACGCTTTTAGGGGAAGATGGTATCGATAGTCTATTGATTGAAGGCGGGGCTTCAATTCACGCAGCGGCATTTGAAGCAGGTGTCGTAGATAAAGTTGCCGTGTACATTGCGCCTAAAATATTCGGAGGTCAAAATGCCTTATCGCCTATTGGGGGGAAAGGTATTCAGAGGGTCAGCGCAGCTGTGGAACTTAAAACGTATGAGTTAAGCCAACTAGGAGAAGATATCTTAATAGAAGGATATTTGTAAGAGGAGGAATTGAGGTGTTCACAGGAATAGTTGAAGAAATTGGAATAGTGACAAATATCAGGAAGTCTCGAAAATCTAGCCGAATAACCATTAGTGCGAGTAAAACCTTACAAGGAACAAAAATCGGAGACAGCATTATGGTTCAAGGTGTGTGCTTGACCGTAGAAAAAATGACTGCGCAAACCTTTGAAGCAGATGTCATGGCTGAAACAATGACTAGAACAAGTTTTCAACAGTTAACGAATCTATCTCGTGTAAATTTAGAACGTGCATTAACTTTAGAAGTACGGTTAGGTGGCCATATGGTCAGTGGACACATTGACGGAACGGGCATCATTAAAAGTTATCGACACGAAGAGAATGCAGTTTGGGTAACCGTAGAAACTGGATTCGAAAGTCTCAAGTATATAATCGAAAAAGGATCTATTTCTATAGACGGCATTAGCTTGACTGTCGTTTCAGTAACAAACACGACATTTTCTGTATCCATCATTCCACATACTGCTGAGGAAACTACATTGCTCAAACATACCGTGGGTGATTTGGTTAATTTAGAATGTGACCTTATTGGGAAATACGTAGAAAAACTGCTGAAAGTATCAAGTGAAAAAGCAATAAATCAGTCTTCGATAACAGAGAGTGTTTTATTGAATGCTGGATTTATTTAGATGGAGGCATAAGTATGTTCAATGATATAGAAGAACTAATTGAAGATATTAAAAACGGAAAAAATGTCATTATCGTAGATGACGAAAATAGAGAAAATGAAGGAGATATTATCTGCGCAGCAGAATTTGCAACACCAGAAAATATTAACTTTATGGCTAAATATGCTAGAGGACTCATCTGTATTCCTATGACACGAGAATATACAAATAAATTCGACTTATCTCAAATGGTTAGTCGAAATACGGATGACCATGGTACGGCCTTTACCGTTTCAATTGATTTTAAAGACACAACTACAGGAATATCAGCCCATGAAAGATCGCTCACAGCATTAAAGCTTGTGGAAGAAAAAACAGAAGCTAAAGATTTCAAACATCCGGGTCATATGTTTCCACTTGAAGCAGTAAAAGGAGGTGTTCTAAAAAGAATTGGGCACACAGAAGCGACAGTCGACCTCGCACGTCTTGCCGGCTTAAAGCCAGTTGGATTGTGTTGTGAAATCATGAACGAGGATGGGACGATGGCGAGAAGAGATGACCTGATTGGTTTCGCGGCTGAGCATGAGTTGAAAATTGGTACGATCAAAGATTTAGTGGAGTATCGAAAGAAAACGGAACAAATAATGCGTAAGGATTCTGTTGCGAAACTGCCAACGAAGTACGGAGAATTCACGATACACTCTTATCAGCATGCTTATACAAATGAGCATCATATCGCGCTTGTAATGGGAGATCTCAGTGACGGAGATCCGGTGTTGTGTAGAGTGCACTCGGAATGTCTGACAGGAGATGTTTTTGCATCGAAAAAGTGTGATTGTGGAGAACAATTAGACTTAGCTATGAAGAAGATTGCAGATGAAGGTAGAGGGATTCTGCTATATATGAGACAAGAAGGTAGAGGCATAGGTTTGATCAATAAAATTAGAGCATATGCTCTACAAGATCAAGGGCACGATACGATTCAAGCCAATATACTACTAGGATTACCAGTCGATGCTAGAGAGTATCATGAGTGTAAACAAATTTTCGATGATTTAAGAGTTAATCGATTAAATTTGATGACAAACAATCCTTTGAAAGTATCTAGTTTAAAAGCCTATGGATTAACGATTGAAAATCGAGTACCTATCAGCATAGAATCAAATATCTATGATCAAGATTATCTACGAACAAAAAAAGAAGAAATGGGTCATTACTTATAATGATACCTTGTATGGAGGAAAAAATATGAAAGTATTAGAAGGAAATTTGATTGCAGAAGATTTGAAAATTGGAATTGTCATTGCTCGATTCAATGAATTTATCGGATTTAAATTATTAGACGGGGCAGTAGATGCACTCATTAGACATGGTGTGAAGGAAACGGACATCAATGTTGCTTGGGTACCAGGGGCGTATGAAATTCCGTTGGTGTCTAAAAAGATGGCGGCTACAGGACAGTATGATGCAGTCATTACACTTGGTGCGGTTATTAAAGGATCAACTTCACACTATGATCATGTTTGTGCTGAAGTATCGAAAGGCGTGGCTTCAGCTTCTGATAGTACAGGCGTACCCGTATTATTCGGCGTACTCACAACGGATACGATCGAACAAGCGATTGAAAGAGCGGGGACCAAAGCAGGAAATAAAGGCTTTGAAGTAGCTATAGGAGCTATTGAAATGGCTAACTTGATGAAACAATTTTAAGAGGAACATGAAAAGAAAAATGAGATAAAGCAGGCAATATTCGTTAAAATAAAAAGAGATTGGGACAAAAGTTTCTGATTAACATTGTTTCGCAAAATCAGACAAGTAGAAAAGCCTTCAAATCAAGGGATAGATATCCTAGATTTGAAGGCTTTCTTCTATTTGGCTAGTTTTGTCCCAGCCTCTTTTTTGTAAAATGACTATAATTATATGAATTTTAAAAAAGAAATTGACAATCCTTGTGACGAATTGTATCGATCAAGATAAAGCGTATGATGAAATTATCTATAAACACCTGAAATTGTATGTTATAATTCTATAAAAATTAAGCGGTTACATAAAGGGAGCGGTTAGATTGACGGATTTTTTAAATAAAGGTGTTTGGAGTACGAAGCCAGCTGAGAAGTGGGAAGACGGTTATATCGTTGGGAATGGTGCACTGGGCGGCATATTATTTGGTTCGCCAAATGTATTTAACTTAGTCGCAAACCACCACACATTATTTCTAAAACAAAATAAAATGAACAACATTCCAGATATGTCAGATCACTTGGACTCGTTTAAAGCGATTATTGAGGCAAAAGGTTATCAAAAAGGTGTTGAATACTTTGAAAAAGTCGCTTTAGAAAAAGGCTATCAAGGGTTAACGATGAGTGATCCTTATCATCCGGGAAGTGAGATTCAGTTAGAGATAGAAGTAGACGGAAAATCCGTTACTGACTTTCAGCGACAACTAGATTATGAAAAAGGTCTAGCGATTGAAACTTTTGAAGCAAAAAAGCAACGATTCAAAAAGATACTTTTTTGTTCCAAAGCAAATGGAGCGTTATATTTAAAAATTGAATCGAACGATCCTTTCGATGTATCTTTTTCGCTGAAAGATTACCAGAACCCTGAGCTGAATCAGGAAATCGTTCAACTGACAGATTGTAGACTCGTTCAAAAATCGACCTATCTTGATCAAACTAGTTACGTTTCTAGCTTGGACTGGAATATTTCAGAAGGAACAGTTGCTGTTCATCAAGATCAGGTTGAAATCAAGCAGACAAGAGCCATCTGTTTTGCCTTATCTATCCATTCGGAAGCCGTAACCAATAGTATGGATGATTTTGAACAGATTCAGCAAGCGCATATTCAAGAATTTCAAGCAACCTATAATCAAGTCTCATTAACATTGGTTGATGATGAAGATAGAAGAAAGTCTTTAGATGAAATTGTTGAAGAGATGCACGAAATGCATACTGTTCCTATAGTGCTGTATGAGAAATTGTACGATGCAAGTCGTTATGTCATCCAGTCTATGACTGGGAAAGCTCTGCCAAACCTTCAAGGAATTTGGGGCGGAGACTTTTCGCCTGCCTGGAGTGGGGATTACACCTTGGACACCAACGTTCAGCTTGCCATTGCCTCTTTAGCGAGTCTTGGATTATTTGAACAGTTTGATGGCTTATTCAACAAAATGGCAGACTATCATGAGGACTTCAAAGAAAATGCTGCTCGTTATTACGGATGTCGCGGATACCTGATGCCTGTTCATGCAAGCACACGTGCGCTTCATGTACATTGGAATAGTGAATGGCCGATGGTTCTATGGACTGCTGGAGCCGGTTGGATGAGTCACTTTTACGATGAATATTTTGAATATACACAAGACAAGATTTTTCTGAAAGAAGTAGCGATACCTTTTTATATTGAAACACTCTTGTTCTACGAGGATTTCTTAACGATTCAAGAGGGAAAAGTGCATTTGAGACCAAGTTACTCAGCTGAGAATGGAATGGGGGATACGGCAACAATGGACATCGCCGTCATCAAAGAAACGATTTGGAATCTAAAAAAAGCTTATCAGTTGCTTGACGAACCAGTTCCTGAAAAGTATGAGCGATTATTGACCCAGCTACCGGATTATATGATTGATTCAGACGGTATTTTAAAAGAATGGATTGATGAAACCAAGGCCGAGCATTTTAATCATCGTCATTTTTCTAATTTGTACCCTGTATTTCAAAGTAAAGAAATCGATCAGAAATCACCTATTTTATGGGAAGCAGCGAATAAAGCATTTGATAAACGAATCGAAGCTTGGTTGTTGAATGAAGATGGCGATACGAGCTCTTCTCACGGTAGGATTCATGCAGCAATGTGTGGAATTGCGCTTGAGAGACCGAATGAAGTGGAAGCCGCGTTACGCGAGCTGGTTATCAATGAATCTTTTTTCCCATCCCTTGCGACTGCTCATTATAATCAAGCGCATGTGTTCAATGTAGATGCAAATGGCTCTTTCCCTAAAGTTCTTCACGATGCTCTAATCTATTCAGAGGCAGATGACGCTTTGACATTATTCAAAGCAACACCGAGGTGGTTGAGTAAGGGATCTTTAAAAGGTATTCGCTTGCCTAAAGATATACTCGTGGAACAACTGGAGTGGGATTTAGTAGGGAAAGAAAAAACCTGCCGTTTAACCTTACAGTCGGACCTGGACCAAACAGTTTCGGTTCAGTTGCAGCAGCAATATACTCAGGAAAAAACAAATGTAGATGTCATACAAGTCGTTTTGACCAATCAAAAAGCGCAAACGATAGACTTACAGTTTACAACGCTAGAGGATGTGTCCGATGGAGAAACCAACTAAACAAGGACGTTACATTTCGATCAAGCAAAAGTTACTTGGTTCTTATTTCATCATGTTGATTATTCCAATTTTGCTTGTTGGTATTTATTTGACAGCTAGTATCCGAACCAATCTAATCAACAATAAAATGGCGGAGATTGAAAATAACAACGAGCGGATCCAAATGGACTATGCAACGCTTTTGTCGTCCGTTACGAATGTTTCTGACTGGATTTATCAGGACGAAGACCTGGCTGATCTTGTACAAACGCAGTACACCAATCCTTATGATGTATATGAAGCGTACCAGGGTTACCAAATGTTTGAAGATTATTTGCGGTACTATGACGAGATTGAGCATATCCGTTTTTACGTTGATAATGATACATTAACGAGTACCACAGGAATTTATAACGCTAACGAAACCATCAGGAATACCGATTGGTACCAAAGCAGTGTAAGTGGAAACGGTGGCATTGAATGGCTCGTTTTGGAAGACGACATTACAAAAGATCAGCATTTGAACCTCATTCGTTCGGTCTACCGAAACTACGAGCTAGTCGGTGTACTGACGATTGCAGTGAACGAGAACATGGTCAAAAGTCTGCTAGCTGATTCAGCGAGTACTGTCTTTATCACATTAAATAACCAGACTCCGCTTTACAGCTATCCTGAATATGACAATATTCAAAATTCATATAATCAATATAGACCCGTTCTAGAAGCCGTTGAAGACACAGAAGGCAATTATGAAGCGCTCGACTCTCAGCGGTATGATCGAGAATTCACCTTGAACATTCGAGACGTTCACATTCCTAAAACCTTAGATTCTCAAATGCAGGTCGTGGGGGTCGTACCTACGGATAGTATATTACAGGATGTGAATAGTGATTTACGATTAGCCTACATGATCATTCTAGCAGTCTTGAGCCTCAGTATATTGATGCTGGCGATTTTCATCCGAACCTTTAACAAACGGATCCTCAAGTTGAAAGACGCAATGACAATGGTGGCTGCCGGACAATTTACGATTCAGCCTTCTATCAAAGGGAATGACGAGTTGTCTGATGTATACAAACATTTGGTGATGACGACGAAAAGTATCGAAGATCTGATGGAGCTGAATGCGGAACATATTGTGAATGAGAAAGACTGGGAATTACAAGTAAAAGACGCACAGTTCAAAATGCTCGCAAGTCAGATCAATCCCCATTTCTTGTATAACACACTCGAAATGATTCGAATGAAAGCACTAAGAAATCAAGACCGAGAAGTCGCGGAAATTGTCATGATTCTCAGTAAACTGATGCGAAAATCACTGGAAAGAAAACAGAAAGAAACGAAATTGAGTGAAGAGCTCGAGTTCACCGAACTGTATTTACAAATTCAAAAACTGAGATTCGGTGAACATATTGATTACGAAATCGAAAATACTACCCAACATGACTACACGATCGTACCATTGATCATTCAGCCACTTGTGGAAAATTCCTTTATTCATGGGATTGAACCAAAGATCGATAATGGGAATATTAAGATTAAAGTAGTAGAAGTAGAGGGTTACCTTGAGATCACGGTAAAAGATAATGGAATTGGAATGAAGTTAGATCAGTTGGAACAAATTCGAGCGCTATTGGCCTCTAATGGGGATAGTAGTCATTTAGGTGTTTACAATGTACACCAGCGTATACGGTTCACCTATGGTCCAAATTCTGGATTATCTATCGATAGCGTTGTAGGAGAAGGCACAGTAGCGAAGATCAGATTACCTATACAAGAACACCTTAATCGACAGGAGGAATAACATGTACACGGTTGTTTTAGTGGACGATGAACCGATTGTAAGAGAAGGCATGGCGTATATTATTGATTGGAAAAAAGAAGGGTTTCAAATTATCGATTCTGTAGATAATGGTGTATCAGGACTGGATGTTATCGAAGAAAAAAAGCCAGATCTTGTGATCACAGATATCAGAATGCCAGGATTAAATGGTCTAGAAATGGTCGAAGCAGCAAAAAAGCGTCAACTACATTCGAAATTCATTGTATTATCGGGCTATTCAGATTTTGAGTATGCACAAAAATCTGTGTCCTTAGGGGCGCTCCATTATTTATTGAAGCCAATCGATGATGTGCAGCTCACAGAAATTTTGAGAAAAATCAAATCGCAAATTGAAGAAGAGCAAACGAGAAAGACAGAACGTACACATGTAGAGAAATACTTGTTTGCGAATCAATTATTCTCTTACATCATGTATAGAGAAAAAGCGTTTGATCTAAGTCTCTTAAATCAATATCAGACATTTCGATTGATGAAAATTTCTAGTAGTGAAACGCGTGTCGATTTGCAGGTGCTGTTGGATTTTGAAAAAACATTGATTGGAGAAAAACACTTTTATACGTATACTGATGGCAGAACAATCTTGTTGCTGATCTGTAACGAAGAACAACATCAATTCGAGCGTGTCGTGAGACGTTTCAGCGAAGTAGAAAGTGTTCAGTTGAAGATCAGCTCAGTGACTGAAAAAAGTGAAGAACTACCGGTCCTTTATGACGAAATCAGAGGACTGGATAACTTATCTTATATTTTTCCGAATGAACAAATACTACTCAGCTCTCTTTTAAAAAAGAAAGCGGCTTATCCACTCTCGGTCAATCAGTTACTGACAAAACTCAAAAAAGCGATCAAAGATAACAATAAAAAACAAATCGAGAGCGTATTAGATGAATGTGTCGCGTTCTTTCAACATTCAAACAAATCAGTTGAAGAAGTTAAAAGAGATTGGTCATATATTTTTATTGAATGTGTTGAATTTCTAGAAGAAAGTATGCATAAACCAGTCAAGGAAATTGAAAAAGATAAAATCTTATCTATTATCTGGAAAGAGTCTTCTATTGACCAGACAGCTCACTTCTTGAAATTCACTTTCTACGATTTTGGCAGATTTTTCTACGAAGCTTTCGAAAAACAAGATATCGTAGAAGAAATCAAGCGACATACAAGGAAAAACTATCATTTGAATTTGAATTTAAAAGAATTGGCACAGCATTTTAACTACAGTCAATCTTATTTAGGGAAGAAATTCAAAGCAGATATGAAAGTCAGTTACCATGACTATTTGGATACAATCAGACTTAATAAAGCGAAGCAGTTTCTAGAAGAAGGTTCACTGTACGTTTACGAAATTGCCAAGATGGTTGGATATTCTAATTATGATTATTTCCATAAGAAATTCAAAAAACAGTTTGGGGTTAGTCCAAAAGGCTACCAGAAAGACCAGCAGGAGGAAGTTGAATGAAAGAGAAAAGTTCTACAGACACACTTTTTTATAAGGTTACTCAGCACATCTACTACTTTTTATTAACGAATGCCTATTTTCTAGTCAGCAATACACTGATTCTACTGGCGCTTATTCTATTACCGCTGAGTATTTCTAATATACTCATTTACGGGGTAGCACTGATTCCAACTGGTGCGAGCTTGACTGCGCTTTTTTATGCGATGGGGAAACTCTATAGAGAAAAGACGATTCACCCAACAAAGGATTACTGGAAAGCTTACCGAGATAATTTCATGGAAAGTACGAAGTATTGGTTGATAATCATTGCGGCGCTCATTATCTTGAGTGTAGACATTTTGTATGTACTTGAACGTGGATGGATTTTCTTGACGGTCATCAGTTTGATCGTATTAGCCATTTTAATGGTGACGATTATTTATGCATTTTCTATTTTGGCACGTTTTGAAGTTACCACTAAAAATCTCGTGATTTTTTCTATCCTACTACTCTTCAGAAATAAACTGAATTCATTGTCGCTTTTATTCTTACTGGTTGCCTTTATGGTAATTCTCTATGGGTTCGCTGGCTATGCGATGTTGTGCTTGTTTGCAATTGCAGGCTATTACTTTATGCGAAGCAATCATAAAATACTGGAAAAGCTGATGCAGGATTTTCAATGAGTTGAATAGATTCTCCGTAAAAAATGGTTACTTTTTGATAAAGTGTCCATTTTTTACTATGTTGAGGGCTGAATAGTACTATATTAATTGTAAGCGTTATCAATTATTATAAGGGTAAGAAATAAAACAAAGAGGGTGGTATAGATGGAATCTTCCAAAGTGATGGACGTGGAGAAGCAGGGATTGGTCAAATCTAGGCCAAGAAAAATACCGAAGAAAAGAATTACATGGGCAGCTATTAAACGACAAAAATTATTAATCCTAATGACTTTACCATTTGTTATCTGGTTATTGATCTTCGCTTATACACCATTGATCGGCTGGTTGGTAGCCTTTCAGGAATACAGACCCCAAAACGGATTTTTCGGATCTGAATGGGTAGGGCTCAAGCAATTCACGGCACTATTCAATGACTCACTGTTTTACACAGCATTAAAGAACACATTAGGCATGGGTGGATTAGGACTCATATTCGGAACAGGTACAGCTATCACGTTTTCCCTATTACTGAATGAATTAAGATTTTCAAGGTTCAAAAAGTTCACGCAAACAATTTCTTATTTACCACATTTCGTATCTTGGGTTGTTGTCGCAAACTTAGTCACAACCGTTCTAGCCAATACAGGTGTCATCAATGAGCTATTACAATTCTTGAATATTACAAGTTCACCCATTAACTTTATGGCTAAACCGAATATGTTCTGGGGAATTGTAACAGGTGCAGATGTCTGGAAGTCAACCGGTTGGAATGCCATTATCTACTTGTCAGCGATGACGAGTATCGATCAGGAAATGTACGAAGCTGCTCACGTGGATGGGGCAAGTCGCCTCCAAAAAATGTGGCATATCACGTTACCATCAATCAAAGGGATTATCGTGATTCTAATGATCATGAATATCGGAAACATCATCAACATCGGATTTGAGAGACAAATGCTTTTAGGAAATAATATTGTAGCAGATGCAGCGATCGTTATCGAAAAATATGCGTTAGATTACGGTATCGGAATGTTTAGGTACTCTTACGGTACAGCGATTGGGATCTTCAAATCTGTTATCTCTATTGCATTGATTTTCACCTTTAATTCAATTGCTAAGAAAACCAGCGACATTTCAATTATGTAGAAAGGAGGGTCAATATGGATACACCAATGAAAAAAGTTGTGACAAAGAAAAAGAAGAAAAAATGGAGCGACCGCGCAACTCCACTAGATTATGCAATTGCAGTACTGATGGTTATCGTTGTCATCGTGACACTCTATCCTTTCCTACATGTACTTGCAATTTCTTTCAATAGTTCTGTAGACACAGCAAGAGGGGGGCTAACGATTTTCCCGAGAGAATTCACTTTACAGAATTATCGGGAGGTATTTGGTTCTAATAATAATCTATTGATTGCGTTTAGGAATTCCGTATTAAGAACCGTTCTTGGAACGATTTCAGCAACATTTTGTTGTGCGGTATTAGCGTATATATTAAGTAGAAAAAGTTATGTGTTAAGAAGACCACTGGGCATTCTACTTGTTTTAACAATGTATGTAAGTGGAGGATTGATTCCAACGTATCTAGTGATTAGAGGTCTTGGATTAGTCAATACATTTGCTGTGTACATTATCCCAGGACTAATTAATGCCTTCAATGTCATAGTGATAAGATCCTTTATTGATGGATTACCGGAAGCGTTAGAAGAATCCGCAAAAATGGATGGCGCAAACGAGATCACAATTTTCTCTAAAATTATTATGCCGCTTTGTGTACCAGTACTTGCGACAGTCGCCTTATTCGTAGCTGTTGGACAGTGGAATAACTGGTTCGATACGTACCTTTATGCAGGAGCCAATGTCAATTTGACAACCTTGCAGTATGAATTGATGCAGATTCTGAACAATGCCTCTTCTATGAGAGCAGCGGATGTCAGCGGACTGGGTCAAACAGGCGGAACGGCCGTACGAGTCAATCCGGAATCTATTAGAATGGCCATTACGATTATTGTAACCTTACCGATCGTCTGTGTGTATCCATTCCTTCAAAAATATTTTGTATCTGGTTTAACACTCGGTGCAGTAAAATAACCAATGAGTTTGAGCAGTTTAAAAAGAAAAAGAAAAGAAAAAGAAAAGAGGAGAAAATAATGAAAGCACTTACGTTGAAAAGCTCAGTTATGTTATCCAGCTTATTCTTGCTGGCAGCTTGTGGTAATGGAAACAGTAATGGGGAAGGCGCATCGGGATCAGCTGATGGGGAAGATGAAGTACTGACATTGGAAATGTTCAGTTCAGATATGAGTCAAGATGATCCATTCGATAACGCAGTTGCGCAAGAAATCCTTGAAAAAACAGGTGTAAAACTAGAGTTTTCTTACCCTGTTGGTGGGGATGACCAAGAAGCCGTCGCACTGATGATTGCTAGTGGCGATTATCCCGATTTAATTTACGGAAAAGGTGGACTGAATCAACTAATTGATGCTGGTGGTGTGATTCCTTTAGAAGATATGATCGAAGAAAAGGGCGACAATATTAAAGCCTTGTACGGCGATCAGTTGGACCGTTTAAGACGTAGTTCTGATGATCCAAGTATTTATCATGTAGGAACTGCTGGTGTTGAGAATATGTATCTGGAGACAAGTGGTACAATGCGTCTCCAATTAGAAGTTCTAAAAGAACTAGGTTATCCAGAAATCAATACGCTTGAAGACTACGAAAATGCTTTAACAGAATATATGGAAATGCATCCGACTAATGAAGACGGCGAACCATGGATTCCATTATCTCTATCGGGTAGTGACTGGCGCTGGTTGATTACAGTTGGAGATCCAGCAAGTGCTGTTGGTGGTATCGAAGGTGATGGACAATGGTATGTAGCAGATGATGGAGAAGCAACGTATAAATTCCAACGTCCAGAATTAAAAGAATACTTCCAGTGGTTAAATGGCATGAATGCTAAAGGCATGTTGGATGAAGAATCATTCACTCACACAAATGATACTTATGTATCCAAACTATCTTCAGGCAGAGTGCTGGGTATTGCCGATCAGGACTGGAATTTTACGGAAGCAGAAGCGGCTCTCAGAGCAGATGAAGATGAGTGGTCTCTATGGGCACCACTACCTGTAGGTTTGGACGAAGATACTGAAGTTCAAACATTGAAAGATTACGGCTTTACAGGAATGACAGGTGTTTCAATCACCTCTAGTACAGAACATCAAGAAGAAGCTTTTGAGTTCTTGGATTGGTTTGCAACAGAAGAAGCTCAAATTCTTATGAACTGGGGCGTTGAAGGAGTTCACTATGAAATCGTAGACGGTAAACGAGTTCAATTAGAAGAAGACCGTAAAGAGTCTCAAACAAATCCAAACTATTCACTTGAATCAGGAATCGGAGCGTATATTCACCCATTCCCACAATGGGGATCAGCTGCATTGGATTCTAATGGTCAAACAATCGGTAGAATGGGCGCAGAAGATATTATCGCGCAGTATTCTGAACCTGAAAAAGAAGCACTGGAAGGGTACGGCATTGACCTTTGGGTAGACTTGTTCCCAGCTACAGAAGACCTTGAAACACCAAAACATGGTCGTGCTTGGGAGATTGCTTTACCGACAGGGAGTAACGTTAATGTGATTCAACAAAGAGCAGATGACTATACAACTCAAAAAATCACAGAAGCAATCCTAGCAGATCCAGCAGATTTTAATGGTATCTGGGAAGAAATGCAAGCTGAATTGGAATCGATCGGTATAGAAGAAGCCAATGCTGAAATGACGGAAATCATTAGAGATAGACTAGAACTATGGGGAGAAACTGAATAACTTGTTCAAACAGATGAAAAGTATATATCCTCCTTTTATAGGAACATATACTTTTCATCTCTTTTTTTATCAGACTGTGAAGGAGCATGAACGATGGCCTATATTTGTTTTGACATCGGTGGTACAAACTGTAAGCACGCTTTAATCAATGATAAGGGCGATATTTTGAAACAAGGATTTTTTCCAACGATTCACACGTCTACAGAAGAGTTTGTCGCATCGATGGTTGATCAGATCCACCTGTATGAAAAAACAATGACCATTCAAGGAGTAGGCGTGAGTATTCCTGGCGTAGTGGAAAGAGGGACAGGGAAACTGATTACAGCTGGAGCAATTTTGCATTTGTATGGAAAAAACATACAAGAATTATTGCTTCAGTACATATCGTATCCAATTTTTGTGGAGAACGATGCAAAATGTGCATTAATGGCTGAGCTAACTTTTGGTGCAGCCGAAGGACTGAGAGATGTTGTCTTGATGACCGTAGGGACAGGTATCGGAGGCGCCGTTGCTTATGACCGAAATATTTTGTATGGAAGTGAGTACAAAATCGGAGAGTTTGGCATGATGCGTATGGGGATAGACCAACATCCGGACAAAACGATGCATGAATACGCTTCTACTGCGGCTTTGATTCGAGAATATAAAGCACTGAAAAATGTTTCACAAGAAACATTGGTGGATGCTCGAACGATTTTAGAAGAGATGGATACGGATGATGAAGTTAACGCGCTCGTTGATCGCTGGACGTATTACCTAGCAACAGGCATATTCAATGTTTCTGTTTCGTTTAACCCACAAAGAATCGTTATCGGTGGTGGGATTAGTGCGAACCCAAAACTGCTTCCAATCCTCAAAGAGCAATTAGAAAAAAATATTCACTGGGATGACCACCGCACAGAAATCGAAATAGCAGTCTATAGAAACGATGCGGGTATTATTGGAGCATGGATCTTTTTAATGGACAAAACGAATACAAAAATAAGCGAAGAAAAAGGAGCATAACATGTATCAAGAGAAACTAGACGCATTCCCGTCATCCTTTTTATGGGGAGCAGCTTCGGCGGCTTACCAGATAGAAGGAGCATATGATACAGATGGAAAAGGACCCTCTATCTGGGATGAATTCACTAAAATAGAAGGCAAGACGTACGAAGGTACCAATGGAGATGTGGCAATCGATCACTACAATCGCTACAAAGAAGACGTCAAATTGATGGCGGATATGGGATTAAAAGCTTACCGTTTCTCTGTGTCATGGGCTAGAATATTGCCGGATGGAGAAGGTCAGGTTAACGAAGAAGGATTAGCTTTCTACGAAAATCTAGTAGATGAACTGAATAAATATGAAATTGAACCGGTGTTAACCTTATATCACTGGGATTTACCGCTTGCACTTCAAGAAAAATATAATGGCTGGGAATCTAGAGAGACGATTTCAGCTTTCAAAGAATATTGTAAAGTGCTTTATGAACGATTAGGAGAAAAAGTGCGTTATTGGGTGACTTTTAATGAACAGAATGTCTTTACAAGCATGGGCTATAGATGGGCAACACATCCACCAAATGTAACGGATACGAAGCGGATGTTTGAAGCTAATCACATCATCAATCTGGCGAATGCGGAAGCCATTGTTTTATTTAAAGAAATGGTCCCTAAGGGAAAGATTGGTCCAAGCTTCGGTTACGGCCCGGTTTATCCACTGACTGCAGATCCAAGTGATGTGCTAGCGGCAGAAAATGCGCATGAATTCAGCAACAGCTGGTGGCTAGATGTTTATTGTAAAGGGAGATATCCAGTAGCGGTTTTCAAACAGTTGGAGCGCAAAGGTATCGCACCGACTGTAACACCAGAAGACAAGGAACTACTTAAAAAAGCAAAACCAGACTTCCTTGGAATCAACTATTATCACGGCGGAACGGTTAAACAGAATAAGATTGAAAAGCCTGCGCAGGAAAATGAACAGGATAAGAAATTCTCGTCAACAGATCCTTACTTGATGCAACCAAAAGAAGAACAATCGCAAAGCCCTGAGATTCCAATGTATCAATCGCTTGATAATCCATATCTTGAAAAAACAGAATGGGGCTGGGAAATCGATCCAGTTGGTTTCCGTTTAGCACTCAGACAAGTTTACGCAAGATATGACCTTCCGATTTTCGTAACAGAAAACGGCTTAGGTGCAAAAGATGTGCTGACAGAAGAAGGCGAGATCAATGACGATTACCGCATTGATTACCTTAATCAACACGTTGTCGAGATGAAAAAAGCCATTACAGATGGCGTAGAAATGATTGGATATTGTGCTTGGTCGTTCACGGATCTACTAAGCTGGTTGAATGGCTACAAGAAACGCTATGGTTTTGTTTTCGTCAACCGAACAGAACAAGATGAAAAAGATTTGAAGAGAATACCGAAGAAAAGCTATTTCTGGTACAAAGACGTCATCAAACAAAACGGCGAAAATATAAAATAGGAGTGACAGGATGAAGTTTCTAGACGGAGGATGGCTGGTTAAAGAAGGATACGAAGTTGAATACCCAGCCCATGTATATGCAACAAGAAAAACAGATAAACAATTAACCGTGTATGCACCATTCAGACATATCGCAGATAAAGGCGGTACGTTGGATGGTGGCATGATGACGGTAGAACTGAGTTCACCACACGAAAATATTATTGGTGTCAAAGTTTATCATCACAAAGGATCTGTCGCAGTAGGTCCATCATTTGAACTGGATAAACAAAATCCTTCTGTTGAAATTACGGATGGAGAAACAGAAGCTTCACTGAAAAGTGGCGCGCTTTCTGCTCACGTTAAAAAAGGCAATCAATTTGAAATTAGCTTTGAAAAAGACGGAGAAGTATTGACCTCCAGTAAATCAAGAGGACAAGCGTACATTCGCAAGCCACTTGAAAATCAATCTTATATCAGTGAACAATTAACCATTGATGTAGGTGAGTTGGTTTATGGACTAGGCGAACGCTTTACCTCTTTCGTTAAAAATGGCCAGACTGTCGATATCTGGAATGCAGATGGTGGAACAGGAACAGAACAAGCTTATAAAAATATTTCTTTTTATATGACAAATAGAGGTTACGGCGTATTCGTCAATAGTCCGAAAAAAGTCAGTTACGAAATCGGTAGTGAAAAAGTCTCTCGCGTTCAATTCAGCGTGCCTGGAGAAGAAATGGAGTACTTTATCATTGCAGGTGACTCGATGAAAGAAGTGCTTGAAAATTACACGAATTTGACCGGTAAGCCGGCACTTCCACCAGCTTGGTCATTTGGTTTATGGATGAGTACCTCTTTCTTGACAGATTATGATGAAGCAACGGTCAATCACTTTGTCGATGGCATGATTGACCGAGATATTCCTTTGGAGGTTTTCCATTTCGATTGTCTGTGGATGGAAGAATACGAATGGGTCAACTTTGAATGGGACAAACGGACTTTCCCGGAACCACAAAAAATGCTGACAAGACTCAAGGAAAAAGGACTCAAAATTTGTGTCTGGATCAATCCATATGTGGGGCAAAAATCACCATTATTTGACGAAGGAATGGAAAAAGGCTACTTTATCAAACGACCTAATGGAGACGTTTGGCAGTGGGACAAATGGCAAGCAGGACTAGCGATTATTGATTTTACCAATCCAGAAGCCGTAACGTGGTATCAAAATCACCTAGTGAAATTGATGGATATGGGTGTCGATTCGTTTAAAACCGATTTCGGTGAACGGATTCCAGTAGATGCTGTCTACTATGATGGATCAGATCCTGAACGGATGCACAACTATTACACACAACTGTACAATCAAATTGTTTTTGACTTATCAAAATCTAAAAACGAAAACAACGAAGCGGTTGTCTTTGCTCGCTCTGCAACAGTAGGCGGACAGAAATTCCCAGTCCACTGGGGTGGAGACAGTACGTCAGATTATCCTTCCATGGCGGAGTCATTAAGAGCGGGCTTATCCTTTGGTATGAGCGGATTTGGTTATTGGAGTCATGACATTGGTGGATTTGAAGAAGGGTGTACACCTGACTTGTACAAGCGCTGGACACAATTTGGCCTACTTTCTTCTCATAGTCGGTACCATGGTAGTAAAGAATACAAAGTGCCTTGGATCTACGATGAAGAAGCAGTAGATGTCACACGTAGCTTCACAAAACTGAAACTGAGCTTAATGCCGTACTTGATGAACCAAGCCGTTGTAGCGACTGAAGGGATACCAATGATGCGCTCAATGGTCCTTGAATTCCCAGAAGACATGACGAGCCATACGCTAGATAGACAATTTATGCTGGGTGATTCTTTACTGGTAGCGCCAATCTTTAATGACAAAGGAACGGTTAACTATTACGTACCTGAAGGCACATGGACGAATTATTTGACGAATGAGAGAATTGAAGGTGGAAAATGGCATAACGAAACACATGGTTATGATACTTTACCATTACTGGCAAGACCGAATAGTATTATCGTCGAAGGCAATCAAAATACGCAAGCAGAATATAATTATGCCGAAGCAGTTACCTTACATGTCTTTGAAGTACCTGATGGGGCAGAAGCGACAACGCGTATTGTAGACCGTTCCGGTAAGGTTATCGGAACAGCACATGTTCAATTAGCTGAAGGCGTTTATACGGTTAAGGTTGAGAACATAGATGTAAAAGCTGTTTTATTCCATAATGTTCATGATGTAGTTTCAGTGGATAATGGCAAAATGGAAGCAACAGACTTGGGCACAATGGTTTATCTAGATGGTTCAGAAATCAAGGTTCAGTTAACGAAATAAGATACTTCAGGAGGGAATCAATGAGTAAACAATTATTTGACCGCATGCTATACGGAGGAGACTATAATCCAGAACAATGGCCAAAAGAAATTTGGGATGAAGACCTCCGTATGTTTAAAAAAGCCCATATCAATTCAGCGACGATCAACGTCTTTTCATGGGCGAAACTACAGCCATCTGAAGAAGAATATCATTTTGAAGAGCTGGATGAAATCGTTGAAAGACTCTCAAATGATGGCGTAGATATTGTATTAGCGACTTCTACAGCGGCTTTGCCAGCTTGGATGTGTAGAAAATATCCTGACGTTACTCGAGTAGATTTCGAAGGTAGAAAACATGGATTCGGACATCGACACAATCATTGTCCGAACAGCCCAAACTTCAAGCGATTCGCTAGTGAACTGGTCTATAAACTCGCTAAGCGGTATGGAGAGCATCCAAGTATCAAACTTTGGCACATTTCCAATGAATATGGTGGCGAATGTTACTGTGACAACTGTGCAAAAGCTTTCCGTGTTTGGGTAAAAAACAAATACGGTTCTATCGAAGCAGTTAATGAAGCATGGAACATGCATTTTTGGGGCCACACACTGTATAGTTTTGACGATATTATTCCTCCAAACTATTTAGGTGATGGGATCAGCGATACAGCCGCAGCCTTTGCAGGATTATCGATTGATTATCGTCGATTCAATTCGGATGGTCTGCTGGATAATTACAAGATGGAACGAGACATTATTCGTTTGTTTGACGAAGAAACACCCGCAACAACGAATCTGATGGGAAGCTATAAAGGGCTTGATTACTTTAAGTGGGCAAAAGAGTTGGATATTGTTTCTTGGGATAATTATCCGAGCCATAATACACCGCTTAGTCACGTAGCGATGAATCATGATTTAATGCGTGGACTGAAAGATGGACAAAGTTTCATGCTGATGGAACAAACACCGAGCCAACAAAACTGGCAACCGTATAATTCGTTAAAACGTCCTGGTAAGATGCGTGCGCAAAGTTACCAGACGATCGCTCATGGAGCCGATACAATTCAGTTCTTCCAACTTCGCCGCTCGAAAGGTGCCGTAGAAAAATTCCATGGCGCTGTTATTGAACATGCCGGCCATGAAAATACGCGTGTGTTCAGAGAAGTCACGGAGCTTGGAAAAGAGTTGGAGCAACTGGGTGATCAATTGATTGGTGCAGAAACGAAAGCCAGAGTAGGGATCTATTTTGACTGGGATACGTATTGGGCTTTGGAATATACAAGTGGTCCAACGGTTGATCTGCGTTATGTTGAACAAATCCAACAGTACTATGATGCTTGCTACGCTAAACAAGTGGCAGTCGATATGCTTCATGAAGGGTCCGATTTCAGTCAGTACGACGTCATTCTTGCACCTGTTTTATATATGGTGAAAGAAGGACTGACAGAAAAAATCGAGCAGTTTGTTGAGGCCGGTGGTACATTTGTTACGACCTTTATGAGCGGAATTGTGGATCAAAATGACAATGTTCATTTAGGCGGATATCCAGGTCCACTAAGAAATGTACTAGGCATCTGGGCAGAAGAAATCGATGCTTTGGCACCTGGACAAACGAATGTTGTGCATACGCAAGCAGAATTTTTCAAACAATCGTTCTACACGTGTCGGATGTTATGTGATCTCATTCATCCAGAAGCTGCAGAAGTCATGGCAGAATATGGCTCCGATTTCTACAAAGGTATGCCGGCTGTAACGAAGAACGCATTTGGCCAAGGTGAAGCTTGGTATGTTGCAACCGTACCGGAACAGGGCTTGCTGAATGAATTGATTGGACATATACTAAACGAGAAAGCAATCGAAGGCTTTGATGATCTACCAGAAGGGGTAGAAATTGCTTGTCGCGTAAAAGAAGAGAACCACTATTACTTTGTGATGAATCATACTGAAACACGTCACGAAATTGAGCTTCCATTCGAAGGATACAAAAACCTACTGAATGATGAGACGGTGGAGAAGACGGTAACGCTTGAATCTTTTGCGGTAAACGTGCTGATCGCACCATAATCAGACCGATTATTGAAAACGACATCCGATGTTTTTACTGCTAAAAAACCGGGAGGACAGTCAATGATGAAAAGATTGATGGCAATACTCGCTACTTTAATGGTCGTCATACCTTGGGCTTCAACCAAGAAAGCTCATGCAGCAGAAAATACACCGTCTCAGCGTTATGTAGAGGCTATGGGTAGTGGTTGGAATCTAGGAAATACGTTCGATGGCTTTGACGAAGCGGGGGATACCGGCGAAACGTCTTGGTCTAACCCAGTTGTGACAAGAGAGCTGATTGGTAGCGTGAAAGACAAAGGTTATGACAGTATCCGTTTACCCTTCACGGCGCATATGCGTGTTGGCGGAGCGGAGTCTGATTATCAACTAGATGAAGCTTTCCTTGATCGCTATGAAGAAGTTGTCAACTGGGCACTGGAAGAAGATCTGTATGTCATGGTCAATGTGCATCACGATTCATGGATCTGGCTAGCAGATTGGGACGGTAGTACGGAAGCAGAAGCGTACACTCAATACGTTCGAATCTGGGAACAGTTGGCAGATCGTTTTAAAGACTATGACGAACGTGTCATGTTTGAATCGATTAATGAACCACAATTCTATACAAATGATGAAGCGACTGCTTTAAGTCATCTTGAAACAATCAACGATTCGTTCCATACGATCGTTCGAAACTCAGGTGGGCAAAATGCAGAAAGAATGCTCGTCTTACCCACATTAGTAACCGATGCAGCGCAAAACAGATTGGATGCTTTGTACCAACAAATCATTGGATTTGATGATGAAAACCTGATTGCGACGATTCATTATTATAGTGAATGGGTATTTAGTGCGAATTTGGGAACAACGGAGTTTGACGAAGAATTGTGGGATGGTGTCACTGCCAGAACCAGTTTGATCAATGTGTTTGACCGCATTGCTGCGACTTTTACGGAAAATGGGATTGGTGTAGTGGTCGGAGAATATGGTTTGCTGGGTTATGATAAAGGTGACGAAGTAAACCAGTTAGGCGAAACGTTGAAATTCTTGGAGTTTATCAATTACTATGCTGAAGAAAAAGGATTTAACCTAATTCTTTGGGATAACGGTCAGCATATCGATCGTTATACGTACGAATGGAAGAATCCACTATTTGGGAATATGATTGAAGCATCAATGGAAGGGCGTTCCGCTTATTCAGAAGGATTGGATACAATATTCTTAAATCCTACAGACCCTGAAGGCGGTTTGAGTATTCCACTTACATTGAATGGACGAACACTGCAAGCGGTTAGTGAAGGCGGTACTGCCTTAACGGAAGGCATGGATTACACACTTCAAGGAACAACGCTTCAACTAACGGAAGCTTATCTAAATCAATTGTTAGAAAGAACCAGTGGTGTGACAGGAAGCGAAACAACGCTTAGATTGCAATTCAATGGTGGTGCGGACTGGTATCAAACGCTTATTTACAGCGAAGCACCAGTGATGTCTGAAGCACAAGGTACGGTCAGCGAAGGCATCCGTATTCCAACAGCTTTTAATGGGAGCCAACTGAAGTCAGTGGTTTCTCAAAATGAAGCAGGAGTCATTGTTTCGAATAATAACTGGTGGGGATTCTTGGAACATAGTAGTGAATTTTTACCCAATGAAGATGAAAATACAGTGGATATGTTGGCGCGATATACGTCAATTTTATCAAATGGTCTGTATAATTTAACTTTCACGTATTATGATGGAATAGTGATTGGGTATCAATTGACCGTTCAAGATGATGTGATTAGTGGCCAAGTTATAACGGTAGTGGATGTGCCGGAAGAAGAACCTGAAGTCATTCCAGACCCAGAGCTAGAACCGGAACCAGAGGCAGAGCTTCCAGTAGAGGAAGTGCCTGTTGAAGAAGAACCAACGACACAACCGGAAGAAGGTATGACCGCACCTGAAACTGAAAGTCCAACTGTAACGGAACCAGAAACAAGTCCGGAAGCAGTCGTTAGTGAAGAAGCAACTGCAGAGATGAGTGAAACCATTTCTAATAACGAGGGCGCTCATCATGTACGATTAACGGATGAACTAACGCGTTCTCACGGAAAAGAAGATGTGACTAAAGCGCAGATGCTTCCTAAAACAGGAATGGCGGTCCCGATTACCGGATTAGTCGGATCCCTATTTTTAAGTAGTGGCTTAGGTATGTTTTTCTGGAATAAAAAAAGAAAATAAAGCGAAAGACGCTATGAGAAAAATTTCCTAGCGTCTTTTTGTTGAAAAGCGATAAAAAAGAACATTGAAAAAGTCTGGACAGTTCTCTACCATAAAGTGTAAATAGCAGTAGGGAGCGATTTTTATGGTAAACATTGACGACTTTCAATCATTGGATATCAGAGTCGGAACGATACTAGAAGCGACGTTTTTTGAAGAAGCTAGAAAACCAGCCTATAAAGTACGCATTGATTTCGGCGATGAGTTAGGCGTTAAACAGAGCTCTGCACAGATCACAGACCGGTACGATTCCGAACAGCTTATGGGAAAACAAGTCGTAGCGGTCACCAATTTTCCGCCTATGCGCATTGCAGGTTACAAATCTGAGGTATTGATACTTGGCGGTGTACTCGCAAACGAACAAGTCGTCTTACTGAATCTGGATGAAGCGGTACCCAATGGGACGAAAATCAGTTGATGTAACGAACAAAAAACGACCGCATAGCAGAAACGTGATCTGCGATTTGGTCGTTTTTTAGTGCATTCTGTTTATAGTAACTCTTTTAAAAAGTCTCTTGCTGTTTGTAAATTCATATGCGGTGCTTGCTTCAGTTGTTCCGCAACCTTTTCAACCTGTGGACCTTTAGCGCCAGCACTGATTGCAAGTGAGCGAGCATGTAAGCCCATATGGCCTTTTTGTATACCATCGGTGACGAGTGCTCTAACGGCAGCGAAGTTCTGAGCAAGACCTACAGATACTAAAATACTCTCTAATCTCTTAGCATCGGGATCCATCAGGATTTTTCTAGCTAACTTAGCGCCAGGATGAATACTGATCGATCCCCCGACTGTTCCAACCGCAAGCGGTAAAGTCAGTGTCCCAACTAAATCACCTTGATCGTTAGCATGCCACTTAGACAGTGCACGATATTGTCTGGACCGAGCGGCGTAGGCGTGACTACCCGCCTCGATGGCTCTCCAGTCATTTCCAGATGCGATGACGACGGCATCAACACCATTCATGATGCCTTTGTTATGCGTGACCGCTCGGTAAGGATCTGCCCAGGCTACTTGAGCCGCTTCAATAATTCGGTCGCGCACATCTTCGCCAGAATACGTACCGGTTTTTAATTTGTGAGCTGGAATGGTACAAGTTGCCGTTGCTAAGCACTCAGTCGCATAGTTGGAAAGAATGCGTAATAATGCCTTGCCACCGGTCAGTTCTTCAATATAAGGCGCAATACCTTCCATCATCGTGTTGACGATGTTAGCACCCATTGCTTCTTGTGTATCGATATGAAGATGAACGACTAGGAATGCTGGAGTCCCTTCTTCGGGATCCGCTTTAAGCACACGTGTTTCAAGGGATTTCGCACCACCACCACGTTTCACAATAGAAGGATGCGCCTCGTTAGCGCGCTCCAAAATCGTTTGTTCAGCTTTCTCTATTTCAAAAATAGCGTTCTCTATATGTTCAACGTTCTTCAAAGTCACTTGACCAATCATTAAGCGATCTGTCACTGCAGTCGTAAAGCCACCGGCAGATCCAATTATCTTTGCAGCAAAACTAGCCGCTGCGATGACGGATGGCTCTTCGATCGCCATCGGCACAAGAACTTCTTTGTCATCGATCACAAAATTAGTGGAAACCCCTAACGGAAGAGAGTAATTACCGATATGGTTTTCAATCATATGCTCACCGACTGAGGGATCTAAGTCGAGACCTTTTTCAGTTAGTAGAGTGGCTTCTTCTAAAGAGATCACACCAGCCTCTTTTAGTGCTGAAACCTTTTCTTCGTGTGTTTTTTTATAGAATTTCGTTAACTTGCTCGTATCCATCTGGTTCTGTCCCTTCTGAATTTCGTTACTCTTATTATGAGGTACAAAGCAGAAAAAGAAAAGGATTGAATCTTTTTAACTTAAGGCAATCTTTACAAGCTCTGCAAAAAGAAGTATACTAGGGGAGTACGAAAAAAAAGGTTCCTTAGCTCAGTTGGGAGAGCACTACCTCGACAAGGTAGGGGTCGCTGGTTCGAGCCCAGTAGGGACCATACTATTTGAAAAAGTCTTATAATCGTTGACCAATTGTTGGTTTACAAGATTATAAGGCTTTTTTTATTTCCTGAAGACTAATTATTCTCTTATATAAAAGAATACATTTAGTAGTTACCCTGAATATTACATGCGTATGATTATGTTTTTTTATCGTTTAGAATTAGAATGAGCCTATAAAGAGTTTGCAATTCAGTATATTATAGGAGGAGTTAGAAATGATCGTATTAGCAATCGTTTTATTAATATTAGTGGGTGTTGTTGCATATTTAAATATAACAGAAATGGTTATGATCGATCTTTACTTTACTAGTTTCGATATACCAGTATGGTTAGTGATTGTCGGTACGCTTTTAATAGGTATGATTATAGCCGGATTGATAGCAAGTTCTGTGATTGCACGTAACAAAAAAGCTTTAAAAGACAAAGAAGAAGAGATGGACCGCGCTGAGGCAGAAAGAAAAGAGTCCGTTGATAAAGTGAAACAAGACGCAGAAACTCAGATCGAATTGCAGAAAAAAGAAGCTGAAATACAACGACTAAATGCAAGGTTATCTCAAGACCAAAGTGGTAATAGAGCCGTTCCAGTGAAGGAAACCAAGGTAGAAGTACCTGAAGATAATCATACTTGGGTAGAGGCGCGTGAAGAAGACCATCAAACTAGAACTAAAAAGAAGCCAAGATAACTAAAAAGTAAAATAAGCTTATCATTGTTGATCAATGGTGATAAGCTTATTTTTATGCTTGCTGTTTTTAAGTCTACTCGTTATCGCATCTCGACATTGATGGAGGTACTTTCTTGCTCTTAAGCTATTTAAAGGGAGGCACCATTGGTTCGATCCTGGCAAGTACTATTATAAATAACGATTCAAAAAAGGCGGTAACGTTCTCATTGAGAAAACGTTACTGCCTTTTAACATATAAACATTTTTTATAAGAAAAATTAATTGATGTCTAGTAAAAATGCATATCTCGCGGAACCTGCGTCCCATTGTGCCAAAACCTCAAAGACAGCTTCTCCTTCGATCGAAGAAATATCGCCATCTTGAACACTTTCAACCGTTCCATCTTCCTTCCAGATGTTTAATGTATAGTAGTTTGGTTGTTCTTCAAAGTCTAGTTCAAGTGGTGTAGGAGCATCTATAGAGGTAGGTTGGATCAGTTTGACAAGTTCTGGCGGACTATCGCTATCTGCCTCTATTCCCTGACCATTTTTTATACTCCAACTGTATGTGCCAAGTATCGGTTCAACGACTTCGTCTCCAGCATGAATGATTAATTCTGGAGGTTTAATATCAGAGGGATCTAAAGAAACAAATGATGAACTAGTCTCATTAACTTGCTCCGCGTTTTCGATTTCATTAACTTCTCCATTTGTATCGGAACATCCGCCGACTGTTAGAAAAACAACGAGTGATAGTACTGAAAATAGAAATTTAAACTTCATAATACATATCTCCTTCCAATTATTTGAAATCATCAAAGAGTAAAAGACGTCATTTTATATGTAGTTTTCTCGGTACTAGATGGTGTAACTATAGCATACTGGTTTTTAAAAATCCTAACTTTAATAGGTGAAATAAATGCAGATCATATGAGTTGTTAATGTAGCGTATCATTGTTATGTTTTTTGTAAGAGAGTATGAGAACCACTATGATTTGTACTAATTTTTTTTGTAGAGACATTCTATTTAGACGAAAGGAAGATTACTAGGTGAAAAAAGTGTTTTTGTTCAGTACATTGATACTATTATTATCAGCTTGCGGGAATAACGAAACAGCTGAAACCGATGAAACAAACGAATTAGAGAGTGAACAAACTTCTGAAATAACGGACTCAAATCAGACTCAAGAAGACGCTGATGTTGAGGAAACAGAAGCTGAGGAAGATTCTTCAGAAAACTCAGATAGTGATTTATCAGATGAATCAAACCAAGAAGATACGGAGATGACGGAAGAAGAGGCTAAAGAGAAAGTGATCGCTTATATAAACGAACAAAGTGGACCTACAGAAGCCGAGTCTTATAATTTCAATATAGTGGATGAGGGGGAGGTTTATACGGCTTCAATGTATACCTCTGTATCTACAGATGAAACAAAAGGGGCGCCAATAATTTCAATGCATGAAATCAATAAAACCACAGGTGAAGTAAAAAAAATTGAGGTAGGACCTTACGATCCGAATACAGCCACCAGTGAAATTGCCTCCATGAGTGAGGAAGAAAGAAAAGCGCACCATCAAGAATTGGTTGCTGAAGGAGAAAGTATAGACGAAAGTGTCTTAGAGCAACTGATGCTTCCGGGTGTGCATGAGAATACCACGTTTTATGAAGGTCGAATAAATGCTGGAGATACTGTGGAACTTTCTCTCGCCACTGCGGATACACCACCGGAATATGAAGAGTTAGAGTTTTCTCCGGATATAGATACAGAAGGGTACTTTACCATTAGTCTCAGTCCATATGATTTAACCAATAAATCAGTTTTGCGTTTTTCTATTCAAGGAGAGTATTCAAATGAGCAAATCTTTGATATTCCAATATTTGAAGCGCAAGAAGGAATGGAGAATATTGGTGTAAGAGAATAACAGCGTTAGTATATTTGGCTTTTACTTTAAGAGTGTATCTATGAATTAGGTATATCAGAAGGTTTTTCCATCTAGAAACCGTTGACGTTTCGTTCAATAAAAGTATAGAATAGTACCCTATAGCTTTTTAGGGGGGGAGAACCAATGGAACGAGTCACGATTGTAGGGCCTTCAGGGTCTGGAAAATCTACGTTAGCTAAACAATTAGGGGAAGCTTTTGAATTACCTGTTTTTCATATGGATCAGTTGTTTTTTGATCCAGGCTGGGTTGAGAAGTCAAAAGAGAAGTTAATGGGAGAGGTAAATGGTATTCTCGATGAGAATGAGTGCTGGGTTATAGAAGGTAATTACGGAAAAACGCTGCCTTCTAGATTATCCAAAAGCACGCATGTATTTTTTCTTGATTACCCGCGCAGAATTTACGCTTATAGAGTTTTGAAGCGATTGATCCGTACTTACGGAAAAGTCCGAGAGGATATGGCACCGGGTTGTCCAGAAAGAATCGATTTACCATTCTTAAAATATGTATGGAATTTCAAAACACAGAGACGGGAAAGGTTATTCAAGCTTGTTCAATCGGGATTACCGAGTGATTATGAGTTAATCGTTTTCAAGCACCCAAAAGAGTGTGAACAGTACTTAAAGGATATAGAGAAAGCTAGACACCGCTGATTTAACAACTCAACGATGTCTAGCTTCTTTTAATGAAAAAATCATAAATATATCTTGGGACCATTTGAACTAGTCATTTGCCATTTCTTCCTGCATGACCTCATCCATCCAACGTAAACTATCATGGGTATTCTCAGAAGCGACTCTATAATATTCATTACCTTCTAAGTCTTGAATCATACTGTCACTTAATTTTTTGAACCGTTGCGAATAACCATTCGCTGCTACGACGTAGTAATTTTTATCCAATTCAATTGTCATATTCGGATATTCTTTTGTGCCGTCTTCAATGCCTTTCTCAAGTAACTCTTTCGCTCCAAGGATTAAGTCGTCTTCCTCTTGATCACTTCTCAAAGTACCATTGAAACCATGAGAGTTATATATTGCTACACTATTTTGATCAAATGATAAGAAGGACTGATCTAGTTCTCTTGAAAGAGAATAATTCAACTCCCAGGAAGATTCAATGAGGTCATTCGGACTTAATCCTTCTTCATTGACTTGAGTATATTGGCGCGTATTTAAATAGTAGGTTGTACTGAAACCTATGACGATCAATAATAGTGCGCTGAGTACGACATTTAATACTTTTCTTCGTTCACTTCTTTTTACCTTCCGAGAAATTTCTTCTATGATATTTGAATCTTCTTTCAATAATTCATCCAGTGGAACTTGATAATATTCACTGATTGCCACTAACGTTTCAAGATCCGGATAGGTTCTTCCAACCTCCCAACTGGATATGGTTTGTCTAGACACATGTAAAATATCACCCAATTCTTTTTGAGACAGTGAAGCTGATAACCTTTTTTCTTTTAAACGCTCACCGATTTCCATTGTCCACTCTCCTATTTGCCTTTTCATCATTATAAAACTAGACAGCTAAGGAATGCTAGGTTAGTTTTACTGTTTTTATAAAGAAGGTTGATCTGACGGGCTGCTACAATTTGTTGCACCTCCATTATCACATTTTTTATAAGCATTTGTACCTTCTGTTGAGACTTGAAATTGAAATGACTAAGTGATTTTTAGAGTGTTACTATTGATTTTATGTGCGACGTGCTTGTCTTATCTTTTGATAGATACTTGTTTTTCTACATTGGTTTTTGTTTATTTTTCCCGATTTACTTTCCATTTCCTCCAAATTTTTCAACTGATTCTATGCAAGTGTGACTATATAAACATTCTGAATAGTTATATTATTTGTAGAATATAGTTATATTTTTAGATGAAAAATTAAACACAAACAATCTTCATAGAATCTTTATCTTCATCTGATAAGCTATTAAATGATCGAAATGCGGTGGCGGTTGTTATATTCAAAGCTTAACTTAACACGCATCGTTCTACTAAAATGGGTTTGAGGAGTTTTATAAATGTCTAAAAAGAGAAATGCTCATAATCGGAGCAGTCGTAAGTTGAACAAGAAAAGAACAGGTTTTATTCTATTGTTCGTGGTTCCGCTCGTTATGCTTTTAGTTGGCGGGGCTGCTTATGCAGCGAATTTATTCAAAACAACCGAGAGCGTACTCGAATCGTCTTATCAAGAAATTGAGCGATCTGAACCAGTTGAAAAAGTGAATCCGATTGAAGAACCAATATCGATTTTACTAATGGGGATTGACGATGATGATGAAAGAGGGCTTGGTTCTGCAAGGGCGGATTCGATTATCTATGCAACAGTGAATCCTGAAACGCACCAATTGGATATGGTTTCAATCCCTAGAGATACGTATGTTCCAATTATGAATAAAGGTCAAGAAGTGAAGATGGACCGGATTAATACGGCATATGCTATTGGAGAAGAAAATGCAATGGTGGAAACCGTGGAAACTTTTTTAGACTTACCGGTTAATTATTATGCTACCTTTAATTTCCGTTCATTTTTAGATGTGATTGATGCGCTTGGAGGGATAGATGTTGATGTCCCGCTTGATATTGTAGAAATGGATTCTAAAGATAATAGCAAGGCCGTTACACTTGAAAAAGGTCTGCAGACGTTAGATGGCGAACAAGCATTAGCTTTGGCGCGTACTCGGAAAATTGATGATGATATTGCTCGTGGTCAAAGACAGCAATTAGTCATTAAATCCGTCATTAACAAAGCAACTGATTTAGGTTCTATTACAAAGTACAATGATATTCTAAGAGGTATCGGTTCGAATATGAGAACCAACATGAAAATGAACGAGATCAAAAGTGTCTTGCAGACGGGTTTGAATGAGTCGTTTGATACAGAATCTCATGTGTTCGGATGGACAAGCTTTAGAAATGCTGGAAGAGACCTGGTAAAAATCGAACCAAGTAGTTTTGAAGATATTCAACAATCTTTATCTGAGTCATTAGAGTTGGAAGAACAAACAATTAATGATATTCCCGATGGTATTGAAGTTCAAGACGTTTTGGGTGAATCGGAAGATGATGGTCGATATAGTAAAGGTTACCCGCAAACTGACTTGAATAAGCGGAGTGGATCGGCATTAGCTGGTTCAGATAGTTATGAATAAAGGCGCTGAATATCCAGAATCAGTTGTAGAAGAAACTGTATCCGTGCATCTGCTTTACCGAAGAATCAAGTATCTCTTATTCTTCTTAGTTGTCTTGTTAGGGGTGTCAGGTTATCGTTATTGGGTTGGTGCGATTGAACCGTTAGACGAAACGAGTACAGAACAAATTGTTGTGCAGATTGATAGAGGTCAGTCTCGCGCAGATATTGCGAGAAAGCTAGAGAGAGAAGGTGTGATCCAAAGTGCCTTTGTCTTCAATTATTATGCGCGCTTTACGAGTGATCGCATATTTGTTGCAGGAGAATATGTGTTTTCTCCTGCTCAGTCACTTGCTTCCATACTAGATGAAATACAAAAATAATATAACTGAAAATATAATAAAATAAAAAATGGATGTTTTAATTGTTTTAAAACCCAAAAAATATTTGTAAACTTACTTAATTGTATTAAAAAAGATAGAAAAGTAGAAATCATTACCTGATGTTCGTTCAAAAATGAACGTACTTATCTTATAAAAAAAGCCAAGTGCTCAGCGGCACTTGGCTTTTTCGTCGTTTATTAAGCGTATAACGCTTTGATTTGGTCTTGTACAGTTTTGTTTTCTAGGAATTCGTCATAAGTTGTTTCTGAACGGTCAACGACTCCATTAGGTGTAATTTCAATGATACGGTTAGCTAATGTTTGAATAAATTGGTGGTCATGTGATCCAAAGAGAATAGCGCCCTTGAAGTCGATCAACCCATTATTCAGTGCCGTAATAGACTCTAAATCCAAGTGGTTTGTAGGATCATCCATTACAAGTACATTTGACTTGCTTAACATCATTTTAGACAGCATACAACGGACTTTTTCTCCCCCGGAAAGGACAGATACTTGTTTCAATACTTCTTCTCCTGAGAATAACATTCTGCCTAAGAAACTGCGCAAGAAAGTATTGTCATTCTCTTCTTTGGAAGCGTATTGACGAAGCCAGTCTAAGACTGTTGAACTACTGTTATTGAACTCAGAAGAGGTATCTTTTGGTAAATAAGATTGAGAAGTAGTTACACCCCACTGGAATGATCCAGTATCAGGTTCCATTTCTCCCATAATGATTCTGAAAAGGGTCGTGATAGCTACGTCATTCAAACTTGTGAAGGCAACTTTGTCGTCTCTACCTAAGTTGAATGAAATATTATCCAAAACTTTTTTACCATCAATCGTTTTAGAAAGGTTTTCTACACGCAGAAGGTCATTTCCAATTTCGCGCTCTGGACTAAATCCAACAAATGGATAACGTCTAGAAGAAGGTTGAATATCATCTAGAGTGATTTTATCTAGCATTTTTTTACGTGAAGTTGCTTGTTTTGATTTAGAAGCATTTGCACTAAATCGAGCAATAAAGTCTTGAAGTTCTTTTATTTTTTCTTCTTTTTTGCTATTAGAATCTGCAGCAAGTTTTGAAGCTAATTGACTAGACTCTAACCAGAAATCATAATTACCAACGAACAATTTGATTTTACCAAAATCAACATCAACCATGTGCGTACAAACTTTATTTAGGAAGTGACGGTCATGGGAAACAACGATAACAGTGTTATCAAAGTTGATCAAGAAATCTTCTAACCACTTGATTGATTGCGCGTCTAAACCATTGGTAGGCTCATCTAGTAGCAAAACATCAGGATCTCCAAATAAAGTCTGAGCAAGTAGGGCTTTAACGTGCTGTCCACCTGTCAGTTCGCTCATTTTTTGATTGTGCAAAGCTTCAGGGATACCCAGACCTTTTAATAGAGTCATCGCTTCAGGTTCAGCTTCCCAACCATTTAATTCAGCGAATTCACCTTCAAGTTCAGCAGCACGAATACCGTCTTCATCTGAGAAATCAGCTTTTGTATAAATCGCATCTTTTTCTTGCATGATTTCATATAAGCGTTTGTGTCCCATAATAACTGTATCGATAACAGTTTGTTCTTCAAAGTCATAGTGGTTTTGTTTTAAAACAGCCATACGTTTATCAGCTGGAAGAGAGACATTTCCAGAAGTTGGAGAGATTTCTCCAGAAAGTATTTTTAGGAAGGTAGATTTACCAGCACCGTTAGCGCCGATAACACCGTAGCAATTGTCATTGTTAAATTGTAGATTCACATCGTCAAATAATTTTCTATCTGAAAAGTTCAAACTTACATCTGTTACTGTGATCATTTAATGATAGCCTCGTTTCTTTTTGATCTTTACCGCAATAAGGCAATTTATGCCCATTACGTTCTATTATACGTCATTTTCAAAATAATGCATTGTTTATGAGAGGGGAAAAAGAAAAAAAGATTGATTTTTTAAAAATGTCACAATTTATCTGTTGTGTACAATTAGATTGTCCAAAAAAAGACGAATTTATTCATAAGTTATACTATTCCGTACAAAAATATCAAATGAATAAACGGTTTTTGTAAAATTTTTCGTTCAGTCTACTTATGAACAAAAGGGATTTTCGTTATTCCTAATTCGTATTAAATGACATTTAACTACTTTGAACATATAATAATCTTACTTTCAACTTTTGACGCCCTTAAAATCTTGTATTCTTGGGCAACAATATAGAAAAGTCTAAGAAGATAGAGGAGTCGTTTGAAAATGATGGAGAGTATAGGTGTTGAAAAAAGTGGTTTACAAGATGAATTGATTGTAAATGCACTAGAACAAAATATTGCGATTATTCGCTTTGATACAAATAAAAGAGTGACTTATGTGAATGATAATTTTGCAAATGTTTTAGGGTATCATAAAGAAGAATTATACGGAAAAGAACATAAATTGTTCTGCTTCCCTGAATTTGTAAATAGTCCTGCCTATGAAGAATTGTGGACGAGTTTATTGAATGGTGTGAGTTTTCAAGATAAAATTGTTCGTCGTAATGTACACGCAGAAGAAGTTTGGTTGGAGGCGACCTATTTTCCAATCTATAATGCAGACAACACGGAAGTTGTAGGGGTCGCAAAAGTAGCAACAGATATTACAGAGAGACAAAAAAATATTGAAACAGTCACAACAGACTTGCTAGATATGTCTAGCAAGCTAACAGAGTCGTCTCAAGAAGGGATCAAAAAAGGTCGGGAACTATTAGCGGGAAGCAAAGGAATGATTGATTTATCAACGGTTAGTACAAGTAATCTGAGTGAGCTACAACAAAAAAATAAATCTATTCAGAGTATCGTTGAAACCATTCAAGATATTGCTTCAAACACAAACTTGTTGGCCATTAATGCGTCGATTGAAGCAGCTCATGCCGGCGATTATGGGCGTGGATTTGGAGTCATCGCTCAGGAAGTGAAGAATCTTTCTCAAAAAGTGTCTGAGTCTGCTTATACGATTGGAGAAGATATTTTAGCGGTTACAAATAATATTGATCTAGTTGTAGAAGGAAATGATCAGTTAAAAGATCATATTTTGATGAGTGAAAAACAAATCGATGGAACCATCACGGAATTCAATCGAATCGATTCGGAGTCTCAGAATCTCCAGAAACAAGCCGGTAAATTAGAAACGATTATTTAACTCGTCAAAAATAATGTTGTTGCGTTCTCTATTTTTATCGATAAGTCTTAATACTATCTTCATCTCTATCTTGTAGACTAAACTGATAGAAAACAGATAAAGAGGTAGGAGTGATCTGATGAAAAACTATAGAGAAATTTTGACTAAGCAGCGAGCTTTCTATGAATCAGGCACAACAAAAACACTGGAATTTAGAATACAGGCATTGAAACGACTAAGAGAAGCCTTGGTTTCAAACGAACAAAGACTGACAGATGCTTTGAAAAAAGATTTGAATAAATCCGCTTTTGAAACGTATTCGTCTGAAATTGGTGTCGTTCTTCAAGAAATCAGATTCATCACACAAAATTTAAAAAAATGGATCAAACCAAAGCGAGTCAAAACGGCCTTTACGCATACAGGTTCCAAAGGGGTTGTTTATTCTGACCCTTATGGAGTTGCACTGATTATCGGTCCTTGGAATTATCCGATTCAACTCATCTTGTCTCCATTAATTGGAGCGATTGCTGGTGGTAATTGTGCAGTGATTAAGCCATCCGAATTGACTCCTGAGACCTCAAAAGTGCTCTCAGATTTGATCTCAGATTGTTATCCGGCAGAGTATATCACTGTTGTTCAGGGAGATGCCGAAATAACGAAAGCACTACTATCGGAAAAGTTTGACTATCTTTTCTTTACAGGTAGTGTGCCTGTTGGGAAAATTGTTATGGAAGCAGCGTCAAAACACCTAACGCCGGTCACTTTGGAGTTGGGCGGGAAAAGTCCCGGGATTGTTCACGAAGATGCCGACTTAAAACTGGCGGCTAAAAGAATAGCCTGGGGAAAATTTATGAATGCCGGACAAACTTGTGTGGCGCCAGATTATGTGTATGTACACAAGAATATTAAACAAGCTTTCCTTGAACGAGTGATCGAAGAAACGAAAGCACTCTATGGATACGAACCAATCGAGAACGAGCAATACACGCATATTGTGAATCAAAAACACTTTAATAGACTAAAAGGCTACTTGAAAGAAGGTCAGCTTGTCTATGGAGGGAAAAATAGAGGAGAAGCGTTAGTGATTGAACCGACGATTCTTGAGAAAGTGACTTTTGATGATACAGTCATGCAAGAAGAAATCTTTGGACCGATACTTCCGATCTTAGAATATACAGATATAAATGAAGTCATAGAAGGTGTCAAACAAAATCCTAACCCGCTAGCGCTCTACTTATTTACAGAAAATAAACAGATAGAGAATAGGATTATTGGTTCTCTGTCATTTGGTGGAGGCTGCATCAATGATACGATTTTCCATATCGTTACACCCTATCTTCCCTTCGGAGGCGTTGGAACGAGTGGGATGGGTACGTATCATGGGAAAAGCAGTTTTGATACGTTTACGCATCAAAAAAGTCTGTTAAAACAAACAACTAAATTCGATAATCCCTTCAGATATCCCAATGCTAAAAGAGGGATAGATATCATCAAAAAAATCATGAAGTAGAAAAAATAGGCAATCCTAAATGATATTAGGACTGCCTATTTTTTTAAGATTCTTTTTCAAATCCAAGCAAAATGCCTCGAACGTACTTGATGGTAAGATAACCTAGATACAATTCTAGTGAAAACGCTAGTAGATAGATCCACCATTCATTTAACTCTATAAAAGTGGGTGTAGCATACATTAAAAGTAAAAGAGGTAAAGCAAATAGAATCAGTGCTGAAATTAAGCGGATAGAAGAATGGATTTTTTGGTTCTTGAAAAAGTGTCGAGTCATCGAAGTTACTAAAAAGTATACAAATTCTAGTACCATTTCCAATAAATCTAACATCCGAATCGCTCCTAACCTTATTTTAGTTAGCTATAGTATATTAGAAAAAGAAGCCGATAGATAGTACAATCAAAACAATGATTGGAGCAGGGATTTTTCTTGTAATCAGTAGTAATACAGTGGTTATTATAATCAGAAGATTATCCCAACTCAGACCACTTTGTTGAGTCAATAAGACAGCCGCTATCGCGATCAGTCCACCGGCTACTGCAGCTACACCCTTTAAAGCAATTTTAAATCCTTTAATATTTTTGATAGATGCCCACATAGGATAGACAAAGTAAATCAACAGTAGGCCTGGAAGAAAAATGCCGATTCCACCAGCAACCGCACCTAAAATTTGTAGAAAAGCAGAGTCAGCTTGAACGGATAAGCCACCTGCGTAAGCACTGAAACTAAACATAGGCCCGGGTATACCTTGAACTAAGCCGTAACCCGTCAAGAACTCCTGACTGCTCATCAGCTGATTAACTTCTACAAGTTCACTGTACATAACAGGAATGACGACTTGGCCACCACCAAAGACAAGATAGCCATAACGATAGAAACGCTCGAAAATTTGAATCAGTTCATTTTGGAAAACCGTAGCGAGAATCAAAGAACCGCCTGTGAAAAATAAAAATAAAGCGAGATAACCATAAGGCGGTTTGAGTGCAACGCGGTTCCATAACTGCTTTTCTTTTGAAGCGAGGACACTGACCAGACCACCGATGGTCAATACTAAAGGAAAAATCCAAGGATCTCTTATAAAGTAGATTGTTACAGCGCCGAAAACGAGTAAGCCTAAAGTGAGTTGATCTTTAATGACTTTTTTACCGATACGGTAAGAGGCTACAATAATGAAACCAACAGCCATCGGGCCTATGTAGCGTAAGATATCAGTGGAGATATCTTGCATATCTAGAAACTGATATAAAAAAGATAGTATGGTCATAATTACTAATGCAGGAAATGCCCAGACAAGCATGGTCAAAAAAGCCAGCAAGGGGCCGCCTGTCTTGTGACCAATGGCAACGATTGTCTGAGTGCTACTCGGTCCGGGAAGGAAACTACATAGGGCAATTAATTCAACCAGTTCTTCTTCAGTGAGATACCGTTTTTTTGTGACGAGTTGGTCGGTGAAAACACTGTAATGTGCTTCGGGTCCACCGAATGCTCCCAAAGAACAAATAAAAATATCGAGCAAGAAAGCTTTCCAGGGTGTTGAAGTGTCTTTTAAGGTCCTTTGCATATGAGGTGCTCCTTATAATCATTTTTGTATAGTCTATTCAAAGATACAATAAAAAGAAAGGTATATCTATGCTTGAAGGGAAATTTACAAACTTTACAATTCTCTAGTTGAGATATGAAATTAGTATTGATATGATTACTTCATCAAAATAATTTGATGAAGGAGATAAAGGATGTCTCATATTAAAACGACTAAAATCGATTTACCAGATGTAGCAACTTACGCAAAACAATTCAAAGCACTGTCCGATCCAATACGGTTATCCGTTTTACACTTACTAGCAATGAATGGGAAATCCTGCGTCTGTGACCTGGAAGAGTTGCTTGATTTACCGCAATCTAAACTATCTTATCATTTAAAAATATTACTAAACGCGGGATTGATTCAGAAAGAAATCTCAAAGACTTGGAGCTATTACTGGGTAGATGAAGAGAAAACAAATGAATTATTATCTGATCAATTTTGTTACTTTTTAAAATCTGCAGAGGAAGACTGCTGCTAAAAGGAGACTACACTTATGAAAATCGTTATTATCGGTTCAGTTGCTGCAGGAACTTCTGTCGCTGCAAAGGCAAGAAGAAATGATGAAACAGCTGAAATCGTCGTTTATGAAGAAGGTCATGATATATCTTATTCAGTTTGTGGAATGCCTTATTTTTTAGGTGGAGAAGTGGATACGGTCGACGAATTGATTCCCAGAGATGCAAAGTGGTTCAAAAAACGTTTCGAATTTGATATTCATACAAATCATCGTGTTACTGCAGTTCATCCTGAAGTAAAAGAAATTGAAGTGTTCCACAAAGAAACGGGGAATACGAAAACAGAAGCTTATCACAAACTGATTTTAGCTACTGGATCGTACTCACTGACGCCTCCGCCCTTCAATCAAGGGACATTTGACAATGTCTTTCATGTAAAGACGATGGACAATACGAAAAAAATTGATCAGTATATGCAAAATAATGAAGTCAAACATGCGGCAATCATTGGTTCAGGATTTATTGGTTTAGAAATGGCTGAACAATTTACACAAAAAGGGATAAAAGTTTCGATCATCGAATTAGCAGATAGAGTGTTTCCCAAAATCGACGCAGATATGTCTTATCACTTACAAGAAAAGCTAAAAGAAAATGAAGTGGATCTTTACTTGGGAGATAAAGTGGAAACTTTAGAAGGAAATCAGAAAGTAACACAGCTGCACACAACTAACGGAAAAGATATTCCGGTAGATCTGGTCATTCTGGCAGTGGGTGTTAAACCAAATACATCACTAGCAGAAGCGGCAGGAATCAAACTTGGCGATACAGGAGCAATAAGCGTCAACACGGTTATGCAGACGTCGGAAAAAGACATTTATGCTGTTGGAGATGTTGCTGAGAGTTATCATCTGATTACTGGAAAACCAACGTATCATCCATTAGGTTCTACAGCAAATAAAATGGGACGAATAGTAGGGGATCATCTTACAGGAGGTTCTTTATCTTTTAAAGGAACGCTTGGAACGGGTATTTTCCGATTGTTTGACTTAACGGTTGGTTACACAGGATTGTCTTATTCAGAAGCTCAAAAAGCAGGATTTGACCCAATTGCGATTCACAATATCAAACCGGCTCATGCAACGTATATTGGCGGGAAAAATCTCCTAATCAAAGGCGTCGCTGATAAAGAGACGGGAAGAGTGCTAGGAGCCCAGATTGTTGGTCCAGAGGGTGTAGACAAACGGATCGATGTTCTTGCGACAGCTATCACGTTTAAGGCAAATGCAGAAGACTTGTTCCACCTGGATCTAGCTTATGCGCCGCCATTTAGTACAACTAAAGATCCTGTTCATTATACAGGGATGGTACTGGAAAATGCCCGCCATGAACTTCCAGTGATAACACCTGAAGAATTATTGACGCACTTGAAGGAGCAGAAACCGATTCAAATCGTTGATGTCCGTTCCAAGTCGGCGTACGAAAAAGCTCATGTAGAACAAGCGATGCATCTTTCTATGCCAGAATTGCGCAAAGGAATTGAAGTACTTGATAAGAATCTACCAACAGTCGTTTACTGCAACAAAGGCGTAACCAGCAATACTGCTCAAAATGTATTACTGAACGTTGGATTTAAAACTGTCTATGTACTATCTGGTGGTCATACGAATTATCAGTATTATAAAAAAAGTCTTAGAAAAGGTTCTTGAGTTAAAGAAAAGACAAAGGATCGATCCGTTGATAAAAAATGGATCGATCCTTTGTTATACTGAGTAGTAGAATTTAATAAAATGGAAAAGAAACCGGTGTTGCCTTTTCAAGATATGATCGTTAAATCTATAAAACTAATAAGTAATCAGTATAGGCATCTTTCCTCAGAAAGATGCCTATACCAATTTGTATTATATACACTAACATTAGTCAGAGACGCTTAAAATTTTGTTAAAGCGATGGGTTCTTTTACTTTGAGTAACATATCGTAATGAGCGATGTTCTCGTCGTAATACATATCGGAAATGATTTCGAACCCAAATGATTCATAAAAATCCTTCAAGTAAGCTTCGGCTTGAATCTGAACTTCTCTTTTAGGATAACGAACAGAGATATAATTTAAAGCGACTTTAAGTAATTCTCTTCCGTTTCCGATTCCTCTGGAATGCTCAGGTACAAGAACACGACCAAGCCAGATCTTTTTGTCTTTATAGTAGATTCGACAATAAGCATTGATGGTATCTTTGCATCGTTTAACCAAATGGGTAGCTTGTAGATCAATATCGTCCACTTCTTGAAAAGCGGCTCCCTGTTCTACAACAAAAACCTTGGTACGTTCTCTTAAAATCGAATGAAGCTCTTTAGCGCTTAATTCCTCTAATTGTTTAAACTGCCACATATGATTAAAGTAATCCTCCTAGTCGATGACGAGCTCTCTAAGCTTCGCACCTTCAGTAAATGAGAAGTTAACTGCCTCTCGTGAAATGTTGTTCTTCCTGTACAGTATACATAAAATAAAAGGATTCTCAAATGTCAGTTTAAAGGGACTATTTTGAAAACGAATCAAGCGAGAGAAATGGCGTAAAAACAGTATTAATGAGGGAAATTTTGAGCTGATTTACTTATAAATAAGAAGTGATAGATTGCAGTTTGATCTAGGAGATTAATTATCTGAAGTGTAAAGGAGGAAAGCGAGCCAAGAGCTCTTAGCTAACGAAAAAAATAAAAGAATTGAAAATCCTTATACGCAACAAAAGAGCCTGAACTTTTCAGTCCAGACTCTTTTAAGGGTCGCGCGTATAAAGTTGAGAGGCGTTATACACGCTAGGGTAGAGGTATTTATCATGCTACGAATCGACTTATATCGGCTTTAAGCAAGGAGAAAAAATAGATAGGAGTCAAGCCGTCGATTTCATAACTTGTTTCTAATTGTACTACAAAAGAAAACGGTTTTTAAAATATAGTCATATAATGTTAAAACTCGTTAAGAAAGGGGAACAAGCTATACCAATTTGCTTTTCTTGTTCCCTTTTGAGGACGTTTAGTAAAGGTTACGTAAAGGGATCATGCTAAGAAAGCTCGAACTTCCTCCTCTAAGCGTTGTTTCAAGGTTTCTTCTTCTATAACTTCGAGTATATTCGTTCCTTTATGAATCCATTTTTCTCCAGTAGGGTCTCCAGATTGGATCAAAGAGACGCCTTTTCTGGCGTAACAGACCGCAAGCATGTCATGTTTCTTTAATTCTTTTGCATAAAGAATTAAATCCTCCAAAGAAGCCAAAGCTTTACTATATTGGCGGTTATCGATCAGTAAGTAAACAAGATTAAACTGAAAATTGAATCTTAAATCGTTACTAGCTCTATAGTTTTCATACTTATCTAATTGAGTAATCGCTCTATCTGAGATATGAATGGCTGAGTCTGCGTTGAAAAAGTACAAGATGTTATTTACTAAATATATTTCAGTGAGTCTCCAGTCATCAAAGCGTTCAAGACGATCCCAGACAGGTTGGACATATTTTCTAGAAAGCCGGATATCGTGCGTTTGAGCAAAGACAATTAAACCTGTATAGATTGCTTCGATATCTTTGATAACGGGATCCTCATTGTATTTCAAGTAATGAGAAACTTCGTCTTTCAATTTTTCTAATTCTTTAGGATTGTTGTAACTTTGAGAAACAAACGCATAAATGAGCGAACCTTTTTTAGAATGGCTGTAGTTTCCTTGAATGAATAGAAATTCTTCCACTGTCATTTCGAGGCGATCTAAGATTGCGAACAATTTTGGAGCAGAAGGTTCGGTCTCTTCTCGCTCGATTTTAGAATAAGTAGATTGACGCATGATGCCTTGAGCAACTTGCTTTTGAGTATACCCTTTTGATTCTCGTATCTTTCGAAGTAGCTTTCCGGATAGTTGATTAAAAGGTGCTTGGTTCTCTTCGAAATGATCCATAGTTACCCTCTTTTGTTAAGTTCTATTTATTAAAATTATACTATTTATTGGATTGGATTACCATATAACGATTCATTTTACCCGTTTGAAATAGGGATAAATGTACATATAAATATTTTATTTATTTTGCAAGATCGTTTAGCAGGGTGATTAAATAAAGTAGAACGCTTTTTTTAAAGTGGATCAAAGGATTCAGTAAATTTTGATTACGATTCAATTCTGTACCGAACTGTGTCTTTTTTTTTGCGATTTTTATGAAACAATTACGCTCAAAGCATTGTATTCATAAGGGATTTAGTATAAAGTGAAGAGAGTGATTTTGTGAAACAAATAGCTGTTTCACGAGTCAATATAAAAGGAGATTTGGTTATGAATCCAGAAGAATTTAGAGCCGAGTTAGAACGTCGTGGTTTGCCAATCACTGACGAAAAAATGACTCAATTCAAACTTTATTTAGAACTACTTCAAGAATGGAATGAAAAAATCAATCTGACTGCCATTACAGAGCAAGAAGAAGTGTATCTAAAACATTTCTACGACTCTTTGACAGCTGGACTTTATGTAGATTTTAGTAAAGGGGTCCACAGCTTATGCGATGTAGGCTCAGGTGCTGGCTTTCCCAGTATCCCCCTAAAAATTCTTTATCCAGAATTATCGATCACAATCGTAGATTCACTGAAAAAAAGAATCAACTTTTTAGAAGTTGTCGTAGATGCATTGAACTTAACGGATGTAGAGCTCTTGCATGACCGCGCTGAAACATTTGGTCAAAACAAACAATATAGAGCAACTTATGACTTTGTGACCGCTAGAGCTGTTGCTAGAATGAGCGTTCTTGCCGAATTATGTTTGCCGCTTGTTAAAAAAGGTGGATCCTTTATTGCGATGAAAGCAGCACACGCACCGGAAGAATTAAAGGATGCGGAAAAAGCCATTGCTACACTCGGTGGGAAGATCAAAGATGACTTTGCTTTTGAGTTGCCACGCGAAGCAGGCGAAAGACACATTATTATGATCGACAAAAAGAAAGAAACACCAAATAAATACCCTAGAAAACCAGGGACACCAAACAAGACCCCATTATAATTAGAAAATGAAAGTCTGGAGGATTCAAATGGCGCAGATTATTGCCGTTGCGAACCAAAAGGGTGGTGTAGGTAAAACAACTACGACTGTCAATTTGGGTGCATCACTTGCTTATGCAGGGAAGAAAATATTATTGATTGATATGGACGCACAAGGGAACGCTACAAGTGGTTTAGGCATTCGTAAAGGAGAGGTTGATAAAGATATTTATGATGTTTTGATCAACGAAATACCTCTAGAAGAAGTCATTTTGCCTACTAGTAGAGAAAATCTCTCTATTGTACCTGCTACGATTCAACTGGCAGGAGCAGAAGTTGAACTGACAAGTCTTATGGCTAGAGAAACAAGACTTAAAAGAGCCATTGAGACCATTGATGAAGGTTATGACTATGTATTGATTGATTGCCCGCCATCTTTAGGTCATTTGACAATCAATGCTTTTACAGCGAGTGATTCTGTTTTAATTCCGGTTCAGTGTGAGTATTATGCACTAGAAGGATTAAGTCAGTTATTGAATACTGTTCGCCTTGTTCAGAAACATTTCAATAAAGAACTGAAAGTAGAAGGCGTACTCTTAACGATGCTGGATGCAAGAACAAATCTTGGATTCGAAGTCGTTAACGAAGTAAAGAAATATTTCCGTGAAAAAGTTTACAACACAATCATCCCAAGAAACATTCGCTTGTCCGAAGCACCAAGTTATGGACTTTCGATCATTGACTATGATTTAAGGTCGAAAGGTGCAGAAGTCTACCAAGAGTTAGCGAAGGAAGTGATGACGAATGGTAAATAAGAAAAAAGGACTAGGCCGTGGAATCGATGCGTTATTTGATGTGCCAGATTTCGAAAAAGAAGTGAATCGTGATGACGAGCGCGTAGAATTGATTGCACTTGATGAAATTCGTCCGAATCCCTATCAACCTAGAAGACATTTTGACGAGGCAGCACTGAACGAGCTTGCAAGTTCTATCGAAGTATCTGGTGTACTTCAACCCATTATCTTGAGAAAATCTTCCGTAAAAGGATATGAAATTATAGCCGGAGAACGTCGCTTTAGAGCATCAAAAATTGCTGGAAAAGAGACGGTTCCAGCTATCATTCGTGAATTAGACGAAGAAGTTATGATGCAAGTTGCGATACTTGAGAACTTGCAAAGGGAAGATCTGACATCACTTGAAGAAGCGGAAGCTTATAATATGATGATGGAAAAATTGTCCATGACTCAAGAAAAAGTAGCTGAAAAATTAGGCAAAAGCCGTTCTTACATCGCCAATCATTTGAGATTATTAACATTGCCGATAGAAGTGAAAAACCTTCTTCAGGAAAACAAATTGTCTAATGGACAAGCGAGAACACTACTGGGTCTTAAAGATAAGAAAAAACTGACAAAGCTTGCAAGACGCACGGTCAAAGAAGGCCTTACAGTAAGACAGTTAGAACTTCTGGTAGCGGAAGCAAATCAGAAGCCTAAAACAGAGCCTAGTGCAAAAGTAGAAGTAGATAAATCTATTTACATCAAACGTTCAGAAGAATTGTTAACAGATAAATTTGGAACGAGCGTAGTGATACGAGAAAAGGGTAAAAAAGGTAAGATTGAAATTGAGTATGTCTCTCAAGATGATTTGAATCGGATATTAGAAGATTTAAATATTGATTTTGATTGATTCAGGAGGCAAAAGTAAATGGATAAAGCATACGAATTGAATGACATCGTTGAAATGAAGAAAAAGCATCCTTGTGGTGTGAATCGTTGGGCCATTATTAGAATGGGCGCAGACATTCGTGTAAAATGTGAGGGATGTGGCCAGTTAGTACTGATGCCTAGACGAGAGTTTGAAAGAAAAATGAAAAAGGTTCTAGTTAAAGCAGATACAACTGAATCTTAGTTATTCTATAAAATAGCTAAACTAAAAATTATAAGGAAAAGAAAGGTGAATACAAAGAATGCCTTTAACAGCAGGAATCGTCGGTTTACCAAACGTTGGAAAATCGACGTTATTTAATGCCATTACAAAAGCGGGGGTTGAAGCAGCGAATTATCCGTTTGCGACTATTGACCCCAACGTAGGAATTGTAGAAGTACCAGACCGTAGACTAGACAGATTAAAAGAACTCGTTAATCCTAAAAAGGTCGTACCCACTACTTTTGAATTCACAGACATTGCAGGTATTGTAAAAGGTGCCAGTAAAGGGGAAGGACTAGGAAACAAGTTCCTTGCCAACATCCGTGAAGTAGATGCGATTTGTCACGTTGTTCGTTGTTTTGAAGATGAAAACATTACGCACGTATCTGGATCCGTAAATCCAGCTGATGATATTGAAACGATTAACTTGGAACTTGCACTTGCAGATTTAGATGCTGTAGAAAAAAGATATAGCCGAGTTAAAAAACAAGCTAAATCCAAGGACAAAGAGTCTATGGAAATGGTAGCTGTACTAGAAAAAATTATCCCTGTTTTAGAAGAAGGCAAACCAGTTAGAATGCTTTCATTTACACCAGAAGAATTGCCAATTGTGAAATCACTCTTCTTGTTAACCAGTAAACCTGTTTTGTACGTAGCTAATGTTTCAGAAGAAGATATTGCGGATGCAGAAGGTAACGAATATTTAGCAACGGTTAAAAAGATCGCAGCTGAGGAAGGTGCAGAAGTTGTAACCATTTCTGCAGCAATCGAAGAAGAAATTGCCGAACTAGACGATGAAGAAAAAGCGATGTTTTTAGAAGATCTTGGCGTAGAAGAGCCAGGACTAGATAAATTGATTCGTTCTTCTTACGATTTACTGGGACTTGCGACATTCTTCACTGCAGGTGAACAAGAAGTACGTGCGTGGACCTTCCGTAAAGGCATGAAGGCACCGCAAACGGCCGGCGTGATTCACAGTGATTTCGAGCATGGATTTATTCGTGCTGAAACAATCGCTTACGCTGACTACGATGCTTTAGGAAGCGAGAAAGCAGCAAGAGAAGCAGGTAAATTACGCTCAGAAGGAAAAGAATATGTCGTACAAGATGGAGATGTCATTCTTTTCAGATTTAACGTATAAGAATGCGCACATTTAAAGGGGGACATCATCTTGTTCAATAAGAAAAAACAAGAGCCTGTCGAACAGCCAGAAAAAATTGCTGAGCTGGCGGCTAAGCAAGAAGAAAATGCAAAAATGAGAGAACAGCTTACAAATAAAAATAGTGAGTATATGTTGAAACTAAACCGAAGCTTAGATGAACGCGGTGTTTCAGAAGAAAGAAAAACACTCATCTTTAACGATATGTTGAAAAATATTGTTGAGCAACAAGATCATCATCTTACAGCTCGTAAAATTTACGGAACTGTAACAGACCAAGCAAATTATTTAACAGAGAATCCAACATCCAGCGAGCAAAAAGAGGTCGTTCGATCAGAACCTTGGAAGCTGTACATTGATGGTGGATTACTGTTAGGTGGAATGTTTGCGATCCTTTCAGGTATTTCTGGGATGTTTGGTAGAGGAGATAATCAAGCAGTAGGTATGCAATTGATGGTGCTTATTCTAAACTTTGTTTTAGGTGGTTTTGCCTTTATGATCATTACCAAATATGCGCCGGTACCAGGAGAAAAAGGTGGATTCATTAAATATATTCTGGCAACAGTATTAGCGATGATGGGTTTTGTACTTTTTATCTCTCTAGGGGCACTGATTCCAGAAGCAATTAATCCAGTTATTCCTTCACCAATTACTTTAGTTATAGGTGTGGTGGCAATTGCGGCCAAATGGTATTTGAAACGTAGATTGAATATTCAAGGCACGATGTTTTAAAGTTTAATTATGAAAGAGTCTCTTCGAAGCGAATCAACTTTGGAGAGACTTTTTTTTATCTATACTGAATAAATGGAATATAAATCGAATCAACAAAGACGTATTATAAAATAAATTATCGTTAAATAGTTCGTTATTGTAGCGCTAACAATTAAATTCTCTATCAAGTTTATTAGAAAGTTCTTACATGGGTGAAACGGGTGTTGACCTGACCAGATATGGGTGGTAATTTAATTATTAAAAATTACGATAGCTAAGGGATAAAGTATAACTGGAGGAGAATAATATGGGAAATTGGGAAACGAAATTCAATAAAAAAGGATTTACGTTTGATGATGTGCTGTTACTACCAGCAGAAAGTCATGTTTTGCCAAACGATGTCAATTTACAAGTAGAACTATCAGACTCTGTTAAATTGAATCTACCGGTTCTAAGTGCAAGTATGGATACTGTTACGGCATCAGGGATGGCCATTGGGATGGCTCGTCAAGGTGGTCTTGGTATCATCCACAAAAATATGACAGTAGAACAACAAGCCGAAGAAGTTCGAAAAGTAAAACGTTCGGAATCTGGTGTCATCATTGATCCATTCTTCCTTACTCCAGAACATTTGGTTTCGGAAGCTGAAAAATTAATGTCTACTTATCGAATTAGTGGTGTACCAATTGTAGAAACCATGGAAAATAGAAAATTTGTTGGGATTTTAACAAACCGAGATATGCGATTTATTACAGATATGAATGAAAAAATTCAAGAAGTGATGACAAAAGAGAATTTAGTGACCGCTCCTGAAGGTACATCACTTGAAGAAGCAGAGCTTTTATTGAAAGAACACAAAATTGAGAAACTACCTTTGGTTGATGCAAATGGCTGGTTGAGTGGTTTAATTACAATCAAAGATATTGAAAAAATTACGCAGTTCCCAAATGCAGCAAAAGACAAGCATGGCCGTTTACTAGCAGGTGCTGCTGTAGGCATTACCAAAGACACTTTTGAGCGTGCTCAAGCGCTGATTGACGCTGGAGTGGATGTTATTGTAGTCGATACGGCACACGGCCACAGCGCAGGTGTATTAAGAGAAATGAAAAAAATCCGCGAAGAGTTTCCAGATGTTACACTGATTGCAGGGAACGTTGCAACAGCAGAAGGTACACGTGCACTGTTTGAAGCAGGTGCGGATGTCGTAAAAGTTGGGATTGGACCTGGATCAATCTGTACAACTAGAGTGGTTGCAGGTGTCGGAGTTCCTCAAATTACTGCGATTTACGATTCAGCTTCAGTTGCAAGAGAATATGGTAAACCAATTATTGCAGATGGCGGAATCAAATATTCAGGTGATATTGCAAAAGCATTAGCGGCGGGGGGACATGCAGTCATGCTCGGTAGTATGCTTGCGGGAACAGATGAATCTCCTGGTGAATTCGAAATCTATCAAGGTCGTCGTTTTAAAACTTATCGTGGTATGGGAAGTCTTGGAGCGATGCAAAAAGGATCAAGTGACCGTTACTTCCAAAGTGGCGAAACAGAAGCAAATAAATTGGTGCCAGAAGGAATCGAGGGACGCGTTGCATACAAAGGTAGCGTTCAAGATATCATCTTCCAATTGGTTGGCGGATTACGTTCTGGTATGGGATATGTTGGTGCAGCGAACTTGAAGGAATTGAGAGAAAATGCACAGTTTATCCAAATGTCTGGAGCAGGTCTTAAAGAGTCCCATCCACATGATGTGCATATAACAAAAGAAGCACCAAACTATTCAGTATAATCAAAACCATCATTGAAAGCATCGAGACGATTCTCGATGCTTTTTTTGTACTAAAATAGACTATCTTTTAAAGGAGGAGTTTGCTATTCTATAAGGTATAAACTTAATTTGAAGGAGAACGAGATGAACATATTTGAAGGATATCCCTTAAGAAAGATATTAAAGAGAGAACAAGCGTTGATGTGGTTGCTTTCTCCGATTGCATTGCAATTAATATTAGGTATTATTGTTCCCATTCTTCTTTTAGCAACAAATGCGGACCTTGTCGCAAACCTTTCACAAACTGAGCTTCTTGAAGCTATGGAGCCAGTTATAAATGTCGTAGGCTCAGTTGCTTCTATATTGCCATTATTTATATTACCTTTAATCATTATTGGTAGGAAGATTCCATTAATCAATCGAAAACAACTGAGTCGAGATGAATGGAAAGTAATTCCGGGATTAGATAAACAAGACTGGAAGTTTTTAGCTTGGTACATACCTGTTTCATTTATCTTTTTGAATGTTGGAAGTACATTACTGTCTATAATATTTGAAAACTCAGAAGCCATCAATCAAGAGGCTATCGAAGAACTCGTTGGAGTGACTCCTGCATGGGTGATGTTTTTAATGGTTGTGATAGCTGCTCCAATCGTTGAGGAATGGCTGTTTAGAGGATTGATTATGTTCCGTCGAGATTCACTTGATGCTTCTTGGCTTTCTGTTATTGTCAGTTCAGTTATATTTGGTTTAGTTCACGTCCCAACGAATATCCCGTCTGCCTTTTCATATATTGGTATGGGCTTCATGTTTGCTTACGCAGCTAAACGAACAAAAAGTGTAGAAGCTTCCATTGTTTATCATATGTTAAATAATTTTATTGCATTCATAGCATTATACGTAGCTGTATAAAAAGAAAATAAAAGACCGTAATATCTTCTTGTTTAAATAGAGGATATTACGGTCTTTTTATTTGTTGCCTTCTAATTCAAGCAAATCCATTCTCATCGGTAAACCACCTCGAAAACCTCTCGGTGCCCCGTTTTTTGGTCCTACACGGTGACAAGGGTAAACAATCTGTAAAGGGTTCTTACCGATAGCCGTTCCAACTGCTCTGGAATGCGTAACACTTTTGTTTAACTTAGCTGCGATATCACTGTAGGTGACTGTCTGACCATAGGGAATCTCGAGCAACGTCTTCCAAACCATTATCTGAAACGACGTCCCAATAAGCTCGACTGGAAAGGTGAAGTTTTCTCTTCTTTTAGAAAGATACTCTTCAAACTGGTAGACATAAAGAGAAAGTTTCTGATCATCTCTTACTAAAGACTTATCAAGAGGTAGACGACTAATCCAATCCTCAAGCTCCTGTTTGTTCTTAGGAGAAGACCCTACAAAAATCAACCCATTATCGTTAGCTAAAATGTAAAACGACCAATGATCATAAATAACTTCTGAAAAGTATAGTTCGGATTGCATAGACTCTCCTCCTTATTTTCAATGACTTGTAACTAAATAGAATACTCCGTCAATGCAGATTTGATTTCTTGCATAACAAAAATTTTATCTTCATTGCGATCAAGATCAATCGAGTCAATATCAATCACTAATGTAGGACTTTGATTGTAAGCATTAAACCAGTCGTCGTAACGGCTATGTAATTTAGTATAATACTCCAGTAATTCAGGATTTCCGTCAACTTGCTCAAATGAGCGTCCTCGTTTTTCGATTCTCTCCAAGTGTGTATCCAAAGATCCACGTAAATAAATTAGTAAGTCCGGGGCTTTTTTTGGAATGTCTTGGAGTTCTTCCATCATATTATCTAAAAGATCCGTGTACAGATTCATTTCTGCTTCACTCATATTGCCTTCTTCGTAGTTGATTTTAGTAAACAAGGCATCTTCATAGATAGAGCGATCTAAAACATTATGCTTATGTATCAATGCTTGTTTGATACTTCTAAAACGTGTATTCAAAAAGAAAATCTGTAAAGAAAATGCCCATCTCTTTGGGTCGGCATAAAATTTCTCAAGAATTGGATTATCTACAACTTGTTCATAAAAAGCCTCGCTTTGAAATTCTTCCGAAATAAATGTTGTAAATGTACTTTTACCTGCTCCAATCATACCTGCTAAAACAATCACTGACATCTTATCCCCTTCCATTCTTAAAAAAAGTGCTCTCTAACATCATACCATAGGGGCTTCTCAACTAACCTTAAAATCTCTAAAAGATCTTTCCGAACAGCGAAAAATAGGTCAATTTAGAGACTATTACAAAAAAATAATATTTGTAATATTTATTATGAAAAATTTCACATTAAATCGTGTCTAAAAAAACCAGGACAAAATATTTTTTGTAATGATAACCTTTACAAATCTGAACTAGTCGACTAGATTTTTTCAAACAAATGGGTTATTTTGATATATTTACTGAAAATGATTATGACTATATTAAACTGTTTTAGATATCAATTTAATTATTTTGTGCTTTTTGATACGATTTGCTCGAGAAGTTACGAAAATTAATGGAGTGTTTCAAAAGATTAATTTCGTAACAAATTTTTCAGAAGGGAGAGAGTAGAGCACTAAGTAGGATATCTACATAAAAAACACAATAAGAGCGTGTTATCCTGCTGCTTCATTACTAAAAAGAAGACCGAGCAAGAGTTTTGAAGGAGGATAAAGAATTGAAAAAGTATACTCGAACGAAAAAAGTGAAAAATAAAAAAGTAACTAAATATGTTAAAAGAGCATCTTATACAGCCATCGCAACGACGTTAGCTTTTCAACCGATTGCTCCGCTATTTCAAAATGGACAGTTTGTTGGTTTTTCAGACCAAAAAGTGAATGCAGCATTAGCCGACATCAGTCTACTTGGCGCAGGCAGTACGCTACAAAGTAATGTTGGTGTAGCAGAAGCAGAAGGGACTAGAATTTCTCAAAATGAAGAAGGTAACTATGATTTAGACGTAACACTGCGTGGACAAGCTGGGGGAATAGAAGTTGATTTACTAGATCCTAAAACAGCTGTATTTGTTATTCCGCCAGAATTAAGTGACGAAATCCAGACAACTGGCGCAGTAGTAGATATCAACATCAATCTATTGCTTCCGAATACCATAGATGCTCTTAACAATACAGAGTTAGATGGAGTTGTGACTACAACGAATAGCTTAGTAGCATTACTCGGGGGCGTTGGCGAAGGTTTAGGTGTTAGTGGAATCGGCAGACTAAACAGAGCCGTTACAGCACTTCAAACAGCATTAACTTTACCTTATAATGCAACAGTTCCAGTCATTGAAAGAACGGCTCCTGATGGTTCTGTGGTATTAACAGCAGAATTTACAGAGGGTGTAGGACAAGCTATTCAACAAAATTACATTAATATCTTAAATGAATTAACTGCCGCAATCAATGGCTTAAGATTAACCAATCCATTGCTAGGTGCGTTAGTTAATCCTCTTCTTAGAACACTTACTGGGACAGTTACGACAACAGTTATACCATTAGTGAATGGTATTGTGGCTGGTACCAATAATATTTTGACTCAAACAGTAGATATTAATATTGGTGGAAATTCATTCTTTAGATTAAGAGGCGTGACGGTCGCTGATCCGGACGTAGAAACAGCGGATATACGAGCTGCAGTCGTTTCTCTTACAGGTCCAGCTTTACTAGATATCGATATCTTGACAGATGTTCAAACGGAAGCCCCTTTTGTAACTTATATATTTGATGGGGTTGTTCTAGAAGGGCCATTTAGTCCAGCTGCTCCTTCAGTTGATCCATTATCCGAAGATTCAACTGAAATTACAGGTACAACAACGGACATAGATATACCAGACGACGTTATTTTAACAGCTATTTCAACATTGCCAGATGGAACAAGTCTATCTGCAGTTGTTGGGGAAGACGGTAGCTTCACGATTCCTTTAGGAGATAATACACTTGTAGGAAATGAAGTCGTTTCGACTGTTATCAGCGCGACAAACCCAGCAGGTACGTTAGTCAGTACACCAACAACCACAATTGTTGCGGTAGTTGAAGAACCAGAAGGACCTGACTGGGAAGGATACACTCCAGGAGTGCCGACAACAGAAGAAGTAACAGTAGACTCAACAACATTATCTGGTTACGTGACAGATGATTTGGATGCAATACCGGCAGGAACAGTGCTTGAAGCGATTCTGCAAATTGATGTTGAAGGCGCTACACCTTTAACGGTAACAGTCGATCCAGATGGAACGTTCGACTTTGATCTTACGGGTCTTGCTTTAGAAGAAGGGCAAGTACTCAGTATCTCTATTCGTGCTACTTTAGAGGGAGATGTTCGAACAGGGGACGCTGCCTTAAGAGTAGTGGGTCCAGCGGTTGAAGAGCCAGAAGAACCAGAAGAGCCGGACTGGCAAGAATTTAGTCCTGTTGCTCCAACTGTTCAAGATGTCATCTTAGCAGGTTCTACAGAAATCTCCGGTTCTACAACAGATTTACCAAGTGAAGTACCGGATGGTGTTACATTATTTGCTCAAGGATTCGTACCTGGAATTGGGGCATTTGAAACACCTGTAGGCGAAGATGGTAGTTTTACGATTGATACGGGCGACTATACCCTTCTAGAAAACGACGTTGTTTTCGTTTCAATTGTAGCTAGACTAGGTAACGAAACAAGAAGTAGTACAGTTGTGGAAAGAACGGTAACTGTAGCAGATCCACTTGATGGGTTTGTACCAGCAACGCCTACACTTGGAACATTGAGAACCAATTCTACAACGTTATCTGGTACAACAACAGATTTACCAGAAGATTTACCAGATGGAGTTGAATTCATAGCACTCATGAGAGTGTTACCAGATGGTGAAATTTTGTCTGCGACAATTCAAGCAGATGGTAGCTTTACATTTGATGTATCTGAAATTGACTTACCAGAAGGCGCTGATTTTGCTTCTATTATTAGAGCATCAACAGCAGATGGTCAATTCCGAGACAGCGATGTATACTTCGATGTTATTCTTCCAGCAGAAGAAGAACCAGCAGATCCATGGGGAGACTTTACGTTAGCCGCTCCAACGATTGAACCACTTAGTGAAGATTCTGAAATTGTTACAGGAGCGATTGGAAATCCAATTGCTGATATACCAGAAGGTGCTTTATTAACGGCCTCAATTACTTTAGAGGACGGAACCGTATTAACTGCACCAGTATCACCGAATGGGACGTACTCGGTGTCACTTGCAGGAAATGAGTTAAGCGTAGATGATATTGTTACTGTTGAAATCATCGGAGTGCTTGAAGGTGTGAGCATTACGAGTACACCAACAGCTACAACGGTATTAGCCGGAGAAGTTGAAGAACCAGCAGATCCATGGGCAGGTTTCACTTTAGCAGCACCAACAATCTCAACGCTCAGCGAAGATTCTGAAGTTATCAGCGGAGCAATCGGAAATCCAATTACAGAAGTACCAGAAGGCGCTCAATTGACGGCTTTCATTACACTTGCAGATGGAACAGTAGTGCAAGCACCGGTATCAGCCGATGGGACCTATTCAACATCGCTTGCAGGAAACGTGCTTGAAGAAGGTGACGTTGTGTCTGTACAAATTGTTGGGGTACTTGAAGGTGTGACAGCGACAAGTGCAGCAACAACGACTACAGTACTAGCTGGAGAAGTTGAAGAACCAGCAGATCCATGGGCAGGTATTACACTTGGAGCACCAACGGTTGCACCACTCAGTGAAGATTCCGAAATCATCAGTGGAACGATTGGAAATCCAGTAGAAGATATTCCAGATGAAGCGCAACTTACAGCTGTAATTACGCTACCGGGCGGGGGAGTTATTAATGCCCCAGTGTTACCGGATGGAACGTATTCAGCATCACTTGCTGGAATTGAACTTGAAGAAGATGATATTGTCTCAGTGCAAATTGTAGGATTACTTGGAGGAGTAACAGCGACAAGTGCACCGACAACAACAGCGGTATTAGCTGGAGAAGTAGAAGAGCCAACTGATCCGTGGGCAGGTATTACGCTAGCAGCACCAACAATTGCGCCACTAAGTGAAGATTCTGAAATCATTAATGGGGCAATTGGAAATCCAATTGGAGAAATTCCAGAAGGGGCACAATTAACGGCTGTCATCACATTGCCAGGTGGAACAATTATAAATGCCCCGGTACTACCAGATGGAACGTATTCAGCATCACTTGCAGGCAATGTGCTTGAAGAAGATGACATTGTTTCTGTACGAATCGTAGGAGTTCTTGGAGGCGTAACAGCGACAAGCGCACCAACAATTACAACGGTACTAGCTGGAGAAGTAGAAGAGCCAGCAGATCCGTGGGAAGGAATCACGCTAGAAGCACCAACAGTTGCGCCACTAAGTGAAGATTCAGAAATTATCAGTGGATCGATTGGAAATCCAGTAGAAGAAATTCCAGCGGAAGCACAATTGACAGCGGTAATTACACTACCAGGTGGAACAACGATCAATGCCCCAGTACTGCCAGATGGAACGTATTCAGCGTCACTTGCGGGCAATGTGCTTGAAGAAGATGACATTGTATCTGTACGGATTGTAGGTTTACTTGGAGGCGTAACAGCGACAAGTGCACCAACAACAACAACAGTATTAGCCGGAGAAGATGAAGAGCCAGCAGATCCATGGGCAGGATTCACATTTGAATTACCGACCATCGATGAATTAACTGAAGATTCCGAGGCCATTACTGGAGCAATTGGTAATGATATTGCGGACATCCCAGAAGGTGCCACGCTAGTAGCTTCTATTACTTTACCAAATGGTGCTGTTGTTCAAGTAGATGTAGCAGAAGATGGAACATACACTTATGAACTTGGAGACTTAGCATTACTTGAAGGTCAAACAGTCGCTGTTCAAATTGTTGGAACCCTTGATGAGGTAACTTCAACAAGTGGCACGGCAACAGCAACAGTATTGGCTGGAGAAGATGAAGAACCAGCAGATCCATGGGCAGACTTCGAATTTGGCACGCCAATTATTGATGCTGTAACAGAAGACTCCGTAACCATCACCGGAGCCATCGGAAATCCAATTGGAGATGTTCCAGCAGGAGCAGATTTGACAGCTGAAATCACATTGCCAAATGGAGATATACTATTAGCACCTCTAGCAGCAGATGGAACATTTACAGCTTCATTAGGTGGAGTAACGCTAGCTGAAGGCGAAGAAATTTCTGTTCAAATCGTAGGGAATCTTGCAGGCGCGACAGCTACAAGTCCTACGGCAACAACAACAGTACTAGCAGGAGAAGATGAAGAGCCAGCAGATCCTTGGGCAGGCTTTGAGTTTGGCTTACCAACCATTGATCCAGTGACAGAAGATACTGGAGTCATTAGCGGAGTCATCGGTAACGATGTTGCGGATATTCCAGAAGGTGCCGTACTGACAGCTCGTATTACACTACCTGGCGGAGAAGTATTGACAGCCCCAGTAGTCGATGGAACGTACTCAGTATCACTAGGTAATCGTGTACTAGTTGAAGGGGACGAAGTTTCTGTTCAAATTACAGGACTTCTAGAAGGTGTTAGCTTATCAAGTGGCGTAGCCTCTACTACAGTATTAGCAGGAGAAGATGAAGAACCAGCGGATCCATGGGGAGACTTCGAATTTGGTTTACCAGTTATTGAGCCATTAACTGCAGATTCAGACACCATTAGTGGAGCAATTGGTAACGCACCAGAAGATGTTCCAGAAGGCGCGGAGTCTACTGCGTATATCACTCTACCAAATGGAACGGTTGTTCAAACACCAGTATTACCAGACGGTACATTCGTTTATGATCTCGACGGATTAGAATTATCTGAGGGAGATATCGTAGCAGTTGAAATAGTGGGTACTTTAGATGGAGTAACATCAACCAGTCCTACAGCTGTTTCCGTTGTAGCAGCAGGCGAAGATGAAGAGCCGACAGATCCAGATACACCTGACTGGCAAGGATTCTTACCAAGTACACCAACAGTAGGTACATTATCCGCAGATGCTGTTTCATTAACAGGCACAACAGCTGATATTCCAGGCGACTTACCAGACGGTGTAGGATTGGTAGCTCAATTTAGAATACTACCAGATGGACCAATCGTTACAGCAGATATTGGTGAAGATGGTACTTTCACATTTGACTTATCAGATACAGTATTTGCGGTTGGAGATACGTTCGAAGTGAGAACGGTTGCTACTTTAGAAGGCGAAACACGTTCAAGTACACCTGCAGAAGGTACAGTAACACCAGGAGAAGTAGATCCGGAAAATCCATGGGGAGACTTCGTTCTAGGTGTTCCAACATTGAATGCTTTAACAGAGGATTCAGCAGAGGTTAGCGGAATGATTGGAAATATCGCTGCTAACGTTCCAGAAGGTGCTGTGTTAAGAGCAGTCATTACATTACCTGATGAAAGTACACTAGAAGTAGATGTAGACGAAGCAGGCATGTTCTCAGCACCTTTAGGAGACTTTGAGTTACTTGAAGGGCAAACAGTTTCCGTTCAGATCTTTGGAGCATTAGGTGGAGAAGAGATTTCAAGTGGGATCGGAACAACAACGGTTGGAGCTGGAGCAATTGATCCGGAAGAACCAACAGATCCAGACGAAGCTTGGGAAAATTATGAACTATCTACTCCATTCTTAAATCCAGTAACAGAAGATTCGGCTGTACTTTCAGGAACAACACTGAATTTACCAGGTGATGCACCTGAAGGGACAACATTAACTGCAGTTGCAACTTTACTAGATGGAACTGAAGTAGACGCTACAATAGATGAACTTGGTAACTTTGAATTCTCGCTAGCTGGTCAGTCATTGACTGCTGGAGAAACGATATCTGTTACCGTGGTTGCGAGTAGAAATGGCGAGACCAGAACAAGTCCAGCTTCTACAATCACAATCGGTACAGGTGCAATAGATCCAGACGATCAATGGGATAATTTAGTACTGGCAACACCAACAGTCAATCCAGTAACAGAAGATTCTGTCGAACTGACAGGTTCTACACTGAATACTCCAGGATTATTGCCGGAAGGCGCAACTTTAAATGCTCAAGTTACTTTACCAGATGGTACGGTATTGAACACTCTGGTAGCAGCAGACGGAACGTTCGCTGTATCGCTTGAAGGACAAACTTTACCAGTAGGGGAGACTATCTCAACATTAATCTTTGCTGAAAGAGCTGGGGAAAGAATTGACAGTCCAGCAGCGACTACTACAATTGCTACAGGTACTGTAGTAGTTCCAGAAGATCCGTCAGACGAAGAATGGGAAGCGTTCAATCCGGTTGTTCCGACAGTTAATCCATTAACGGATGCATCTACGGCCGTTACAGGAACAACTGAGAATCGACCAGGGGAAGTACCAGCAGGTACAGTTTTAACTGCGGTAGTAACTTTACCAGGCGGAGGTACGCTTACAGCGCCAGTTGGAGAAGATGGATCATTCGCAGTTGATTTGGAAGGAAATGCTTTAACACCAGGACAAGAAATTTTAACAACCATCCTTGCTGTCCGTGAAGGAGAAGAGAAAGTCAGTTTACCAGCTACAACAACAGTAGGATCAAGTGGTCCAAGTACTCCAGAAGAACCTGAGGAACCGGCTGATCCGTGGTTAGGATACTCTCCGGCGATTCCTAGTTTAGCAGGAGTTACAGAAGATTCCACAGTTTTAAACGGTAGCACAAATGATATTGCAGGAACTTATCCAGAAGGAACAGTACTGACAGTCACTTTCACTATTCCAGGATTAGGAACAGTTACTGAGACGGTCGCAGCAGACGGCACATTCAGTACGTCACTTGCAGGTGCGGCACTCGTAGCGGGAGAAACGATTACTGCAACCGTTACGGCTTCGTTAGAAGGGCAAGAATCATTAACTAGTGCGCCAGCTACTATTACAATTGGTGAAGGGACACCGGATCCACTTCCAGAAGATCCAGATGAAGCGTGGGAGGCTTATACACCAGCGACTCCGACACTTAATGCAGTGGATGCTGATTCGACAGTTGTTAGCGGGAATACAGTAGATGTTGGAGATGCAGTACCGGCGGATGCAACACTGTTTGCAGTACTCAGTATTCCAGGAATTGGAGAAGTTGAAGCAGACGTTGTAGATGGAGTCTTCACTATTGAAGTTCCAGCAGGCTCACTCGAAGCTGGGTCAATTATTACAGCAACGATAAGAGCGGAACGAGAAGGGGAAGAACCAAGATTCAGTGGTACAGCTAGTACGACTGTTGGTACAGGTACGGTTGATCCGGTCGATCCAGAACCAGCACCCGGATTGGGAGATTATATTCCTGCGGTACCGACTGTTAATCCAGTAACAGAAGACTCTACTGAATTGACAGGAACAACACCGGATATCTTAGCCAATCTTCCTGAAGGAACAGTACTCAACGCGGTGATTACGTTACCAGGAGGTGGAACTGAAACGGTACCGGTCGTTGATGGAGCGTTTAGTTTACCGTTAGATGGGATTGAATTAACACAAGGAGAAACGATTACAGTAACGATTGTTGCGACACTAGGAGATGAAACAGCTACAGGTACTCCTGCTACAATCACGATTGGTTCAGGTGTAATTGATCCAGTCGATCCTACTGATCCAGTTGATCCGGATGAAGAGTGGGCGGCATTTACACCAGCGATTCCAGGCTTGAATCCAGTAACAGAAGATTCAACCTTACTAACAGGATTTACAGCAAATACACCAGAAAATACACCAACAGGTACAACTTTGACAGCTGTTCTTACGCTGCCAGATGGTACTGAAATTGATGTAGTAGTAAATCCAGACGGCTCATTCGAATTCCCACTAGAAGGCGTGGCTCTAGAAGAAGGCGACTTACTTTCAGTCGTAATCATTGCTTCAAGAGAGGGAAATGATCCGATAACCAGTGGGGCTTCTATTGTAACTGTCACTGCAGGTGCACTTGATGAGGATGATGCTTGGGATAACTATACTCCAGCAATTCCAGTAGTTAATCCGGTACCAGAAAACGCAGAAGAAATCACAGGTTCAACACCAGATATTCCAGCGAACCTTCCAGAAGGAACAGAACTGGAAGTCGTCGTAACATTGCCTAACGGAGAAGAAGTAAGAGTTCCTGTAAATGATGATGGAACGTTTACTGTACCAATCGATGTCGAGCTGAGTGAAGGAGACACAATCACAGTTGTTATCGAAGCTTCTAGAGGAGATGAAACGAAAACAAGTGATCCTTCAACTGTTACTGTTGGACCAGAAATTGTAGATCCAGTTGATGAATGGGCAGACTTTGTTCCAGGCGTTCCAGCTGTAGATCCAATTACAGAAGATTCTGAAACCATTACAGGACGTTCGCCAAACCTACCATCTAGTTTACCGGCAGGTGCTACGCTCACTGTTGAAGTGACATTGCCAAATGGAGAAGTCTTAACAGGTGTTGTCAACGAAGATGGAACATTTGAAATAGATCTAGAAGGTAGAGAGTTAGAACCAGGAGATACCATCTCGGTTATCATCGTAGGAGAATATAACGGTGACAGAGTAGAAAGCTTGCCAGCCGAAGTGACTATCGGATCTAGTCAAGAAGAACCCGGAGAAGAAGAACCAGATGAAGGTATTTTCGATGGCATCACACCATTCATTCCGGCAATCGATCCGGTAACTGAAAACTCTACAGTTCTAACAGGTAGAACAACTGATACACTAGATCGTTATCCAGAAGGAACAGTGCTGTTTGCCAGACTGACACTACCAGATGGAAGAGTATTTATGGTCATGGTTAATCCAGATGGAACATTTGCTTTCTCTCTCAACGGTGTAACGTTAACTGCAGGAGATTTGCTAAATGTTGAAATCGTAGCGATGAATGGAGACGAAACAGTTTCCAGTATGCCATCTGTAATAACAGTAGGTGCAGGAGAAGTACCGGTAGATCCAGAGGAACCAGGTAACGAATGGGCTGATTTTGAACCGGCCGTTCCTACAATTCGACCAGTATTTGAAAATTCAACTGAATTAGTTGGTAGAACACCAGATATTGCATCCAATCTGCCTGAAGGAACGGAATTATGGGCATATATTACGATTGAAGGATATGATGAAACATTTAGAGTTCTAGTAGATGAAGATGGATTCTTTAGATTATCATTAGATGGAATTGATTTGGTTCCTGGAAGTTGGATTACAGTTAGAATGGTTGCTTTCAACGGAGAGGAAATGAGAATGAGCCTTCCAGCGTTTGCAACGGTAGCTGGCTTGGTACCAGGCGAACCAGGTGAACCAGGTGAACCGGGTGAACCGGGTGAACCGGGCGAACCAGGAGGACCAGGCGAACCAGGACAACCGGGAGGACCAGGACAACCAGGAGGACCAGGAACACCAGGACAACCGGGAGGACCGGGAACACCAGGACAACCGGGAGGACCAGGAACACCAGGAACACCAGGACAACCGGGAGGACCGGGAACACCAGGACAACCAGGCGTTCCGGGAACACCAGTAGTCAATCCAATCAGACCAGGGGATACTTCAGTTGGTGGAACAACTACACCGCCATCTCAACTCCCAGAAGGCTCTGAAATCGAAGTTGTAGTCGTCTTACCTGATGGAACAGTTATCAGAGGACCCGTCAATGCTGATGGAAGCTTCAATATTCCTTTAGGAAGACCAGTCGCTTCAGGAGAAATCATCAGAGTTTACACTGTGATTACAAGAGACGGTGAAGAAATGATGAGTGATACAGTGGTTATGTCAGCAGGAAGAGGACAGATTGGAACCGTACCAGGTAGAGATAGTGTTCGTGGACCATCGTCTAGACCTAGTGGATTCTTACCTCAGACTTCTAGCGCAGATACAATCACTCTGACAGCAATTGGTTTAGGATTGATTGGACTTGCAGGAGCATTGTTCTTCAAAAATAGAAAAAGAAAAAATAAAGCGTAAAAATAGTAGACTAAATTAAGTGAGCATAGACTAAAAAAGCCATTACCCTGAAATCTTAGGGTAGTGGCTTTTTAGCATGAAATGAAATTGAATTAGATTGATTCGTTTAAATAAAAATAGGAAGCAATTTCTTCTGATTCGTCAACAGGAATAGTATCAAGTAATGTACCCTGAGTTAAAAGTCGTTTATCACCATCATAGTTACAGGTAATCAAGGTGACCAAGGCTTCATCTGTATCTTCGATTACAGAAACTTGCGTGGGATCAATGATTTTATGGGTAACAATTTCATACACGTAAAAATTTGAAGCATCTGTCAGATAAACTTTCATACCTATTTCGGCCCTGTGAAGAGGTGCAAATAGTAAAGTGGGATCCTTCATATTATGACTTGCCAGTGCATAATTATCTTGTCCCATTTGTTGATTTTGCTTCATCGTTCCTGCGCCAGTCAAAAGGTTGTTGTTTGAGAGACCTTTTAAAATAGAAAGGTGCAAGCCAACTTCCGGAATGGCAATCGAACCAATCACAGGTAAATCTGAAGCAGACAACTGCGCTTTGAGGACATCTGTGATAGAGACTTCCTCAACGGATTCAAAATCAAAATTCCCATCTGCATAAGAAAGGTTTTGTTCTATATCAGATGTAGTAACTGTTAACGTTTCTGCGCTCCTTCGTTGCACTAAAAAATTTTGCAAAGGTTCTGCAGCTAAGAACATAAGGCCTATAATAAGTAAAAAAGCAGCAAGAAAAGAAATGATTTTAGATTTTGTTTTATCAGACATGTATCTCACCTTTTAGATTTAGATTATGACGATATACACAGTATACAGTATTTAATGGACATATGTGTTAGAAAAAGTGAACGTACGAAAAGAAAAAGAGGTTTTTAATTATAAATGAAATAATATCCGTTACTTTAAGCGTATTAGTTGTATACGTCTACATTTTTTCCTTAAGATAAGTGTAAATTAGATGAACAAATTCTTAAGGAGGACTTTATAATGGATCAGAGAACGATAGATACAGGAATGCCCTTAAATAGTATGAAGTTGAAATTGAAAAAATTAAAAAATCAAGTAATGGTAATCACTGGAGCAACAAGTGGAATTGGACTTGTTACTGCGAGAATGGCAGCGGAACAAGGTGTAAAATTAGTACTTGCGGCTCGAAATGAAGAGGCGTTGAACATTCTTCAAAAAGAGTTGAAAGTAAGGGGAACAGAGTCTGTATATGTAGTGGCAGATGTTTCTAAGGAAGAAGATATTGATAAAATTGCAGATAGAGCTATTGGACACTTCGGTGGCTTTGATACTTGGGTTAATAATGCAGGGGTAGCGTTATATGGATATTCTGCAGAGATACCAGTAGAAGATATGCGTCATCTTTTTGATATTAATTTCTGGGGTATCGTATACGGAACTAGAAAAGCCGTTGCACATTACAAAGAAAAAGGAGAACCAGGATCAATTATCAATTTAGGGAGTGTCGTCGGCAATCGTGCTTTCCCAGTACAGTCAATTTATTCTGCTAGTAAACATGCTATCAGAGGATTTACAGATGGGATTCGTATGGAACTTGAAAAAGAGCATGCGCCGGTCGTTGTTTCTCAGATACACCCAGCCAGAATAGATACACCGTATACAGATCATGCAACTAGCTATATCGATAAAAAACCGACACATAAAGGAATTGTCTACCCGCCAGAAAGTGTTGCAGAAGCGATTTTACATGTAGCTGAACATCCTACACGCGACATGTATGTAGGTACACAAGCGAAATTCTTTTCTATCTTCGGGATGGTTCATCCAAGAATCACGGATAAACTGATGGAAATCAATACATTCCAAACAAATTACGACGAGAATCAGTCGTCTCCAGCTCCAGAAGCAGGAAATTTATTTGAACCAAAAGAAGATCTTTACGAACGCGGAGCAAATTTAGGTTGGCATAGACCGAAAAGCCTTATGGTTAAAGCAAAAAAACATCCTGCACTTTCAACTATTGGACTTGTGGCAATTGGAGCTGCAGTAGCGGCATTAAAAGTGATAGAAGTTAAAAAAGCAATGGAAGTCAAAAAAGTAATGGAAATCAAAAAGCTCAAAAAAAGCTTCTTTTAAGAAAACAAAAGCCAGGATAGCTGAACTCAAGCTATTCTGGCTTTTTTGCGTTCACTCTCTAACGATATACGGTCAATCAAGTACTTTCAAAGTAAAGGATTAACTCAATCAATAATAGATGAGTAGAAAACGAGCACTCAATGCATTTAAACCATTTATATGTTACATACGCTTTTTAGTCAGTAGGTTTGAATTCTTTTAGAGTGTTAGTGAAAATCCCATCAGCGCCCATACCATAAGCATCAAGACCTTCTTCAAAAGAGTTAACCGTGTAAACATGCAAAAGTAAGTCTTTTGAAGCAAGACTATTTGAAAAGTCTGTGTTTAAAGCGGCATAGTTGATCCCAACTCCGCTAGCATAAGAGGCAACAGATGCTAGCTGATCACTCGTTAACTGTGCGGAAGTATTTTTGAAATGATACAACTAAATCAAAGAAATCTCAGGATTCAATTGATGAATTTTTTGAAGACTTTCTTCACTGAAAGATTGAAGTAAAAGCTTTTGCGCATCTCCAGCGTCATCTAACAAGTGATATTGGTCTAAAAGATTCAATAAATTTTCTTCCATATATGGATAAATCTCAGGACTCTTCGTTTCAATATAATAGTTGGCATTCAGCCCATATTCTTGAAAAAGAGTTTCTAGACGGATAATAGGCAATCCCTCAAATTGTTCATATGCTTTGTCTTTGTCAGGATAAGCTTCGTTGAACCAAGTACCTGCATCTAAGGTTTTTAGTTCTTCATAAGTAAAGTCACTAACGCGCCCGGTACCATCAGTCGTTCTATCAAGTGTTTCGTCATGTAAGATGACGAGTTCGCCATCTTTTGTTTGTTGTAAATCAATTTCAAGATAATCAGCATTTAAATCGTATGCCATTTGAAAAGCAGGCAGCGTATGCTCAGGCGCGTATGCGCTGGCGCCTCTATGAGCAATTAAGACAAAATCATCTGGTAAAGAAGTAGGTCGTTTCTCAGAAAGGGTATTTTTATAGAAGAAAAACGCAGTACCGATACCTAGCAAAGCTACTACAATAATAGAAAAATACTTACGAAACATTAGATCATTTCTCCTGTCAAAGGGGGTGAACTATTAGCATAGCGTATTAAAGACAGGATATATAGTCTATTCACGTTAATTTTACAAATCATACTTAACTTATATATAGATAAAGAAACTTTACAATCTTAACAATAATACCAAAGGAGATTGGCAAGAATTTTACATAGTCTTGTTAAGATTAGCCTGTTGAGAAATAGAATACGGACTTTTAATTGGAGGAACGCTATGCAACTCAATCAACAACCACTCATTACAGATAAAGGAAAAAGGATAAATCAAAAAGACAAGAAACGCAAATGGTCTGTAGAACCTTATATGTATTTAATACCTGCTATTGGTATCTTTTTTATGTTTACATACTGGCCATTCTTGCGAACGATATACCGAAGTATGTTTTTAACAGACAACCGTGGTATTGAAAAAGTATTTATAGGACTTAAAAACTATACCGACTTAATGACCTCAGAGTCTTTCATGAACAGCTTGCTGGTCACTGCACAATACGTGATGATCGTATTGGTAATTGGAATGGGATTTGGATTTTTAACAGCAGTTTTATGTAATAAAACGTTCCCAGGACTCCGATTCTTTTCTACTGTATATGCGATGCCTATGGCGATTGCTTCCAGCGGAATCGCTATGGTGTTTGGGATTATGTTGAATCAGAATATCGGAGCAGTCAATCAACTACTAGGAACAAATATCAACTGGCTAGCAGATCCAAAGTGGGCTCTATTAAGTGTAGCGGTCTTAACAGGCTGGCTGAACAGTGGGATCAATTTCTTGTACTTTAGTGCAGGGATGTCAAATATTCATGGTAGCTTGTATGAAAGTGCATCAGTTGATGGGGCAAATGGATGGAATCAATTTCTCTATATCACGTTGCCTGGATTAAAACATATTTCTTTCTATGTCATTGTTGTTAATATTATCGGAGCTTTCCAATCGTTTGGACAAATCAGAATCTTAACTTCTGGAGGACCAGGACAATCAACAAATGTTATTGTACATGATATTTACCGCAATGCTTTTCAGAATTTCCGGTTCGGACTAGCTTCCGCAGAATCAGTTATTTTATTTATTATCATATCTATCTTAACTGTGCTCATGTTCAGAACGCAGAGAAAGGAGACTTAAGTTGGCGGTTCATATAGAAGAAAATACACAACCATTTGTAATGGACGAAGAACAACTGGCATTGATCAAAAAACAAGAAATGAAAGAAAATCTAACAAAATTTGCGTTACTAGCAGTCAACATTGTATTGGTCAGTGTCGTACTTTTTCCATTGCTATATGCGGTGACAATGTCATTGAAGTCACCATCAGAAGTTTATACTTCAGAGTTTCAGTTTTTACCAGAAGCTTGGCAGTTTTCTAATTACAGAGATGCCTTTAAAGCAGCACCTTTAGGTAGATATATATTCAACTCATTTATTGTGTCATTGAGTATTACGGGGGGACAATTAGTTTCTGGAGCACTCGCAGCATTTTCCTTTGAATTTTTAGAGTCAAAAGGAAAAGAAGTGATATTCGCTTTAGTTCTAGCCACCTTGATGGTACCGGGAGAAGCGACGATTGTCTCCAATTACCTGCAAATCAGTCAGTGGGGATGGTTGGATAGTTTTCCAGCTTTGATTGTACCGTTTCTGACATCGGCTACGACCATCTTTTTGTTCAGACAATTTTTTAAAAGTTTTCCGATTGCACTATATGAATCAGCTAAAATAGATGGCTGTAGTAATCTGCGCTTCATTTTTCAGATTCTTTTACCACTAAGCAAACCAGCTATTGGGGCTGTATCTGTAAATGCCTTTATCAATGCTTGGAATATGTATATGTGGCCACTACTCGTATCGGGTTCTGATAATGCACGAACAGTGCAGATAGGTGTAAGCATGATGAACAGTGTCGATTCACAATCCATTGTGCTCATGCTTGCAGGAGTCGTTATCGTATTGATTCCTTCACTACTGATTTTTGTTGTCGGACAGAAATCACTTGTCAAAGGCTTGTTTTCAGGTTCAGTAAAAGGTTAACCCATTAAAACTAAAACACAAAAAAGGAGAAACAACTAAAATGAAGAAACTAAAATGGATTCAAACACTGGCTTTATCAGCAACAAGTTTACTAGCACTTGCAGCATGTGCGGGGGACGCTGAAACAGAAGCACAGGCAGAAGACGCAGGCATTAAATTATCAGATACTGTAACAGAAGATGCTTCAGCCGAAGGTCAAACGATCACATTCTGGCACGCAATGGGTGGTGCTGGCGGAGAAGCGCTTGAAGCCATCGTAGATAATTTCAATGAAACAAATGATCAAGATATTACTGTTGTATCTGAATTCCAAGGTACATATGATGATGCGATTACAAAATTAAGAAGTGCTTCACTTGGGAATTTAGATGCTGATGTCGTACAAATTTATGATATTGGAACACGTTATATGATTGATTCTGACTTGACGATTCCGATGCAACAATTTATTGATTCAGAAGATTACGATATTTCTCAAATCGAACCGAACATTGCTGCGTATTACACAGTAGCAGATAACTTGTATTCTATGCCATTTAATTCTTCTACACCAGTTCTTTACTATAACGAAGCCATGTTTGAAGCAGCTGGAATTGAAGAAGCACCTACTACTCTAGCAGAAATTGGTGAAATGAAAGATGCTTTAACTGAAGCAGGTGCACAAATGCCGATTTCATTGAATATTTATGGCTGGTTCGTAGAACAATTTATTGCGAAGCAAGGACTTGAGTTCGCAAACAATGGAAATGGTCGTGAGGCGATTCCAACTGAAGTCGAATTTATCAAGAATGGTGCAATGCAAAATGTACTTGAAGAATGGTATGCTCTTTATGAATCTGATGCAGCTCCAAATGTAGGTCGTGACGGAGGATCTACTGAATTCGTATCTGGTCAATCAGCCATGATGATTGGTTCAACTGCAAGTCTTTCTTCGATTCTTAGTGAAGTTGGCGGAGAATTTGAAGTGGGAACAGCTTATCTTCCTTCCATTTCTGAAGAAGATCAAGGCGGCGTATCTATCGGTGGTGCATCTGTATGGGCTCTTGATAATGAAGATTCAGATAAAGCTCAAGCATCTTGGGAGTTTATCAAATATCTAATTTCACCTGAAATTCAAGCTGAATGGGCTTCTGCAACTGGGTACTTCCCGATTACAACAGCAACTCATGAAGAAGAAGTCTTTAAACAAAATATCGAGAATTTCCCTCAATTCCAGACAGCGATTGATCAGTTACATGCTTCTAATCCAGAATCTCAAGGAGCTTTCCTAAGCGTCTTCCCTGAAGCACGTCAAATCGTTGAAAATGAAATTGAGAATATGTTGAATGGTTCATCTACTCCCGAAGCAGCTGCTCAAGAAATGGCTGATCAAATCAATGAAGCGCTAGAAAACTATAACTTAGTGAATTCCCCAGAATAATTCAAAAGGAGTGTGCAGGTATGGCAGAAGTACAATTGCGACAGGTCAGTAAAGTTTATGATGATAACACAGTCGCAGTAAAGCCATTGAACTTACAAATCAAAGATAAAGAATTTGTTGTTTTTGTTGGACCTTCTGGTTGTGGGAAGTCAACGACTTTAAGAATGATTGCAGGATTAGAAAAAATTTCTGATGGTGGTTTATATTTTGAAAATCAATTAGTGAACCATATGCCTTCTAAAGATCGCGATATCGCAATGGTTTTTCAAAATTATGCGTTATATCCTCATATGACGATTTACGATAATATTGGCTTTTCTTTGAAGATGCAAAAAATCAAAAAAGAAGAACGAGACGAGCGTATTCGAGAAGCGGCAGAAGTGCTAGGACTAACGGAGTATCTTAGTAGAAAACCGGCTTCACTTTCAGGCGGTCAGCGTCAACGAGTCGCATTAGGCAGAGCTATGGTTCGTAATCCTAAAGTGTTTTTACTAGATGAGCCATTATCGAATCTGGATGCCAAACTTCGAGTAGCTATGCGTTCTGAAATCGTTAAATTACACAGGAAACTACAGACAACGTTTATCTATGTTACGCACGATCAAACAGAGGCAATGACAATGGGCGATCGTATCGTTGTCTTGAATGATGGTCATTTAGAACAAGTGGATACACCGCTGAATCTATATGCTTTTCCAAAGACGAAATTTGTTGCAGAATTTATTGGTAGTCCTCAGATGAATATTTTTCCTACTACTTTACATGTGGAAGATGATAAAAGTTATATCTACTTCCAGAACCAAAGCATGACGATGGGGAGTAGTATTCAAAACAGACTCCCAAAACAAGCGGTAACGCAACCTGTCTATGCAGGTGTCCGACCGGAAGCGTTCGAACTTTCAGAAGATGAAAACGGCGAAACCATTAGTGTAACGGTAGAAAATGTTGAAAACATGGGGAGCGATACCTATATCTTTTTCCATGTAGAAGACAGAGAACAGTTAATGATTGCTAGAGTTCCTTCAGATGCAGAAATTGCTTATGGAGATTTGGTGCACTTGAAAGTCAATTTCAATAAATGGCATTTATTCGACCAAGAGACCGAACAATCGTTACTTCGTATGCCATTTGAATCAGAAGAAACATCTAAAGAGGAGGTGCTAGTATCATGAGTAGTTTAAACTTCGCACATAGAGGGTTCAGTGGTCAGTTTCCGGAGAATACCATGCTTGCTTTTGAAAAAGCAGTTGAAGCAGGAGCTGATGGTATTGAACTGGATGTGCAGTTAACGAGTGATGGAGAAGTAGTCATCTTTCATGATGATACACTGGAACGGTTGACGAATGGAAAAGGGACTTTAACAGAGTTTACCCTTTCAGAACTTCAAAAACTATCTGTACACTCCCAAAAGAATGCGGAAATACAAGACCAAAACATTCCTACACTTCGAGAATACTTAAGCTGGGTATCGAACACAGGAATAGTTACCAATATTGAACTGAAAACAGCTTCGGGTGATCCAACAGGTCTGGAACAGAAAGTACTTGAACTATTAGAGCAGTTCGATATAAAGGAAAAAATAATTATATCTTCTTTTTACGTTGAGAATATGATTCGAGTGAAGCAGTTAGAATCTGACGTTCAAACGGGCTTGCTGACGATTGATTGTAGTGAAAAAACGATTCAAAAAGCCGTTGATATAGGGATGGATTATTTTCATCCAGTGGCAAGTCAGCTAAACGAGACAGTCATTGAACAGATCCATCAATTTGGTCTGAAAATAAACATGTGGACGATTAACGAAGAATCTGATTTAGAAAAAGCGGAAGCCGCCAAACTTTATGGAATCATAACAGATTATCCTGATAGATTGAAAAAAATACAAGGTAATCTGTCAACTTGAGACAATAAAGAAAAAGTAGAGGATACGTGCACTAGCATGTATCCTCTACTTTTTTGTCTATTCAAAAATTCAAGAATATCCACAAAAGCACACAAAAATGTGGCGAATTTACACAATCTATAAAGTAGAGATATGGGAATTAACAAAAGAAAGGGAGGAATCTTTACAGCCGGTTTTTATACTGAACATACAGTTAAAGAAAGGGAGGAATCATAAATGTTACTGACCGCTCATTCTGGAAGTGATGGTACACCGAATAATAGTTTAGAATTTCTTGATAAAATGATTGACTACAATGTGGATTGCCTTGAAATAGATGTGAGACGTGCTCAAAATGGTCAACTTTATTTAAGTCATGATGCCATTAGTTCTATGGATTCAACGAATTGTCTACTTGAATTAGACGCTGCATTCAAGCATATTTCCAAAAGAAGTTCTAAAATACTCATCAACTGTGATTTAAAAGAAAAAGGATTGGAAGCAGAAGTTCAGTGGACTGCAGAAAAGAGAAATCTTTTTGATCAAGTGCTCTTTTCAGGAACGGTTGAACCTTCTCATCTTTCTATCTGGGATAGAGACAAAATACTCTACAATATTGAAAATTGTCTACCAAATATCTACAAAATACAAGAACTGAAGAAAGCTCATTTCGATGTACTCCATTATTTTTGTAAAAAGTATAAATTACATACTTTGAACCTTTACTATGGATTCTGCACAAAAGAGTGGATCGAGCTCTGCCATCAGAATAATATCCAACTATCTGTATGGACAGTAGATAATTTAGAAATGATTCAAGCATTTGAACAACAAGAGTTGTACAACGTCACAAGCAAGCGAACGCTTGAATATATAGAAAAGAAGGGAGCTAGACAACAGATTGGCCAATTTACCGAAAGACCGTAAAAAATATATTGTTTCAAGTATTTCAATGGGTTTTGTAGACATGATTAAAATGTTGAATCCTAGACGATTCTACTACGCAGTCGGTAGAAAGAAATTCATTGAATTCATCATTTTCTCTGTGTTTCTATTAATCTTTTATGGCCCCTTGATGAATACATTTATGCTAGCCTTCGCCAATGTTTACCAGTTTCCCGATGTTATCCCAAGAGAATTCGGACTTCAATGGTGGGACTTTATTTTAAGCCAGCAGAATTTGATTGATTCCATTGTAAATTCATTCTTGATTGCATTTTTAAGTACTTCATTATCACTAATCATTTGCTTACCAGCTGCTTATGCCTTAGCAAGATTTGATTTCAAAGGCAAAAAAATGATTATGTTTTCTTTTTTATTCTCAAACGCTTTTCCAAAAATTGGATTATATACATCTATAGGTATTTTGTTTTATCGCTTGAATTTAATGGGGACTTTCCAAGGAGTATTAATCATTCATTTAATTAATACATTGATGTTTATGGTCTGGTTGCCCGCGGGTGCTTTCAGAAGCGTGCATAAACAGCAAGAGGAAGCGGCTCGCGATGTAGGTGCCGGGCCTTTTAGAACGTTTATGAAAGTGACACTCCCCTTAGCAGCTCCCGGAATAGCCATTGCGTCAATTTACACATTTTTAGGTTCACTGGATGAAGCACAAGGAACGCTTTTAGTAGGATTCCCGAAAGTCCAAACCATGGCGACCTCTATGTATGGCATCATCTTTTCTTATCCACCAGCTGCAGGAGCCGTATTTGCACTTATCCTAATGATTCCTTCTGCGATTGTTTTATTCTTATTCAGGAAATATATAGGACCAAAAGCACTTTCAAAAGGGATCAAAATCAATTAACACGTTAAATAAACTATTTGGAAAGAACAGGAGTAACGATATTGTCACAAAAACCAGTTAAAGTACAAATCGAACAAGTTTTCAAAACCTATCCTAATGGAGATGGCGTTAGAGATGTGAACTTAGATATTTATGAAGGAGAAATTCTAACACTATTAGGTCCATCTGGATGTGGAAAGACAACGATCTTAAGAGTTTTAGGTGGCTTCAACGAAGTGACATCAGGGAAGGTGAAAATCGACGGAGAAGATGTCACAACCCTTTCACCAGAAAAGCGTCCGACGGGCATGGTCTTTCAGAGTTATAACCTCTGGCCACATATGACGGTGTACGAGAACCTGGCTTTTGGGATGAAATTACGAAAAATTCCAGCAAAAGAAATCAAAAAAGATATAACAGAAATGCTCGCTTTGTTGAAAATGGAAGGAACTGAGAAAAAATATCCTACCCAGTTATCAGGCGGACAACAGCAGAGAATTGCGATAGCCAGATCTTTATTACTGAAGCCGGCAGTCCTTTTACTTGATGAACCTTTTTCTGCCTTGGATGCAAAAATTCGAATGCAGATGCGTGAAGAGTTAAAGAGAATACAATCAGAATTAAATATCACAGTTGTATTTGTAACCCATGATCAAGAAGAAGCTATGGCGCTTTCTCACCGTATCGTTGTTATGAATAAAGGTGAAATGGCACAAGTTGGAACCCCGTCTGAGATTTACGATGCACCAAAAGACGCTTATGTGGCCTCTTTTATTGGTCAAATGAATTTCTTAGAAGTAGATAACAGCAGTAAAGCATTCAGACCAGAAGATATTAAGATTACTGAGTCAGAAGCTAGTGAATTTAGAGGTATCGTGCAATCTATTATGATGCTAGGACATTATGCATCTGTATTGATTGACTACGAAGGTTTAGTCATTAAAGCTTTTGTACCAAGGGAGCAAGCAACTCAGTTAAGTGAAAGACAAGAGGTTTTCTTCGATATTAAAAAATTTCAATTATATAAAAAAGGAGCATAAATAGAATGAATAAAAAATGGGGATTATCAGTATTTGCGTGTGCAGCATTATTAGCTGGATGTAATATGGCTGGAGGAGCTAGTGAAGGTTCACCCAACGAAGTAACACTTTGGGCTGGAGGGTCCGACAATGTACGTCAGGCCATGAGTGAAATTCAGACAGCGTTCAATGATAGTGAATATGGAGAAGACTATTCATTAAACGTAGAGTTTGTTTTGTCAGGTGCTGGAGCTCAAAGTGTTCAAGATAGATTGTTAGCTGCTTATGAAGCTGGAGAAGAGAACACAGATTTTGATATGGTCTTACTATCTGATGCTGAATATGCTTCTTACATATCAGAATCTGACGAAAATTTGTTTGATCCAATTGATTTCAGTAAAGTTCCAAACGCAGAAAACTTAATATCTTCTGTAGCTGTGGGAGAAGAATATCTATTACCTTACCGAGGAACAACGGTTGTTTTAGCTTACAACTCTGACGTTGTTCAAACACCACCTCAAACATCTGAAGAATTGTATCAATGGATCAAAGATCATCCAGGACGCTTTTCTTATAACAGTCCAGGTTCTGGTGGAGCGGGTTCTTCGTTTGTAGCAACGTCTGTTTATAACTTCTTACCTGAAGAAGCGTTAACGTCTGACGATCCTGAGTGGAAAACGGAGTGGGATCAAGGGTTTGATTTGTTAGAAGAGCTACATCCTTACTTGTATCAAACAGGTGGACAAACGATTTACCCGAATACAAACCAAGGAACACTTGATTTATTGGCTGCACAAGAAGTCGATATGATTCCTGCTTGGGCAGATATGTCCATTCAACAATTAGGTGAAGGTACATTGCCAGAATCTATCAAGATCACTCAAATAGATCCTGCATTTACGGGAAATGTTGATGCTCTTTCAATGCCATCTATTGGTCAAGCCAGCGACGAAGCTCGCCACGCTGTAATGGACTTTATGGTATCAAAAGAAGTACAAGAAATCTTACTGGATCAGATGGCAGCTATTCCATTAATTGATAGTAGTGATTTTGATTCAAATAATAAAACTTTATTAGAAGGACTAGATATTTCAAAATTCCGTGTAACAAGTACAGGAACTCTAGGAACAGAATTAACAGAAAGATGGGATGAGGAAATCGCACCACTAGACTAACCTCATCATAGAAAATTGTATAACTATCTCGCATACACCTTCAGTTCGATTCAGACCTTCGAGGGAGGAATCGTTCGGAAGGTGTATGACGTTAGAAAGAGGGGAAGAAATTGGTCGAACCAAACAAAAGAAATCATCAAAACTACAAATGGATGTTACCTTATATCATGGTTGCACCTTCTATGCTAGTTGTAACGATATTCGTCATCTATCCTATCATGAATTCTGTAATACGTAGTTTTCAGGTTAAAGAAACCGGCGCATTTACATTGGAGCATTACCTTTACTTTTTAACAAATCCCTTGCAGCAAAGCAATCTTATTTACACATTAGGAATCGTATTGGCTACTGTCATTCTTACAATCTTGTTTAGTTACATTATGGCTCTATATATTAGGTTCAGTGATTCAAAATTAAGTGAGTGGATGGCGGCAATGAACTTATTACCAAGGTTTATACCTGGAATGGTAGCTGTCTACTCAGTCATCATGGTTATACGAGATTCGGGTGTCATCAGTCGTATAGGTCAAATTATTGGAATCGAAATTCAATTGGGCTGGATGTATAACTATAGAGGCATTATTTTGATGAATTTATGGTTTAATATTCCGTTTGCTACTTTGATTATTTTAGCTGCTCTTTCAGGTATTCAAGATGCCATTATTGATAGTGCTAAAGATGTAGGATCGAATAAATGGATGATTTTCTGGAAAATGATTTTTCCGTTATCTTATAAAGATGCGCTCATTGCTGTAACGTTTGTTTTTATGAGTAATGTAGGGTCCTTTACAACGCCATACCTTATGGGTGGGAATGCACCTAAAATGTTAGGTATTGCACTATATGATCAGTTTAATAGCTATATGGACTATGAAAAAGCAGCAGCACTCTCTGTTATTATGTTCCTAATTTGCTCGGTTTCTGCCGGCATATATATTTACAACAATATGAGAGAACAGGAATGGGAAAAATCATGAAAGAAACGATTCTAAGACGAGAACTTCAGTTAACGGAAGATCACCACCAAACCAATATTAAACTACCATTTGACGTGATTGAACCAGCTAGTAAGCTCACCATTCATTTTGCTTACGACCCGGATGAAGCAGAAGAGGAAGTAGCAAAAGAGAAAATTTTAGCTGCTTTACAACGCTTTGTACCAGAAGGCGAACAGAAAAAATGGGGGAATATAGAACGATATCTTCCACTCAAAAATTTGATTACACTTTCGCTGAACTATGAAGAGACTTACATAGGCGCACATCACAGAAAAGAGAACCGCCAAACAATTGTCATATCTGAGCATGGATCTGACAAAGGCTTTGTCAAACAAGCTATAGATGCAGGCGATTGGGAAATTCAGTTGAATGCGCATTGTATCGCGACCAAAGAAGTTAATGTGTCCGTACAAGTGGAGGTGGAAAGATAAGCAGATGAATCAGTATCCAGTAGAATTACATGCCCATACCCACCATAGTGATGGGGATTTTTCAGTAACAGAATTAGTTGAATCCGCTTTGGACTTTGGATATAAAGGATTGATTTTAACGGATCATAATACGTATTCAGGTTACGAAGAAATAGTAGATAAATTGTTAGATCAAAAATTGATTATCCTTAGAGGAATTGAATGGACAACCTACTTTGGACATATGCTAGTCCATGATCCGAAAAAATTTGTTGACTGGAGAACAGCGACGATTGAGTCTATTGATTATCATATCAATCAAGTAAAAGAGGCAGAAGGATTAGTAGGTATTGCACATCCTTTCGCTATTGGGAATCCAATTTGTACCGGTTGTCATTGGGAGTTTCAAGTACGAGATTGGTCGAAAGTAGATTATATTGAGATATGGAATCGAACGGCTCCGCACAAACAGTTCTGGAGCGAAAAAGCATATGAATTGTGGACGAGTAAATTGAAGTCAGGTATAGAAATTTCTTGTTCTGCCGGAAGGGATTGGCACCGTCCAGATGCAAAAGGATTGCTTCCGGGGATTACTTATGTTCAAGTACCGGAAAAATTAGAACAAAGCACAATGAAAGCAGCACTTAAGAAAGGATCCATGTACATTACTTTAGCTCCTCGACTAGAATGGACATTAACGAGTCAGAACATAAACTATTCATTTGGCGATAAGGTGCCAGCAGGAACGTATACTATATCAGTATCTTGTCTTGAACCAAATTTACCGCTTTTAAAGGAGTTGGATATTGAGCCAAAGCGTATACGTGTCATTCAAAACGAAATGATTATAGAAGATATAAAACTTTCGAAAACAAGTGCATCGTTTCGGTTCGATAAAACATTAGTTAGAGGCTACGTTAGAGTTGAAATTAGCGGAAGGTATCAAAACCAGGAAGATGTTCGACTAACGATTGGTAACCCAGTCTATCTAAAATAATTTAATAAAAGTGCTCTTGAAAAATCTATCGTTACGACAAGGTAGATTTTTTTACTTAAAGTGGGTATGTTTTAAAAATTAAATATACGCACATATGTATATTTATACTGATTAACTTATAAAAATCGAAAAACAGTTTAGATTATATTCAGTTGAAAGTATTCATTATTATCTAATTAACAGTGTCGAATTTCATAAAAGGACTGACATGTAAAGCACATTAACTAATAATCTAAAGTTATTCTCATATTTATTTAATAATTATAGTGTCTCAAGAGGGTCTCTCGATTGTTTCAGGTGGATGCATGCTGTATAATTAAGTATTGTCGTATTGAAAATTGAAAGGGGTACTAATGAATATTATGAAAATTAAAAGGAAGAATAAAGTCTCAATAGGAATGCTATTTTTATTTACATTGTTATTAAATTTAGTTTTATCTCCTGTAAAAGTGGATGCAGCTGAAACAGGACAGAACTATACAATCGCTACAGATGTCACATTCGCACCATTTGAGTTTCAGGATGAAGATGGGAATTATATCGGAATAGACGTTGATATCTTGACAGCAATCGCAGAAGATCAAGGTTTTGAATTTGATTTGAGACCGATGAACTTCAGTGCAGGACTTCAAGCACTTGAGTCGAACCAGGTTGACGGTATGATTGCGGCGATGAGTATCACGCCGGAACGTGAAGAAGCATTTGACTTCTCGGATCCGTATTTCGATGCCGGTCCCGTAATGGCTATTCGTGAAGATAATGACGAAATTAATGGCTATGAAGACCTTGATGGTAAAACAGTAGCCGTAAAAGTTGGAACAACTGGAGCGGAACTTGCAGCAGAACTTCAAGAAAGCTATGACTTTGAAATCAACCAGTTTGAAGATTCAGCGGGTATGTATGAAGATGTTATCTCTAGACACTCTGATGCAGTTATCGAAGATTATCCTGTAATGGCTTATGCGATTCAACAAGGCCTTGAGTTAAGCTTTCCCACAAATCCAGAAGATGGAGATTCTTATGGCTTTGCCGTTAATAAAGGGGCAAATCCGGAGCTAATTGAAATGTTCAATGCCGGTCTAGTGAATATCCAAGAAAATGGAACTTATGAAGAAATTGTGCAAACTTACTTGGGCGATAGTGTTCAACCTGGTCAAAGTCTTGGATTCTTCGGTTTGCTTCAAAATAATTTCGGAAACTTGATGTCTGGACTTGGTCGTACATTAGTGCTGACACTGATTTCATTTGCGATTGCTTTGATTGCCGGAACCATTATTGGTTTGTTCAGTGCAACACCTAGCAAGATTTTGAACGTTATTGCAGATTTGTATGTAACGGTTTTACGCGGAATTCCATTGATCGTACTAGCTTTCTTTATGTACTTCACGGTTCCACAATTGCTTGGAATACAAATTACAGCTTTTATGGCTGGTGTGGTGACGCTTAGTCTGAACACGACAGCTTATATCGCCGAGCAAGTCCGAGGTGGTATTGCAGCAGTTGAAAAAGGTCAGCTTGAAGCTGCTCGCAGTTTAGGACTTCCTTATGGCGTTTCTATGCGTAAAGTTGTATTACCTCAAGCCATCAAGATTATGATTCCATCTTTGATCAATCAACTAGTTATTACTTTGAAAGATACATCGATTCTATCGGTTATTGGAATTGTAGAATTAACACAGACTGGTCGAATCATTATTGCCCGTTCTTATCAGTCGGGACCAATGTGGATCATTGTTGCTTTAATTTACTTGATTATCATTACTTTGTTAACGAAACTATCTAATCTGATTGAAAGGAGATTAGTAGCAAATGACTAAACTTAGAACAGAACAATTAAGAAAAAGCTTTGGCGATTTAGAAGTATTAAAAGGACTAGATTTGGAAGTAAAAGAGGGTGAAGTTGTTGTCATCATCGGTCCTTCTGGCTCAGGTAAAAGTACATTCTTACGCTGCATGAACTTGCTTGAAGAAGTGAGTGCAGGAAAAGTGATTGTAGATGATCATGACCTGACTGATCCTTCTCAAAACATCAATAAAGTACGTGAAAATATTGGTATGGTATTCCAGCAGTTCAATCTATTCCCGCACTTATCAGTAACAGACAACATTACGTTGGCACCTAAACAATTATTGAATGTATCTGACAGTGATAGCAAAAACTTGGCTATGAAATTATTAGAAAGTGTTGGTATGGAAGACAAAGCGGATGCCTATCCGAGTTCATTATCTGGTGGACAAAAGCAACGTGTGGCAATAGCCAGAGCTTTAGCCATGGATCCTGACATTATGCTGTTCGATGAACCAACAAGTGCATTGGACCCTGAAATGGTAGGAGAAGTACTTGGAGCCATGAAGAAATTAGCTCAAGAAGGCATGACGATGATCGTTGTAACGCATGAAATGGGCTTTGCCAGAGAAATGGCAGACCGTATCGTCTTTATGGATGAAGGAAATATTGTTGAAGTCGGTACGCCGGAACAAATCTTCAATAATCCACAAAGTGAAAGAACACGTGACTTTTTAGATAAAGTACTATAAACAATCAACGTTTCACTTAAACGCATAGACCTGCAAAAGAAATCATGTTCGATTTCTTCTGCAGGTCTTTTTTTCAATGATTATAGTATTTGTCAGATGTCACCCTGTTGCGTACTATTTAATCGATTATTCTGCAGATAACTTAGTATCTACCAGTTCCATAACCTCGTCAATACTGATAGGTTTATATGCAATCATGTCTGCGCCGATATTGACGGCTCTTGGTCCTAAGGTTGTTTCAAAGTGAGTCGTCTGTGTATCGTGTACATGGCCGTAAAGATGGATTGATCCGCGAAAATAGCCGTCCCATTCCAAAATAGGATAATGAAACAAGACGAATTTTCTTTTATAGTATTTGAGTGTGTGGTAGTCTTTGACCCACTCAAAATGACTATGATCAAACTCTTTATCTTTAAGGTATTGTTCATGGTTACCTTTAACTAAATATTTTTTGCCTCGTAGCTTTTTCAATATGGCATTGGCTTGCTCGCCAGTCCCTCTATATAAGAAATCTCCTACTATATAAACTTCGTCTTTCGGAGATTGAACGACACTGTTCCAATTATTAATTAGTTGATCGTTCATATCAGCTACATCCTTAAAAGGTCGATGGCTGAATTCAATGACATTTTCGTGAAAGAAGTGCATATCTGCGATAAAATATTTCATACATTGTATCCTTCATATTCTTTTTTCCTAACGGTTTGTCCTTTTAATATACCGAAAATTTCTGGTTAGATGCAAGCTAGTTGTAATTGAATAGGCAATAAAGTATTAGATACTACTATTTATTTAATTTATTAAAAAATATTCACACCACAGACTTCAAAATCATGACGTGTACTTTCTTCAAGAGCATCGTCCGTAATAATACCCTCAACCCCCATTAATGGGGCGACATTCAGTAAGGAATGGATACTAAATTTACTTGAGTCGCCGACTCCGTAGATACGGTTCGCTTGCTTGAACATCGCCTTCTTTAGTTGTGATTCCCCAAAGCCGTAATCTGTAAATCCTGATTCCAAGGATACACCACTGAAACTCATAAAAAACACATCCATGTGGAATTGCTTGAAAAACTCCGCACTAGACTCTCCTACAAAACAGAGTTCTTCGTTTCTAACGGAACCTCCTGGCAAAATCAATTGAAAGGAACTTCTTTTCGCTAGTTCAATGGCGATTACAATCGAGTTTGTCAGAATCGTCAGATTTTTAAAATGCTGAGTCAGTTCAATAGCGATTTGAGTATTTGTCGTACTAACATCTAAACCAATGACCTCATTCTCTTTCACAAAATGAATGGCTTTTTCAGCGATGACTTTCTTTTTAACAGAATTCAAGTTTGCACGGTATAAATAATCTGTTTCATGTACAAATTCTCTGTTCAAATAAGCACCACCATGCATACGGATGATGATGTTTTGTTTTTCAAGGTACATCAGATCCCTACGAATCGTTTCCAGTGAAACATTGAACTCTTCTGCAAGTGTGTTGTTTTTGACGGTTCGGTGTGTGTGAAAGTATTTAACGATATTTTCTTGTCTTGCGTTCATACTGTCCCTCTTTCTTTCGTTTCTTATGTGTATAGCTTACTAAATTTTGTGGGGTTATTTGGTTTTTACATATAAATCACACACAAAAACCACTTAATTTACTTCTAATTTACTTAAAATACACACTGGTTTTCTAAACTAGAACTTGGAAGGAGAGCGAATAGATAAATGGCAACGATTGAACTTAAAAAATTATCCAAAACATATGCTGATTCAACAGAATTAGCCGTTAACCAAATTGATTTGACTGTAAATGATAAGGAGTTTGTTGTATTAGTTGGTCCTTCAGGTTGTGGGAAATCCACAACCCTTAGAATGATTGCTGGACTAGAAAAGATTACTGCAGGAGAACTGTATATTGATCATCAATTGATGAATTACGTGAAACCGGAAAATAGAAATTTAGCGATGGTGTTTCAAAATTATGCGTTGTTTCCACATATGACTGTGGCAGACAACATTGCTTTTGGACTAAACGTGAGAAAAACAAAAAAGACTATCGTGAAAGAAAAAGTGGCTGAGGTTAGTAAAATTGTAGGTCTAGAGGATTACTTACAGCGAAAACCTAAAGAGCTTTCGGGTGGTCAAAAACAAAGAGTAGCGCTAGGCAGAGCAATCATTAAAGATATGAACTTAATATTAATGGATGAACCTTTGTCCAATTTAGACGCTAAATTGAGAACAAAGATGAGAGAAGAAATTACGAGCTTACATCGAAAATTAGGAGCAACTATGGTTTATGTCACACATGACCAAGTAGAAGCAATGACGATGGCAACGAAGATCGTTGTACTTAATAAAGGAATCATCCAACAAGTAGGTACACCATTAGAGATTTACGAAGAACCAAAAAATCAATTTGTAGCCGGATTTATGGGTACACCTTCTATGAACTTTTTAGATGTGACTGTTGTAGATGGACAAATCTATCTTGGTTCGTATTTAATGGGAACAGTCAGCGAGAATTTAAAGGAAGATAGGTATACATTTGGTATTCGTCCCGAAAAAGTTCAGATTTCAAAAGAAGGACGGGGAACACCGGCAAAAATCGAATACGTAGAACGACTTGGAGCAGAGCTATTGGTTCATTTTTCTTTGGAAGGGATTGGACAAACAGTGGTTGGCAAAATCCCTGCAATAGAAGAAGTTGAACAAGGAGATTCTGTAACAGTCGATTTGAAATTAGATCAAGGGTACTTATTTGATACGCAAACGGAAGAAACTGTATTTTCTAGAGGAAAGATAGGAGGATAAATCAGTGATGAAACACAAATCTTTAAAGTTTTTTGGGAATTTGAGTATTTTTATTGTACTTCCGCTAGTGCCGTTATTAATTTTCTGGTTTGTCCCATTAGCTGTCTCGTTCTGGTTAAGCACGACTGACTGGGACTATATCAGCCCAGTGATAGAATCAGTAGGCATTGGTAATTATCAAACGATTATGAGCTCATCCGTATTTCATGAAGTTCTTAAAAATACCTTTGTGTTCACGTTATGGACTGTGGTTCCTACAATCATACTCGGATTTCTGGCAGCTATCTTAGTTCAGCAGATAGACAAGGGGCGTAGTCTTTTAAAAACATTAATTTTCAGTCCTTGGTTTACGCCTACTGTAGCCATCTCGATCGTTTGGTCATGGATCTTTCAACCAGATATCGGTGTACTGAATCAGGTTCTCGGATGGTTCAATCTTCCGCAACCAGCTTGGTTGCAAAGCTCAGAATATGCAATGTGGGCAATCATTATCGTAACGGTCTGGAAAGGGATCGGTTGGTGTATGTTGTTTTACTGTGATGCGATTGAAAGAATTCCAAAGGATATTATTGAAGTTTGTCAGCTCGAAGGTACTGGCCCATGGCAGATGATCAAAACGGTTTACTTACCATATACATCACCAACAAGTCTGTTCCTGATTGTAACCACAATTATCTCTTCTTTGCAGGCCTATGATCAGATTCAAGTTATGACTCAAGGTGGCCCTTCAGGAAGCACAAGAACTTTATTGTATTACTACTACCAATTAGCGTTTGAGCAGTTTGATATGGGCATGGCAACCGCACTGGCAACAATTATCTTAGTGATTACAGGTTTGATTTCGTTATTACAATTCGGCTTATCTAAGTATTGGGTCCACTATCAATAATCAGGAGGTGAAAACATGAAAATAAACCATTTATCGCAGCCGGTCTCCATGACAGATGCGCAGGAAAAAGAATGGAAAAAAGAAAAGACGATTGACTTAACTAAAAAAGTCATCATTTATTCAGTTTTAATAGGATTTGCTTTTATGACTGTGTTCCCCCTTGTCTGGATGTTACTGAGCTCCTTGAAATCTCCAAGTGAACTTCTTGCAGTACCGTTCACGCTATTCCCAAAAGAATTTCAATGGAGTAACTTCTCAAGAGCACTTGAACTCGCACCGTTTGGACTTTATATGATGAATAGTCTGGTGACCTCTATTGCCATTGTATTATTACAGGCAGGATTCTCTTGTATGCTGGCGTACGGGTTGACACATATAAAATTCAAAGGACGCTCTTTTATTTTCAACAGTCTACTGATTTCTTATATGCTACCTACTGCCGTTACGTATGTTCCTAGTTACATTATCTTAGCACGTTTAAATCTACTAGATACGTTGACAGGGATCGTAGTCTCTAATGCAGCCAGTGTCTTTAGCGTGTTCTTACTTTGGCAGGCATTTAGAACGATTCCGGGTGAACTAATTGAAGCCGCGCGAATGGAAGGGGCAAGCGACTGGAGTATTTTGTGGAAAATCGTAGCACCCCTTAGAAAATCTACCATTTTCATTATGTCGTTGATTTCATTTATCCAAATGTATAACAACTACTTGTGGCCTTCACTGGTTGCAAGAAGTCAGGAAAATTATCTGGTGACCGTTGGATTGAGACAGTTTTATACTTCGCAAGGATCTTTTTCAAATAATCTTCCGGCCATTATGGCAGCGAACGTCATCACCATTTTGCCACTATTTATAATCTTTTTGATTTTCCAAAAATGGCTAATTAAAGGCATTGGCGATACAGGAATCAAAGGTTAACGTAACTTAAAAAATTATATAAAAAGAAAAGAGGAAAATACATGTATAAATGGATGATTCAAAACAAAAAAGCGGCACTAACAGGATTAGTAGGTGCAGGTATGTTGTTAACGGCTTGTGGTAATGGAGCGCAATCAGAAACGGGTACGAGTGTTGAAGCAGAAGGGACCGTTGAAACAGAGTTCTGGTATGGCTTGGGTAGTAATGCAGGAGAAAAAATGGAAGAAATCATCAGCGCCTTCAATGATTCTCAAGATCAGTACGTGATCAAAGGCGTGCAACAAGCAGATTACTCAGAAACGTATCAGAACTTGCAAGCAGCGATTGCTTCTCAAACTGCACCTGGGCTAGTACTTCTTGAAAATAGATACGTGAATACACTCGGAGATAGCCAGGCACTTGCACCACTAGACCCCTTTATTGAACAAGCAATGGATTTCAACCAAGACGATCTCTTAGATGCTTTCATGGAACAGGCACATGTTGACGATACGCTGTATGCCATTCCAGCTTATGGAACAACGCAAGTGATGTATTATCGCTCCGATATCTTTGAAGAAGCGGGCGTAGATGCAGATGAAGCTTTTGCTTCTTGGGAAAATTTGTTAGAAGCTAGTCAAACGCTACAAGAGGAAGGTGCAGTTGATTATGGATTTGCGCCAATGTGGGGTGCAGCGAATTTGATGGACATCGCACGAAGCAATGGTGGCGAGATTTTGAATGAAGCAGGAGACGAAGTGATGATTGATTCTCCAGAATGGATCGAAGCCTGGGAAATGGTTCGTGGCGCGATTCATGACGACGAGACGTTCAAGCTGAACTTTGGGGGAGAAGGCTGGGAATACTGGTACCGTACAATTGATGAAGTGATTCAAGGTCAAATCGGTGGGTACCTAGGTTCATCAGGTGATAAAGGAGATCTGGACTTTGATATTATTGACTCAAAAGTACAACCAGGAATGAACGGAAATGCTCCAGCTCCGGCAGCCAATGCTCTATATTTATCTATGCCAAGTTCATCTGATGAAGCAGAACAAGCTGCAGGATTTGCTTTCGCTGAATTCTTTACAAGTGTAGAGTCACAAGTAGAATGGACAAAAGCGATTGGATATATCCCTGTAAGAGAATCAACGTTGGCGAACGAAGAATACATGACCTACGTTGAAGAAAATCCAGCTTTTGGTATACCGTTTGAACAAGCACAGACTGCCTCAGCAAGCTTCTTGGATCCAACAGGCGGACAAATAACAGATGCTTTAACGATTGCAGCGGACAAAGTAGAGCTTGAAAATATTTCTGCCGAAGAAGCGTTAAAAGAAGCCAAACAAGTTGCACAAGAAGCATTGGATGCTGCACAAGGAGAATAATGTATGACGTGGGAAATTAAAAAAGAAGCAGAACAAACAAGCTATCAGGCCGTCCATACCTTTGACGTGCCAGCACAGATAGAACAAATCAAGGTTCAGTATAAATTAAAGCAAGTTTCCTGGTTAAGATTTTTAGTGTTCGACGATAAAGGTATTCTGCGCGCCCAAAAAAGTGGTATTGCCTCGACCGGATCGGTTAGTATACTGGACACAGACATCGTTCAGCGAACAGATATCGAAGAAATCAAAAATCTTTCTTTTCAAAAAGGGGACTTGAACACTTTGCCGGGCACCATTCACAAAGGTCAATGGCGAATTGAATATAAACTCAATATTTCAGACAAGCAAGAAACAGAAGCGATTCTTGGAGAAATAGACATTGAATATCTTACGGGTGGACAAGCAGGTACAGTACCAAACCACCGTCCTTATGAAGTAAGTTGGAAAAAAGAAGGGTCTAGCATCTTTGAATTGGATGAAGCAGTCTTGGAACGAACGCTGGAAACAACAGCCAGATGGTACAAAGGAGACTTCCATACACATACGGTATTTTCAGATGGAAAAATGACACGTGAACAGAATATGGAACAAGCCGTTAAACAAGATCTCGACTTTTTTGTGGCAACGGATCATGATTTGATGCCGACTTCATGGCCGCTTTCTTTTAATTGTCTAGTCTTGCCGGGAGTTGAAGTCACTTCTGATTTAGGTCATTACAATCGCTTGTTTGGATTGACACATCCTTTCCAGAATAAAGGGTACCAGGTATTGGACAAAGAAACAGAACTTGTTTCGTCATTCAACAAACAGATAGAAGAGCAACATCTCAATTCGGTTAATCATCCTTTTTTAACACAGTGGAAATGGTTAGCTGAAACACTGCCAATATCAAAGATGGACAGTCTGGAAATCTGGAATGATCCAACATACAAAGATAATATCGAAGCAACAGAGATGGCTCTGAAGACTTGGGATAGATTACTTGAAGACGGACACAAAATCACTGGAATCGGAGGGTCAGATTCTCATCTGTTGCCAGTGGAAAAATATCCGGATAGTAGTCTACCATCCCTTATTGGGGATCCTGCCACTTATGTTTGGTCTGAAGCCTTGAATGGAAAAGCATTGAAAGCTGGTGTTGCTGCAGGGAAGGTATTTGTCAGTCGTTTTGGCTACGAGATTGACTTAACCGTTAATGGTGGTACCATTGGAGATCACTTTTTAGATTGGGAGAAAGAAATATCCGCATCTTGCGTGGTTCAAACACCTACTGACGCCACAGGTATTCAAATCGAGTGGACAGTAGATGGTTCGGTTATCACTACGACGAGTCAAAAAGAGGATAGCCAAATCTTTACGCTGGAGCCAAATCAGTATCATTATATTCGTGTGACTGTACGCAGCTCAAAGGGAGAACTACTCGCCTTTTCAAATCCAGTATTCTTCGGTGAAAAAGAGCCGAAGCTACTGACGTGGAAGGATGTAGTGGAATCTGTATGATTAAAGGAATTCTGTTTGATAAGGATGGTACTTTAGTAGAGTTCAGTGAGACATGGGAACTAGGAACAATTGATTTTTTGAAAAATGCTTTTGAACTTGATGAGCAAGCTAGTGACCGAACATTAAAGCAAATCGGTTTTGTCAATGGAGAGCTCGTTCCTAATAGTCCGATTGCTAGCGGAACATCGATTGATATCGCTGAAGTCATATCACTAGAGAACAAGATGGATCAAGAAGATATTTTAAAACAGTTGCGTGAGCATTACCACAAATGGACGATTGCGCACCCAGAAGCACTAATTCCGCTGACAAATTTAAAAGCCCTTTTTCAAGAATTGAAATCGGCAGGCATCAAAATAGGAATTGCTACGGCAGATGACTTGGATGTAACAGAGTGGACGGCACAGTATCTTGGCGTGAGAGAGGATATCGACTTTTTAGGGACAAGTGAACAGTTCCGAGCGAAACCGGATGTTGAGATGCTAGATGCATTCTGTATGAGTACGGGATTGAAAAAAAACGAAGTGATTCATATCGGTGATTCAGTAGCGGATATGGAATTTTCCAAACATTGTTATGCAGGAATCGCGGTTTTATCAGGAGCGGGGACACGAGCAGAGCTTTCGGAGTATACAGATTATATCGTGGATTCGCTAGATGATTTGATTCCTCTGTTACGAGAGACATTTAAAATGGGTCGTTAAAAGATAATCTACAGTTAATGAGTGAGAACTCTTAGCTGTAGATTTTTTTGTGAAAGATGATTGAAATAATAGATGTAAAGGTATACAGTAGACTTACCTAGTTAGATTAAGAATGTGCAAATAGTCTAGCGTTCATTAATGATTCAATTTAAGGATGGAGTGAGCTTAAATGTTTGGAAAAGACAAAAATATTGCAGAGAATACAACTGAAAAACGATTTGTTGTGAAAACGACTGAAGCAGTCGATGATCTAGGACAATATTCTATTGTCGTCGATCAAGTAACCGGCGTACATTATTTACAAACATGGGTAGGGGCTGGGAGTAGTATAACGCCTTTATTGGATGCACAAGGTAGAGTTGTGATAGAGCACCATCCGAACAACTAAAAAAGGTAAAGATTTTTGAAACATAGGGGGAAATGATTTGTTAGATAGCACAGGCTTTGATTTGTGGGCAGAAGAATATGATAAAACAGTAGAAGTAACGGAAGAAAATAATGCGTATCCATTCGCTGGGTATAAAAGTGTCTTGAACAGTATTTATAACGAGATCATGAAGCGTCCAAATTCGAAAGTATTGGATATAGGATTTGGTACAGGTACGTTGACGGAAAAGTTATACGAAAAAGGTTATGAAATAAGCGGAATTGATTTTTCAGCTAAAATGATGGCTATAGCAAAAGAGAAAATGCCCTCAGCCAACCTAATGGAATGGGATATTTCTAATGGATTACCTGAACAGGTCACGACAAATCAGTATGACTTTATCGTGAGTACATATGCACTACATCATTTATCTGATAAAGATAAAGTGACCTTTATTAAAAAGTTGATCAGTACACTGAAAGATGAAGGTGAACTGTTTATTGGAGACGTCGCTTATCAGACAAGAGAAGCGTTAAATGCGTCTAGGCAAATTTACCAGAGTTCTTGGGATGAGGATGAATTTTACCTAGTTGCTGACGAAATCACAAAAGCTTTGAAAGGTCTGGCTAATTGTAGTTTTTACGCTAAATCCCATTGTGCTGGAGTATTCGTTATCACAAAATGACGGGTTTATAATAAGTATAAGCATATTTTACAGAGGATCTTCGTTTAAGGAAGTAAAGGTATCAAATACAACTAACGTTTATAAAAAATAGGAGGGATAAGATGACAGTAGAAAGCAAAAAAACATACGATGCACCAACAGAAATTAAAGCGTTAGACATTGTGAACGTGTATGATTTGGAGGAAGAGGCTAGAGCAGTCATACCAAAAGGCGGTTACGGCTATATTTCTGGTGGTTCTGGAGATGAGTACACAAAGAAACAAAACGTAGAATCTTTTAACCATAAAGGCATTTTGCCCCGTGTACTTGCAGATGTAGAGAATCCGGATTTGAGAACGACCATCTTAGGACACAAAATCAAAGCGCCGTTTATTATGGCACCAATCGCAGCTCATGGATTAGCACACGAAACAAAAGAAGCGGGAACAGCCAAGGGAGTCGCAGAGTTTGGCACCATCATGTCGATCAGTGCTTATTCAGGAGCAACTTTCGAAGAAATCGAAAAAGGGTTAAACGGTGCGCCGCGCTGGTTCCAGCTGTATATGAGTAAAGATGATGAACTGAACAAACTGATTGTAGATGAAGCGAAAAAAGACGGTGCTACGGCGATTATTCTTACTGCGGATGCGACTTTAAGTGGAAACCGCGAAACCGACATCCGAAATCAATTTGTTTATCCATTCGGTATGCCGATCGTTTCTCGTTATTTAACGGGTAGTGGAGAAAACATGTCTTTGAATAATATTTACGCACAATCCAAGCAGAAAATCAGCCCTAGAGATGTGGAGTTTTTAGCGAGTTACTCTGAATTACCTATAATCGTAAAAGGTGTTCAAACGCCAGAAGATGCTTTGATTGCCATTCGAGCAGGTGCTTCAGGTATCTGGGTATCCAATCACGGAGGCCGTCAGTTAGACGGTGCACCGGGTTCATTCGATACGCTTGAAGGGATTGCTAAAGCTATTGGAGGAGAAGTTCCAGTGATTTTTGACAGTGGGATTCGCCGCGGAGAGCATATTTTTAAAGCGATAGCTAGTGGAGCGGATATCGTAGCCCTGGGACGTCCAATGCTTTATGGATTAGCACTTGGGGGATGGAAAGGTGTCCGTTCTGTGCTGGAATACTTTGAGACAGACTTGAAACGTGTCATGCAGCTGGCAGGAACGCAGACTGTAGAAGATATTAAAAAAGCTAAATTATTCGGTAATATTCAATAAAAAAATCTATATAAAACCAGACTAGCGAATCCATCTTAGAAGGAATGGGTTTCGTGAGTCTGGTTTTTAATGTACTGTTTTAAGAGTCAAATCGATCATCTAAAAGTAAGGTTTCCGATTCAATCCGCTTTGTATGATTCTTTTCATAGTTTGCGACAAAAATACAACCATAGAGAGTATTTAAAATAAAATCGATCGCGGCTTGAGATGAAAAGGTTGAGAGTTTCACAGAAGTGCTTTCGCTTTTAGCAACAGGAAGAAGCAAATCAGCTAGACGAGCGATATGAGAATCTGGATTTGCAGAAATCACTAAAATCTTGGCCTTATTCTTTTTCAGTATGTTGGTGATAAAGTAATTGTTTTTGCTTTCCCCGCTGTAAGAGAGAATCAAAGCACAATCTTCTTTGCCAAAATTAGCCGCCAGGTGACGATTTTCTCCAGGGATTACAGAGAGTTGAACAGGCATATCAATCTTCATTAGTTTATTTTGAAAATTCAAAGCAGGAAGATACGTATCGCCATAAGCAAAAATACCAATCCGTTTAGCGTTCAGTAAAAGATCAACGGCTTTCCCCATACGCTCATTTGAGGTAATGGCATGTGTCTGATGTAGAGATTCTGTTAGTAATTCTAAAATCTTTTTTTGAATTTCTGGATAAGTATCATCTTCCGTAAAAGGAAAATCCGGATTTACGTTGGTGATCTCATTGTATTCTTTTTGCAGTTCCGCAGACCATTTAATTTTAAAATCCTTGTATCCCTTGAGCCCGATTTTACGGCAAAAGCGAACAATAGTAGAGGTGGAAGTAAAAGTCTGTTGGGCTAAGGTTTGTATAGAAAATTCCAAGACACTCTCGCGATGGTTCAAAATATAATCTGCCAGAGTTTTTTCTGAATTATTGAATTCTTTTTGTTCTTGAAGTGCAGTTGAAATCAGCATAGTCGTCCTCCTCTTTATATTCTGATTGAGTTAGCTTTTTTTGTCAATCTAGACTGAATGAAAAAATATTCCTGAAAAACTCATTTCAAATGGACCGAGCTTGAATAAAGTACCTATTCCGTGACTTCCATTTACTTCTTTTTTTGGAAATGGTTAAATGAGAATAAAAGAGCTCACTATATAGGAGGAAAGCTTATGCTTACAATCGCTTATATTGGAAATGGTAAAAGTACCAATCGATATCATATTCCATTTTCTAGTAAAATTGAAGATATTAACATCAAGAAAATTTTATCCCGTAAAGATCAGTCTCCTTGGGAGGCTATACCCGGTGTAGAGTATGTAAAAGATATCCAGAACATCTGGACTGATCCAGAAATTCAACTGGTTGTCATCTCTACACCACCGCAAAGTCATTATACATTAGCGAAAGAAGCACTGAACAACGGGAAAAATGTGTTAGTCGAAAAGCCGTTCTCAGAAACTTCTGAACAAGCAAGAGAACTATTTGCCTTGGCAAAAGAAAAAGATTTATTTATACAATGCTATCAAAATCGCCGATTTGATTCAGACTTTTTAACGGTTCAAAAAATCATTGAGAGTGGCGTATTAGGAGAAGTGTTTGAATTGGATATGCACTTTGACTATTTCCGTCCAGAAGTGCCAGAAGCCAGTACTTCTTTTAATGTTTTAGATAGCTTTATGTATACGCATGCCTGTCACACAGTGGATCAAGTGTTGTCTTATTTTGGCAATCCAAGAAAAATCAATTACGATGTCCGTCAACTTTTAGGAGCTGACCGAATGAATGACTACTTTGATTTAGATTTCCATTATGAAAAGAACTTGAAGGTCTCTGTGAAATCCAGTTATTTCAGAATGAAAGAACGTCCAAGTTTTGTGGTTTACGGGACTAAAGGGACTTTCGTGAAAGAAACAAAAGACCGTCAAGAAGAGCATTTAAAATTGTTTTACATGCCTGAACAGGATGACTTTGGTGTCGATCAACCAGAACATTATGGAACACTGTATTACACAGACGATGAAGGCCAATACCACGAAGAAAAAGTGGTTTCGGAAGTAGGAGACTACAGCCGGATCTATCAAGGTGTTTACGAAACACTGATCAATGGAAAAGAGAAAATCGTGAAAGATGAAGAAACGATTCGTCAGATAGAGATTTTAGAAGAAGGCATCAAGCAAATGCTGGATAATAACCGTTAAAATTCAAAAGAAAGCTATGAACGAAATTGCAAGCCTTAAACAGCCCTAAGAGATTCAATCCAATCTCTTAGGGCTGTTTGATCTATTAAGTTTCGTGAATTTTCAATCTTTCACGAGACTTAAAATACTTATAACTCTAATTCCTGAAACACAACAACCAACAATGAAACGTTGCGTTATTTGTCTTTAAGTTTATCAAAAAAGAGAAACCTTGATTTCTCAAGGTTCTAGACGCAATAAACTTATAGAATGTTGCTTTTTTGAATTTAATCAATAAAAATCTAGTTAGAATATTGTTTTATATAATTCAAGTATCAAGTAACAATCTGAGCTTGAAATTAAACTATACTAACTTATAATTATAAATAGTAAAGGGAGCGATTTTTATGAACGCAGAACAAATGTGGGAGAATTTTGTAAAGCAACAACCAGAATATAAGGATAGTCATTACAGTGCATGGTGCTATGGAACACTTGTTGATGAACTTGCGGAACTGACTGTGAAAAATATTAAAACGACTACAGCTTCTGCATACGAGTTATACGCAGTAGATAACGATCCTATTCCGCAAGAGAATGAGTTTAATATTATATTGAACAGCAAAGATGAAGCTGTCTGCATAACGAAAACGACTAAGGTCTCGATTGTTCCATTCATGGAAGTTTCAGCGGATCATGCTTTTAAAGAAGGCGAAGGCGATAGATCATTAAAATTTTGGAGAGAAGAGCATACAAAATTATTTACACAATGGTATGAATAAGAGAATCTTAAGATCCATGAAAATATCCCCGTCGTTTGTGAAGAATTTGAAGTAGTTTACAAATAGTCTCTTATAGTCATAGTAAAGCGTATGAAAGTATATAAGCTCGTGTATCAAGTATTTCGTTCAATAACTACTTTTCTAAGGGGTCTTGAAGCGAAAAACACATTTTTTAAGGAGATATTTTATGAAAAAGTACTTTGGGTTAAGCATTGATAAAAATTTTAATCTAGTGATTCCAGAATTAGGTATGGCAGACGAAGTGTTTAGTTTAATCGATTCTGACAGGGATCATTTAAGAACTTTTTTAAGTTTTGTAGACAGCTCTGTTGATGTAACAAGTCAAATCGATTATTTCAAAATGAAAATGACTGGCGCAGCAAACGGAACAGATAAATTATTTTTCATAGCCATGGATAATGAAATTATTGGTTGTATTGATTTACATAGAGTGGATTTGAACACTGGAAAGGCTGAAATTGGATACTGGATCCATTCAAGTTATTCCGGTAGGGATGTTATTTCTAAAGCTGTTAAAAGATTATGTACCTATTCTTTCGAGGTGCTTGGACTAAATAAATTAATTATTTTTGCTGATACTAAGAATATCGCTAGCAATAAAGTTGCTTTAAAAACAGGGTTTAAGTTAGTTGGAGTTAAGCTACAAGATGTTTTTATGTATGATGAATACAGGGATATGAATGAGTATTATCTCTTGAAATCAGATTTTCTATAATCACATAGCATACTTAAGTGTTTGCACAACCTTGCATATCAAAGTTTATTTATCGAATCTTCCCTAAATATCAAAAAAGAATCCTACTTGAATAGGATTCTTTTTTGATATTTTAAAAGCTGATAATTTTTACGTAAAATGATGACCTTATTGTTACAGAAAGAGCTTATAATAATACTAAGAAAGTGGAACAATAACTGGTGATCACTCTTCTAAACGTCTAAAAAGTAGAGCAAAGAGACAGCCCATTACTGTATACTGGTGATAGTTTATCTTCTAAAAAGTCAATATAAGATGGTAATCTTAACCAAAGAAAGTATTATGACAAGAATAGTAAAGCTGACAAAGATACTGACTACTTACATGATAGCCCCTATAAATTCCCATATAACCATACTTTTCTAAATGGTGATAAGACTAAACAAAAATAGAATGGAGAAAGATAATGGCTATTCAATATGATATTGAAAATTCAGACCAAAGGATGAATTTAGATACTTTAATCCATTACCTGAAAAAAGGAAGAGAAATAGAATTCTATTATTCTGAAACATTGTACTTTCTGGATAGCGATAGTCCAGATCAGCATACGCTATGGGAAAAAACAACTCAGATAGGTGAAGCTTTTACAGATGTTACTGAAGAAAATCTAAGCAAATTATTTATAAAAGGCAAAAGTATTGCAAATATTTTCAAGGGTGGCGAAGCGCGAGTATCAACTATATTTTAATTAGAAATACAATTAAAAAATATGACGGTATTATTTAATTGTAAATGACTATTACTTTAATCTATATTAAAATAAAAAGAACAAAATCTTTTGAGAGATTTTGCTCTTTTTTATACTTATTTCGTAGAAAAAGATTAATTAGATTGTCACTCGTCTCGATGGCACAGCATTATTAAATAATTACTTCAAACTCATTCACATAAACTGCAGTACCAGCAATTTCTACGTCGATATTATCTTTGTTTTTTGATACCCGAACCATTACTTGACCTTCTTTTTTTATTTCATGTCCTTGTTCCACTATCAGATCGAGTGTGTCTTCAAGATTGCTGTTTATATACTGGGCATAGTACGCGCCCATTATACCGGAGGCAGTTCCCGTCACGGGGTCCTCTGTTGAGCCGGAGTAAGGTGAAGAGAAGTGGCGACCATGCATGTGTGCATCAGGGTTATAAGTATCTAAACAAAAAGGATGGATACTTGCTTTAGGTATTTCTCTTAATATAGCAGGGAATAAAGTATTGTTTGATTTCATCTTTCGGAATACTTCAAGATTTTTTATGGGAAGTAGTAAGGTCCAAGCACCCGTACTGCCGTATAAAATGGGTAAGGTATTATCAAAATCATCCGTTGTTAACCCAATCAAATCTGCTAAGGCTTCTTTTGATCCTTTGAAAGCTTCGAATTGAGGAGGCATTTGTTTCATCGCTATAAGTATTTCATTATCTGAAGTTAAAATGATCTGTACTGAAAGTATGCCTGATGCCGTCTCAATGGTAATAGCTGTTTTATCTCCCAATAATCCTTCTATTTTTAACGCGAAGATTGTCGCTATTGTTGCGTGTCCGCAGAGATCTACTTCAGAACCTGGCGTAAAAAATCGTATTCTAAGGTCAGCTACATCAGATTTAACTGGAAAAGCCGTTTCATTGAACCCTACTCTTAAAGCAACTTCTTGCATCATCTCATCTGTTAAGTCATCGCCATTTAGGACAATACCTGCAGGATTTCCTTTGTTTGCTTCTTTATTGAATACATCATAATGATACACCATTACTGAATTCACTCTTCGTTTCCCCCGATTCTATCTCTGTAATTTAAACTATTTTACCATTGTTTACCTGTTCTTGCTCAACTAGCGTCGCAACGATCTATGGAGTGAAAAGCTTTTGGAAAGTGTTTAGTCTACGCGAAATTATGATAATATTAACATCGTATAGTAGGGATGGATTTTTTTATAAATCAATTTGACATCTATCAAAACAATGATATACTCATTTATAACTTCATACGATTTAAAAAAGCGTTAAGAAAGAAGAGTAGTTACTTGAAATGTCTAAGAGAGCCTATGGTTGGTGTGAATAGGTACAGGAAGAGTGATGAAACAAGTCTTTTGAGCTTCTATATGGATATTTTAGATTGATATATAGATGGTTGTCTCCATTAAAAGACTAGATATTAATGGATATCGAATTGAGAGAAAGTATGATACTTTCATAAAGGATGGCACCGTAATTGTTTAATTACTCCTAGGGATTTTTCCCTAGGAGTTTTTTTGCGTTTACTGAGGATTATCTCTTTAAATACGACTCACAGAATGGAGGAATAATCGTAAAAGTTTTGAAACTTCTAGTAGGCATACCTGCAAAGTCTCAAGGTTGATTTAAGCAAAAAGTAGTATCAAATTATAGATAAGTGGAGGGAATAAAATGAGTGATTTAAATAAGTTCGATAAAAGTATCGCTATAAAATTATTATCTACGAATGGGTTATCGAGCTTGGGGGAATGGATCTATTTTATAGCTTTGAATGTTTCCATACTAAGTAGTGGCGGAAATGTGCTTTCTGTCGGCATACTATACATCATTAGGCCAGTGGCAGATATTGTAACGAATGCATTGGTGAGCGCTCATATTGACAAATTCAATAAAAGAAAGACCATGTTTGCACTAGATTTAATGAATGCCATTTTAATCGGTTCTTTGATCTTCAGTCAAGGTATTTGGAGTATCTACATAGTGGTCTTTTTTGTTCAAGTTTGTAGTAGTATGTATGTTCCTATTTCCATTGGGTACACTACATTAGCCATCCCAAAAGGTCATTTAAAAAAATACAATTCCTGGGATAATCTAGTCAACTCAGGTGGCTTTCTAGTGGGACCAGCTATTTCTGGACTGATCTTATCCTTCAGTAATGTGGACGTCGCAATACTGGTTAACTCAGTTATGTTGATTATAGCCAGTTTGATTAATCTCTCTTTACCGCATTTGATGATTGAAGAAGAGCCTTCAACTGAAAAAACCTTTTTTGAGATCAATAAAGAGTCAATGGTCTATTTGAAAACGTTCTTTGACACTAAAAGAGTGTATCTCATATTTTACCTATTGGTTTCTCTTTTGTTTGTTTTTGCGGCAGGGCTTAACTCTGTGGAAGCAGCATTTGCATTAGAAGTAGTCAATTTAACTGAAGCTGAATATGGATTAATTGTGAGTATTTCTGGGGCTGGTTTCGTAGTGGGTTCGATCATCAATACAACTGTAGTCGGAAATACAACAATCTATCGATTGATTAATTTTGGTGGCGTCTTATATGTTTTGGGATATTTCTTGTATAGTATCTCCCATGGATTTATAGTCGCCTCTATAGGATTTTTTATGATCTCATTCGCTCTAGCCTTTATTAATACTGGAATCAGAACCTTCATACAATTCGCTTTTCCGGTCAATAAAATCGGACAATTAACAACGGCATTAGGAACAGTCAGTTCTGCCTTGCAAATGATTCTGGTAGCAGTAACCAGCAGTTTATCCCTTATCTATCCGATGCGGTTAGTACTGATTGCAGTAGAAATCATTATGTTTACGATGATTATCTTTATCTATGCTTACGGGAAAAAGATCAGGGTTAGTCATCCGAATATTTAAATTTTAGAATGATATAACAAGCTACAAAATTAATAAGAATAATGACTATTATTTGATTGATAACAACGCTTATGTGATACTTTTCTTATAAGGAGGACGTTAATAATGTGGGAATTTGAAGTAAGCAGGCGAGATAAAATGGTTTATCTAATTTGTCTTATTGTCTTAGCAATATCCGTTTATATAAATGTCGAGATGGGTGATACTACTCGAAGTGTGATCTTTTCGTACTTGCCAGGATTTTTTGCTTTATTCGTGGGGCTATCTGGTAAGGATAAGGTTATAACAAAAGCGTTTAGAGCTATTGTTCTATTTCTTGCTTTCCTATGGCTAGGTTATATGGCGCTACACTACTTAATTGGTTTTCATAATCCTTTTTGGGGAAATTAAAATTGAACTATTTAAAAATCGAGTATGTTCTTTAAAATAAAATTTAAGAAATAACTACAGTTGAGTCTGGTCAACTTACGGAAGCATTAGCTCATGTACTGTTAGGTATTGTACATTATTAGAAAGAATGAAGTTATTCTAGATTTGTGTCTGGACATATTTAAAAATACTTAGAAATTTATTTATAAAACACTTCATCCAAAAACAAACCTTGAGAAGGAACGGTTACTCCGGCATTACTTCTAATGCCAGTTTCAAAGACTTCGTCGATACTCTCAGGTTCTAAGTCTCCTGTACCGATTTCCAGCAAAGTACCCATGATGATGCGCACCATTTTATGCAAAAAGCCTTCGCCGACAAAAGTGAAATGCAAAAGACCACCTTCTCTTTGAATCGTAATTTCGTCTATCGTTCTGATGGTTGATTTTTTTGTTTTTTTGAGTGCGGAAAAGCCAATGAAATCATGTTCTCCAAGTAATTTTTTACAAGCAGCGTTCATTTTATCTATATCTAATTGATTAGGATAATGAAAGCTATAGTTACGTTCAAACGCAGAAGGCACAACTTGGTTCCAGACATAATAGCTATATTGTTTACCACTAGCGTGATAGCGTGAATGGAATCTTTCGGGAACTTCTTTTAATTCTTTAACAATAATATCTTGCGGAAGATAACGAATCAGATGTGCTTGCATGGACTCAAGATTCATAGTCGATTCTGTTTTAAAGTTAGCGACTTGTCCGCGGGCATGCGTGCCAGCATCTGTTCGACCTGATCCGACGATTTCAAGTTTTGTTCCATTCATTTCGGAAAGAATATTTTCTATTTTACCTTGAATGGTTTTATCTGAATCGCCAAGTCTTTGCCAACCGGAATACCGACCGCCATCATACTCGATTGTCATTTTAATATTTCTCATTTTATCCCTCTTAATCTATGGATTCTATCTTTGATTGATATTAGTATACCAAAAACATGAAGGGATTATTGATCCAAAACAAAAACGCTATGGGTATCAACGATGCCCATAGCGTTTATTCGTTTTCCTGAAAATAATGTGTTAGGTTTCGTTCAGCTGTTTTAAACAAGTTGGAATCTGGATTCAGCCGAATGCTTTGATGGTTCAAGTAGACGGAATCGTCCATGAGTAATTCAGGTAGTAATTTTGGACGTCCATTTAACGTGATTTCGTATTTGAAAAACAAATCGCCCATGGCATCGATTTGAAAAGTGCCATAGCTTTGTTCACCTTCTGGTATGCGCATATTTTTAATGATTGACATGATAAATTCACCTTTCTTTAGTGGATGTAAGCGGTAGACTTTATTATAACAGGATGTTTATGTAATTGCAGTTAAATTCTTGTAAACCAAATATATGTTTCTATGCAAAGAGGTTTTTGTTAAAATAAAGGCGTTAATGAAAGAGAGAATGGAGAACGTTAAAATGAGAATTTTACATACAGCTGACTGGCATATTGGGAAAATTGTCAATGAATTTTCAATGCTTGAAGATCAGGAATATTATTTGAATCAACTAGTCGAAAAAGTGAAAACATCAAATATTGATGTTTTAATTATGGCAGGAGACTTGTACGACCGTGCGATTCCACCAAAAGAAGCTGTGACTTTGGCTAACAAAATCATCACTCGCTTGATTAAAGAAGTGGGCATACCGGTTCTAGCGATTGCAGGAAATCACGATAGCAATGAACGACTAGAGTATGGTGCAGAATTACTGGAAACAAGCTCTTTGTTTATAGAAGGTACACTTAAAAAGACGACAAGAAAAGTGACAATTGACGGTGTGAACTTTTATTTATTACCGTTCGCGGACCATGTCACGATTAGACAGTTACTAGAAAGAGAAGACATAAAAGATTTGGAAGATGCTACCAAGACACAGGTTGAATTGATCCAAGCAGACATGAATCAGGATGAAATCAATATTTTGATTGCGCATGGCTATATTGTGAATCAGACAAAAGATTCCGTTGAAGACTCAGAATCTGAGCGACCATTAAGTATCGGGACTGCTGAATTTGTCGACGCCAGTATTTTTGAGGACTTTGATTATGTGGCGCTTGGTCATTTGCATAAAGCGCAGAAAGTGAAATGGGACAAAGTCAGATATAGTGGCTCACCTTTGAAATATTCAAAATCTGAAGTACCGCATAAAAAGAAAAGCTGGATTGTAGAGATTGAGAAAAATCAATTAGAGATTGAACCGGTCGAAATTGAGCCATTAAGAGATATGAAAGTCTTAAAGGGCTTCTTTGAAACGTTGATGGAAAGTGAATCAACAGATTATGTGTTTTTCGAGCTGGAAGATAAAGACTATGTGATGGATGCGATGAACCAGTTGAGAAGACGGTATCCTTTCGCGATGGGTCTGGAGTATGTCGGTCGAGAGAATGCAGAAACAGAAAAGACCCAACAGACTCAAGAAACGTTACAGAAGAAATCAATGGTAGAAATATTTGAAGATTTTTATGCTACCTATAATCAGGAAGCATTAGATAGTAAGCAAAAGTCAGCGATCGAACAAATTATGCACGATGTACAAAAAGGAGAAAGATAATGCGTCCCTTAAAATTAGTGATGAATGCTTTTGGTCCATATAAAGGAAAAGTGGAAATTGATTTCACAAAACTTGCGCAGTCTTCTTTGTTTCTTGTCAGTGGACCGACAGGAGCGGGTAAGACAACCATTTTTGATGCGATTGCTTACGCACTCTTTGATCAAGCCAGTGGAGACGATCGGCAAAAAGATACCTTTAAATCGCAATTTGCCAAAGATACAGACCTCAGTTATGTGGAGCTGGAATTTGAGTTAGGAGAGAAACGGTATTTTATTCGCCGTGAACCAACGCAGATCGGTCCAGGAACCCGGTCAAAAACAAAACAAATCCAGTCTAATGTTGCTTTTCATAAAGGGGATCAAGTCACAACAAAAGTAAAAGAGGCAAATGATGAAATTCAACAAATCGTTGGCTTAACGTACGATCAGTTCCGACAAATCGTGATGTTACCGCAAGGCTCGTTCAAGAAAATGCTGGAGTCAGACAGCGGAGATAAAGAGAAAATTTTCCGAAATATCTTCCAGACAAAGCAAATGGAACAATTTCAGGATCAGCTGAAAGCCAAAGCCAAAACCTTATCTGATCAATTTAAAAGTAATGAACAAGCTATGAAACAAGCTTTTTCAACCATTGCGATGGAAGAAGATGAAGCATGGACAAAAGCGATTGAACAGTTTGATATAGAAAATATTCTGGAAAAATTACAAGAAACGATCACACAAGAAGAAGATACACTAACTGCGGTGAAAGAAACGATTGCAACACTTCAAAGTGAGTTAAAAACGAACGAACAGATTCTAAGCTGGTTAGAGCAAAAAGAAAAGAATGTTGCAGAACAAAATGTCCTTGAACAAAAACAAGAAGATATACAGCAAAAAGAAATAGCCCTAAAACAGCATATAGAAGCTATAAAAGTTGCAGAGGTTAAAGCGAAACTCGACGAAGCGATGAATCAACAGAACAAACAAGAAGCCAAATTGACAGAACTCAAAGAGCAGCAGCAAGAACTGATAAAAGAGGAAAAAACTCAGTCAGAAAAGCTAACTCTTGCTAAAGAAGCTTTCGATCAGTTGAACAATATCCGACAAGAAATTTCAAAGATGACAGAAGAACTAAAAACAACGGAACAAATAGAAACGATAGAAAAGTCGCTCGAACAACAAGAAAAGCTCATTGAGAAAAGCCAACAATCAAATCAAACACTCAAAACAGAGTATCTGAAAGTCATAAAAGATATTGAAAAAAATGAAGCGGCACTTGGATCCATTGAACAGTTACGAGAGAAGATGGCTGAGCTCAAAGAAGCAATGACTCTTTCCAAAGAGACCTTACAACAATTGAGTCAACGCAAAGAACAGCTAGAAAAAATCTGTGAGCTTCAAAAGAAAGAACAAAAAGTTGTCGTTCAGTATGAAAAAGCAAAAGAACAAAAAGAAGCGGCTTATCTAAAACTCGTCCAAGGAAAAGCCGACTATTATACCAATCTTGCTAGTATCCTTTCAGAAGACCTTGTTGAAGGAGAAGCCTGCCCAGTATGCGGATCACTGGACCATCCAAACAAAGCTGTATCAGAGGAAACCAGTTCAACAAAAGAGCACGTAGAAAATTTAGAATTAGAAGAAAAACAAACCAATATCATTTATATACAGCTAGGGGTAGAACTGGATAGTCTACAAGCAGATATCTCTAGTCGCTGTAAAGCGCTAGAGATTGAAGGAGAAACAGCGGAAACAGAGTTTAAAAAAGTTACGGCAAAAGAGCAAGAAGTGAGTGAAGAATGTCAGGCATCTATAAAAGAACTTGAAACAGCAAAACAGCAAGTTAGTGAAGAAGCTGAAATCAAAGAAAAGCTAGAAGCCTTACGCAAAGAAGAACGTTCGCTTCATACAGAACAGCAACAATGCCAGTCGACGATTGAATTTGCAACAAATAGATCAAAAGAACTAACAGATGAAAAAACGCAACTACAAGAAAACATCACTGGTGGAAACAGAGAAGAGATACAGCAAGCCATCAAAGGAAAAGAAGAGTGGATGGAAAAGACAGAAATAGAATACGAAGGTCTTCAAAAAGTCGTTAATGCTACCAGAAGTGACTTAGCTTCAACGCAAACAGCCATTGAACTGACCGATGCTCAAATTCAGGAAACGGTGCTGCGTAAAGATCAGCTCGAAAATGAATTTAGCCAAGCTAAAGATAGCAGTACGTTAGGAGCCCAATTTGCGGAGTATGTTTTAGAAGAATCTCAGCAAGAAAAATGGTCAGAAGAAGTAGAAGCATACAAACAGGCTGTGCTCGTCAATCAAGACCGAATCAGTCAATTAGATCAGCAACTAAATCAGCTGGAATCACTAAAAGCCAAATCAGTTTACGAGGAAGCGACCACTCAAATCAACACGGAAATTCAGGAAGCGGAACAAAAAAGAGACACATTGCTGACAACGACTGCTCAAAATAAGCGTGCAAAAGAGACAATCGAAACGTATCACAAACAAAGTGGAGAAGTGGAAAAAGAGTATCAACTTTACGGCTTACTGTCTGATATGGCTAATGGCGCCAAGCAAACAGACTATATTTCATTTGAACGATACGTTCTGGGGATTTATTTTGAGGAAATCTTACTTGCGGCCAATCAACGATTCAGTCAAATGACCAATCATCGCTATGAACTACAGAGACAGACAGAAAAAGGCAAAGGATCTGGAAAACAAGGGCTAGATATGGAAGTATTTGACCACTATACAGGGAAAACGAGAAGCGTGCACACCTTGTCTGGAGGCGAAACTTTTAAAGCTTCATTAGCGCTAGCGCTTGGTTTGAGTGATGTGATACAAAATCAAAATGGAGGCGTCAGTGTAGATACCTTGTTTGTGGATGAAGGATTTGGAACGCTTGATTCAGATTCACTAGACATGGCGGTTCAAACCTTGTTGGATCTGCATCAAAAAGGTAGACTAATTGGAATCATTTCACACGTAGATGAGCTAAAAACAAGAATTCCAGCGCATATTGTGGTTGAGAAAACGGCTACAGGTAGTACGGCACGCATAAAAAATTAAGTCTTTCTTTTAAGAAGTGTCTTTCCTTTAAACATCTGATAAATGAGCGTTATAATGAGCGTGTAGAAAATAGAAGTTATTAGATGAAAGGAAGGATTTAATTGAATAAAGAACAATTGGAACGAATGAAATCTGGAAAAGGATTTATTGCGGCACTAGACCAGAGTGGTGGTAGTACCCCTAAAGCACTTGAAGCGTATGGTGTTCCTGAGACGGCTTATTCCACAGACGACGAGATGTTTACGGTTGTCCACGAAATGAGAACGCGCGTGATCAAAAGTCCCTCATTTACTTCTGACCATATTCTAGGCGCTATCTTATTTGAAAATACGATGGACCGTATGATTGACGATCAATATACAGCAGACTACTTATGGAATGAAAAAGGTATCGTGCCTTTCCTTAAAGTAGATAAAGGCTTAGCTGAAGAAGCAGATGGTGTTCAGATTATGAAACCTATGCCTGACTTGGATCAGTTACTGAAAAGAGCCGTTGACCATAACGTGTTTGGTACTAAAATGCGTTCAGTGATCAAAGAAGCGAATGAATCTGGAATCAAAAAAGTTGTAAATCAACAATTCGAAGTAGCGCAACAGATTTTTGATGCTGGACTCGTTCCAATCATAGAACCTGAAGTAGATGTTTACAGTAAAGATAAAGAAGCGATAGAAGAAATCTTGAAAGCTGAAATTAAAGCTAACTTAGATCAGTTAGACGAACAAACAAAAGTTATGCTCAAACTGACGATTCCAAGTAAAGTGGATACGTATGTTGACTTCACGGAACACCCAAATGTTGTTCGTGTTGTCGCTTTATCAGGCGGATATAGCAGAGAAGAAGCAAATGAAAAACTTTCTCAAAATAAAGGAGTCATTGCAAGCTTTTCTAGAGCATTATCTGAAGACTTAAATGCCGATCAGACAACAGAAGAATTTGATCAACATTTATCTGATGCAATCAAATCAATTTATGAAGCATCTGTGTCACCAGAATAGAAAAATAGCACTGGTAGCTAGGGGGGCAACGAATCGTTGCTCCCTTTTTGCGTATCATTATAGTAGTCTATACATAAGATGAAATCCAACTAAGGTAAAGGATAGGAGTGAATAAAGTGAGAAGAGATGAAGTGGGGAGAAAAAAACTTTTTCTTGTTGTCGTGATGATCGGCAATTTGTATGTAGCGTACCTGAGTTACGAACAGTACAAATTGAGATTACAATTCTTTAGTAATTGGCCATGGCAGTCTGTCTTTTTATTCGGTATTCATCTCATCTGGTTTATATTTAATCTCTATCATTTCATGAAAAAAGAGTGAAATAGAAATTTAAAACGTTCATTGTTTAAAACTGATAAGACGGAAAGGTGTGGCTGTAGTTGAAAAAAGGGTATATATTTAAGTTGATATATGTCGTAATAATGGTTATTTTAATGGTCTATAGTTATTTTATAGATGCAAGGATAAGAGAGGCGACTCCCTATTATGTGGTAATTATTTTTGGATGGTTGAGCATGCAAGTTTACGATGAAATAAGGTATAAAAAGTCTAATGAAGAGGAGCGAACAAGTTCAGAAAAAAAGATCGACTGGGCTCTATTAGGAATTGTTTGCATTATCGCATTGGATGTTATTAGAGCAATTATGTTATACGGAATCACCTGAAAAACCAAGGTTTATTTGTATAAATTTTGAATATTTATGCAAAATGAATTGACTTTTGAGTAGAACAAGATTAAACTAATCAATAAAACTTAAAAGCGGGAGAATTTTATGTCAGTGAATCAGCATACAGAAAACATTCAAGAATTGATCCAGTCCGTAAGTCCGGAATTAAGAGAATTAAGCGAATATATTTATGATCATCCAGAACTAGGGCACAAAGAGTTCCTTTCTTCAAAAGCGCATGTCGAGTTACTAGAAAAGCATGGATTTGAAGTGGAATATCCGTATCTTGGAATCGACACAGCATTCAAAGCAGTGTATAAAGGTAAGAAAGATGGACCGACCATTGCTTACTTGTCAGAATATGATGCACTACCTGGAATTGGCCATGGATGTGGTCACAATTTACTGGGATCTACGGATACAGGAGCGGGTATTGTATTGTCCAAATTGGTCGATGAAGTTGGAGGAACAGTGGTTGTGCTAGGTACGCCGGCCGAGGAAACAAATGGCGACAAAGTGACGATGGCAGAATCTGGAACATTTGACGATATTGATGTTGCTTTCTGTACGCATCCATCTGACGGGTATTATGCGAGCGGTACGTCTATGGCGATGGAAGCAATTGAATTCCGTTTCCATGGAAAGACGGCTCATGCCGCTGCTTCTCCTTTTGAAGGAAAAAATGCGTTGGATGCTTGTTTGAATACATTTAACAATATCAATGCGCTTAGACAGCAGCTTCACCCTTCAGCACGTGTTCATGGTGTCATTAAACAAGGCGGAGAAGCAGCAAATATTATTCCAGATTTCACAAGAGCAGAGTTTTATGTGCGTGCGATGGATATGCCCTATTTAAATGAACTCAAACAAAAGGTGATTCAATGTGCCGAAGCAGGAGCACTAGCAGCTGGTTGTAAGATGGATTGGGGTCATTACGAAGCAAGCTATCAAAATCTCATTACAAACAAAACCCTTTCTGAAAAATACAATGAGAACATGAGGCGTTTAGGAATTGAAATGGACACAGAAGAAAAAGATTCTATGGGTTCCATGGATATGGGGAATGTGAGTCAAGTCGTTCCAGCTATTAATCCATATTTTGAGATTAGTAACGGAAATAGCGTGACTGCGCACACAGTCGAGTTTAGAGAATATACGAAGACAGAACCAGCTTACGAAGGAATGGAAAAAACCATTGCAGCCTTTACACAGACAGCTCTTGATTTGATAATGGACAAACAACTCTTAGCCGATGTAAAAGCAGAGTTCAATTCTAAGTTCTAAAGGAGGTTTCCTCGTTTTGGAGTTGAGGAAATTAAAAGTTACAGATGAAATAGCGTATATAAACTACATTAAAACTTGGGGAAACGAAAGGATTATTCCAACTTCTTCGAATCATGGTGAAAAAACATATCAAGATTTTCTACAAAAACTGATGCAAGCAGAAAAAGGAACAGAACAAGGGGTACCCTCTGAAACATACTTTCTGTTTCTTGAAGAACAAGAGATAGCCGGTGCCATAAATTGTCGTTATCAGCTTAATGACCAGTTAAAACATATCGGTGGTCATATTGGCTATGGAATATCTCCCGTACACAGAAGAAAAGGGCTGGCTCATCTGATGCTGGGTAAAACGTTACCGCTCTTCAAAGAGAAAGGAATTGAGCGTATATTACTGACAGCCGATGATGATAATTTGGGTAGTGTACGAACGATTAAAAATCATCAGGGACAAAAAATCTCCTCAGATATTAAAGACGAAAAAATGTTTAGTCGCTACTGGATAAACGTATAAAAAGACCCCAACTATCCATCTGTTCAAAACTGACGGGTAGTTGGGGTCTTTTTAACGTATATTATTCTGTTAGTAAGCCTTCTTCAATTAAGAACTCTCTAGCTACGTCTTCTGCTATTTGACCATCATAATCAACTTGATAGTTCATAGCACGCATTTGATCGTCAGTGATTTGACCGCCTAGTGTATTTAATATATCCTCTAGTTCCGGATATTCTTCTAGGAGCTCATTTTTTAAAAGCGGAGCACCTTGATAAGGTGGGAATAATTCCTCGTTGTCTTCTAGTACAACAAGATCATATTCTTCGATTTGGCTATCTGTACTATAAGCATCAAGTAAATTAATATCTCCACGCTCAACGGCAGTATAACGGAGTTGTGGTTCCATTGTCTGGACGTTTCCAAAGGAAATGCCATACATTTCTTGGATGCCTGGATAACCATCTTCGCGGTCATTAAATTCTAAGGTGAATCCAGCATTGATTTGATCAGCAACGGAAGCAAGGTCTGCAATCGTTTCTAAATTGTTTTCTTCTGCGAAGGCTCTTGGAACAGCTAAAGTGTAGGTATTGTTGTAGTCCATTGGTTCAAGAAAAGCTAAGTCATATTCTTGATTCAATTGTTCAGCGGCATCCATATAAACGGATTCAGCTGAAGCGCCGGGTTCAGGAACATCATCAAAGAAAGTAGCCATAACAGTCCCTGTGAATTCTGGATAGATATCGATATCGCCTGATCGTAAAGCGCTAAATACAAAAGACGTTTCTCCAAAGTTTGGTTCAACTCTAGCAGTAAGATCAGATTGATCTTCAATCAATAATTTATATAAGTTCATTAAAATTTCTGGTTCGGTATTTAATTTACCGGCAATAATCAAGTCATCTTCTTCGTTGATAAGGTACGGTACAAAAATAATACCTACGATCAAAGCAAGACCAGATCCTAATATAATGGCTGTCTTTTTGACGGAAGTTTTTTGAAGGTAGCTCAGTAACCAGTCAAAAAAGATCGCCAATAAAGCAGCGGGTATAGCACCTAGCAAAATCAAGGAGTTGTTCCCACGGTTGATTCCAAGAAGTATCAAACTACCAAGTCCACCAGCACCAATTAGTGCAGCCACTGTGGCTGTACCAATGATCAAGACCATACCTGTTCTGATTCCGGCCATGATAACCGGAAGTGCAATAGGAATTTGAACTTGAATGAGCTTTCTAAAACGGCTCATTCCCATAGCATCGGCTGCTTCATCTATCGCAGGGTCGATTTCTGCTAGTCCAGTGTACGTATTTCTCAGAATAGGGAGTAAGGCATAGACGACAAGTGCAATGACAGCTGGCAAAGTACCGATTCCGATAAGCGGTATCAACAAACCTAAAAGAGCCAATGAAGGAACCGTCTGGAAAATGGCTGTGACTTGAATAATCGGTTCTGCGATCCGTTTGTGTCCAATTAAGAAAATACCTAAGGGGACAGCAATTAAAACAGCAATCAGTAAAGAAATGAAAGATAATTGCATATGTTCGAGTAGAGCTGTCCAAAAATCACCACTACGCTGCTGGAACGTTTCTATAAGGTTCATTATCTGTTAGCCTCCTTTGATGCAGACGCTTCTCCTGCAAGAAAGCTGATCAGGTTAGATTTGGATATAGCGTAAGTAGGTGCCTTATTTTCGTGGCTGATGGAAACTGTCTCATGATCTGAAAGAAGTATCGTCAATTCTTCAACAGTTGCTTGGGCAGAAACGGAAACATCTGGCAAATCTTGAGGTTGACTACAAAATCCTACATCTATTAAATCCTGTACGTATTTTTCTTCTTTATAATTTGGAAGACCGGTCTGAATAAATTGACGAACAAAATCATTGGCAGGATGCTTCAGGATTTCTTCAGCAGTTCCGACTTGCTCAATTTTACCTTTGTTCATCAAACAAATACGGTCTCCAAGAGTGATGGCTTCTTGCATGTCATGTGTAACGAAGACAACAGTTTTCTTAAGTTGACGCTGTAAATGCAGTACATCTTTTTGAAGGTTATTTTTAGTTATTGGATCTAATGCGCTGAAAGGCTCATCCATTAAAATGATATCTGGATCAGCAGCTAAAGCTCTGACGACGCCGATTCGTTGCTGTTCACCACCGGATAATTCTGTTGTTTTACGATGTCTATAACTTTCAGGGTCCATTTTGACACTCTCCAGTAGCTCTGTTACGCGGTTCGTCATATCTTCTCTGGACCACTTTTTCATTTCCGGTACGACTAGGATATTCTCTTCAATTGTCATATTTGGAAATAACCCTACTTGTTGTAGAACGTATCCGATATTCCATCTAAGTTCCTGCAAGTCATAGTCGCTGATGGGTCTTCCTTCAATTCGAATATACCCTTCTGAAAGATCGATCAATTGATTGATCATTTTAAGGGTCGTTGTCTTCCCACTTCCACTTGGACCGATTAGAACGAAGAATTCACCTTCTTTAATTTCTAAAGAAAAATCTGACACAACTGCTTCTTCATTGTAGCGTTTATAAACTTTTTCGAACCGTATCATTTATTTTCTCCTTTACTAGTTCTTCTATTACTTTTGAGTATATCAAAAGCGATTCCTTAATCGATATAAATATGTCTTGAGAACGAGATACTACTTCACTATAATTTTTAGAAAGGGAGAGATGATGATGAATTTGACTATTAGAAACATTGAACCACAAGATGATCAGACAATGGGTGAAATTGTTCAGAATAGTTTGGAAAACAGAGGGCTAGCGATTTCTGGGACAGCCTATTTCGATCCGTATCTATTCCATTTATCTGAAGTATACAAAGCAAAAAAATCAGACTATTGGGTGTTAGAAAAAAATGGAAAAATCATTGGTGGCGGCGGTTTTGGTCCATTCGGTCGATATAAAAAAATCGGAGAGCTTCAGAAATTATATATTCTTGACGAAGAACAAGGAAATGGGTACGCGCACATGCTAATGAAGCAAATTATTGAGACGGCTAAACAAGACTACGAAGAACTGTATATTGAAACGTTTAAGTCACTGAATACTGCCAATCAACTTTATTTGAAATACGGATTTGTTTCCCTGAGTCAACCATTAGAAGGTTCTGAACACGGAGCGTGTGATACATGGTTATTAAAAAAACTATCCAAATAATCTTACAATTCAATAGTTTTTAGAAAGTTTTCTAGGACATATAAATAAAATAAAAATAGGGTAACTAAAACATTTTATGTATATAACTATTAATAAAAGACGTTATCCTAGAAGTTTATGTTAAATTGTTCCTTTTATTAGGTTTGGGTTGTGGTACACTTATCTAGTAAGTTTTGAATAAGAATAAGATGATAAATTATTCATTTTTTATATTTTAGAGGAGCTTTTTAAATGGTCAGAGAAGTTGTATTTGAAACAATTAAATATATGTGGCGTAGTAAAAAGAATCGTCTTTTCATGATCTTAACTCTAGGAGTGATGCTAGTCTACTCAATAGTCCTCTTACCCAATACGGCCGGGCTTGAAGAAGTGGATGTCCAGCAACTTGAACGAGAACTGCTTGGAAATGAGCAAACGTATAAAGATGCTTTGCTAAAAGGACAGACTGTTCCGGCTGTTATGACAGGGACTTCAGCTTATGAAGCAGCTCGTACGGAATTCCTTAATCAACGACAACTACTCACGGCACTGAAGCAGGGAGATGCAAGGCGGTACCTGGAAATCAACTATAGGCCAGACATTACGGAGCGCGTAACCGTCCAAGACTCACTTGATTTAAACGTTCCAGTAATGGGGAGAGAAGCTGAGAATGTTTTTCAGCCTTTAAAGAATCATATGAAGTAGACGCATTGAATTTCCATATCGTGCACGACCGAACGAGTCTTCAGCAAATCCATCTTTTTCTCATTGGTCTAGGACCCGTTCTTTTATATTTAGGTGCAATTTTTATGATCAGCGATATTACGGTAAAAGACCGCAAGTTAACAACTCAAAAAGCAGGCGTACCTATGAAGTGGGCCGGTTACTTGTTTGTCCAGTCAATAACTGCAGTGTCGTTTGTTCTGCTATTTTATCTATTTTCTGCGGGCATATTTTTTATCTTAAACGGTCTCCTTTATGGCTTCGAGACCCTTTCTTTACCTGTAGGTCTGTTCCAGTTTGATCAGACGAATCAAAGTATTTACACGAGTCCGCTGGAGCTATTTTCTATCGGTCAGTTTCTAATTAGGTCAATCCCATTTTTCCTTTTGATTCTTTACTTGATCAGTAAATTAAACACAATCTTTAGTCTCCTATTCAAGCAAGAAGTCGTTGTTTTGATCAGTGGTGCCTTCATGATTTTATTCCAGCAATTGTATTATGGAGTAGAAACAACTGAGTTGTTAGGGATCAATATCAGCTGGTTTCCTCAAACGTATTTGGATTTTGGGAAAATCGTTACGGGAAGAGTCAATGAAGCGATGTTAGAAGGGGATTACTATTTGCGAGGCCTAATCGTTTTAAGCGTAACCATCTTGATAGCGGAAGTTTTGGTTTATTTGATTGCCAAACACATCACAAGACAGAAATTTGTACGATAAGGAGAGAGTTGGATGAAAAAAATTGCCTATTTCGAGTGGTTAAAGATTATACGAGATTGGAAAACCAGAGTCATAGCGGTAGGGTTTTTATTATTCTTCGGAACTTTTTCTTTATTGTATCGCCAGCAAGAAGTGGTTTTGCCGGTTATGCAACTAAGAGGAGAATATGCAGATGCACAGCAAATCTTTAGGCTCATACCCGATCAGCACTTTGAAGGAGAGACGGGCGAAGACGTTCAGCGGGCACTTGGCCGAAATGCAACTTTGATAGGACTGAATCAATACATATTAGCACAACAAGAAGGAAATACAGTATCTGGTGTCGAAGAGGTGGTATCGGATTATTTAAGTAACGGTCGTCAGATTGCTGAAAACAATCAATTTTTGTACAACGCGACGGAATTTGAGTCACTCGATCTTCTAAAAGAAGTGTATCTACCAGTAGAAGAAGAGATAGAAAAAGACTTGAAATTTTACGAAGCACTTGAAGTCGATGATTTGAATATTGAATGGAATCCTCTAGCCTCCTCACAAATTTTGAAACAGCAAGTAGAGTTAGTAACAGGAGTCATTTTATTCATCTTCATCGCACTTCTAGCGGGGGATCAGTTTACTAGGGATCAAGTCAAAAACTGGAGTGTGACGCAAGGGATTCCGATCTCTTGGAAGTGGCAATGGCGGTCACGGAGTTTGATGTTGTGGGGAATTATTTGGTCTGTGACATTTCTAGGAGTCGTTACAAGTTATTTAAGTAGTCTGTTTTTTGAGACATCAGGAACACTAAACTATCCAGTCCCCATTTATTTGAATCAGACCACAGAATATCTTCCAATTTGGCAATATACATTGATTTTGCTAGGTTCGGGTATGATTTTGAGTTTTATCGTATTACTGATTGCAAACGGGTTAAGCTGGATGATTCGAAATATCTATTTAACCATATTACTTGTAACAAGCTTATATTTTCTTCCAGCAACTTGGGGGCAACGAGCGCCCCTCTCTTCTTGGCAACCTTCTTTTTATTTTAATATTCAGCAAGTCGTGCAGGGAACGAGCGCTAGACTATATGGAATAGAGGCAATAGAAATCTGGAAATTACCGATCATACTGTTTATATTCTGGGTAGTTTTAGAGCTTGTTTTCAACTATATTTTTAATCTAATTCCGACACAGACGCTCGGATTGAAAAGGAGGAAATCATTATGACATTGACTGTGAAAAATTTAACGATTGCTTATGGAAAGAGAACGGTACTAGAAAATATCAGCTTTACAGTAGATAAAGGAACCATCATTGGTTTAGTCGCGCCAAATGGCACAGGAAAAACAACCCTATTTAATGCAGTGATGCGTTTTATTCCAGTCCAAAAAGGCGAAGTCTACTTGAACGAGAAACAATATACAGAAAAAGAAGCAGATGTACTAGCTCTTCATAAACAAATCACTTTTTTCCCAAATCAAGATGATCTCTATGAAAACTTTACTGGTACCGAACATATTCAAATGTATGCAAAAGTCTGGTCAGGAAAAGAATTAGCTGTGGATGATATTATTGATCAATTACAGATGAGAGACTATGTCGGGCGACCTGTAAGAACCTATTCTCTTGGTATGCGACAAAGACTCTGTTTTGCTATGATGGTCGCTGCCAATACACCAGTCATGTTCATGGATGAAGTAATGAATGGTCTAGATCCAGAAAATGTTTCACTAGTGTCAGACATTTTAATTGAGTTAAGGAAATCTGGGAAAATCATTATCGTTGCTTCTCATTTATTGGACAATTTAGATGAGTATGCCGATAAAGTCTTTTTCTTAAAAGACAAGACCTTATTTAGAATCAATGATCATCATGAGCAAAAACCAGATTTTTACAAGGTCGTTTGTTCAAAGGAACAAGTGGGGATGCTGGAACAGACAATGTCATTACCTGAAGAGACCATTCATTTAGGCAATAGTATGCTTTGTATTCCGGTTGACGCATTGACCGAAGAAGAACAGATAGCGTTGTTTAAACAAATTAGATCGCTGAAAAATACAGAGTTAAAAGTTGGACCGCTAGGCACGTCTGAATATTACTCGCACATTTATGGACTAGATATTCACTCGTTTGATAGGGGGAGTCAGACGAATGCTGAAACAGCAGAATAAACTCACTCAAATGGTTGGAACGATTATGCTGATAGGGTTCTTGTCTGGCTGCTCGGGGTATGCAGGTATTAGAACACCAACTTATGACGGAGAACCTGTTCAAGTAGACGAAGAAGCTGTCGCTGCTTATAGAGACCACCGAGAAATCATTGGAGAAAATAAAGAACTGTATTTAAAAGAACCTTTTAGTCCTTCGTTGAACGAGCCGGCTCTGGACTTTACGGGGGAAGATCCCGTTCTTTTAGAATCCGGTCAATATATAATTGGTGAAGATTTACCGGCTGGTAGAGTTTATATGAGGGGGGCAGATAGTAATTTTGCTCCTGATCAGCGGATCATTCATGTAGGAACAGTAACGATAATGGATGAAGAAGACCATCTTTACTTTGAAACTTTATTCAATGATGCGGCAGGAATCAAAGAAGCTTATATAGATCTTCATGAAGGTCATAGGATTAAAGTAGTCGGAGAAAATCCGGAAATCATGGTTAATTATGAGGATCCGATGCAAGTGGATACAAGTACAACACTGATAACTGGTCAATATGAAATAGGAAAACAGATTGATTCCGGTACCTATGAAATTGCGAATGTCATTACTCCTGGAATAGGTATGATGTACTGGTTTCAAGGGGAAGAGATGCCTAGAGTTATTGAGCTGTCCATACCTCAAGTTACTATGACTGAAGAAGAACTCGCAGAAGAACTAAAAGCAGGTTATCTCAATGAAACAGAATATCAGCTTCAACTTGAAGCGATAAAACAAGCTGAAACACAAAGACCGAAAGTGAACCTTGAGACAGGAGATCGTTTATCTCTGCCGATGGTTCATATATTAGAGTTGACTAAAGTAGAATGATATAAAAGCAAGGGAATCAGAAGGTCATAAGGGGGAGAAACAAATGTACGAGTTCTGGAAGCAAGCAGAATATTTTTATGGAACAGTGTTGCCGATTGTAGCCATTATTTTTTTTATAGTCCTGATTGTGGGTCTCTTTATCTTTTACTATACGACCAAACATAGCAAAAAGAGAAAGATCATGGGAAGTTTATTTTTGACCATTTTTGTAGGGAGCTTAGTCTTTTCTGTCTGGCAACACATAAAGTACCAACATTGGATCGAGCAGTCGGCTTATATCAACCCCGGTGTTCGAAATCAGAGAGAAATTATGGGAAGCGTTGTACTAGAAGATCCCAAGATGGCTTTAGCTTATCAGAGAATTGATTTAAGAGAACAATATAGCCAGCTAGATATGTATCGTGTTCGTGAAGAGAGCAGGGAACTGTCGAATCGCTACTTAGGCTTAAGAGACAACCGTCATTACTTTTCGCTGGGTGGCGACGAACGGTATGCCTTCTGGTATACAGGGGACGTCGAGTTTACAGAAGAGAATACTCACATGACAGGGATTTCTTTTGAATTGAATGATGACCGATTTGAACAACTTGGATTCACACCGATCACCCCGAATTATTTAGAAACCATTTATATCAATCAAGAAGAGTTTGACCAAGCGGAACAAGAGATTCCGTCAGAAGTTTTTCCGTTTTCAGAGGCATTCACAGAATGGATTACATCGTAACGAGGTTGCAGCGTTAAATTTGAATAAAAAGAAGGTAAACAAATGTATGAATTTTGGGTAAAAGGAGAAACGCTTTACACGATGATCTTGCCGGTATTACTTGTTGTTTTAATGGTTCTTTTAATTGTCATCGTATTTCTTTTTTACTATACAGATAAAAAAAGTAAGAATAGAAAAATAGGAGCGGCGATTGTTTTGCTTTCTGCAGTTGGCGCTATTGGATATGGATACTTTCAGCACACAAGCTATCGTCACTGGCTAGAGCAATCTAGCCTAGTCAATGCTGGGGTTAGAGACCGTTACGAAATAATGGGTTACGAAGTCTTGGAAAGTCCAGAACTCGTAAAAAGTTATCAGTCTATGAACCTGCTGGATCGTTTTCAAGAGTTGGATATGTATGGAGAACAGCCAGTAGAAGAACAAATAGAGTATACCTATTTGGGAACAACTGGGCGGCAACATTATTTTTCTATGGGAGAAGAAGAGAAATATGCTTGGCGTTATACAGGAGAGGTCGTTTATACAAGCGAACCAACGCATCTTTCAGGTAGTCAGTTCCGACTATTGGATAACCGGTTTGAATCGTTAGGATTTATAGCTGAATCGCCAGTTTATTTGAGTACTTTTTATATCAATCAAACAGATGCCGATCAAGCAACAGGCGATATTCCAGTCACGATTATTCATCCTTCAGAAGTGTTTAAGAATTGGAACTTAGGGCACCAGCCGACGAAAGGGACGAGTTTAGGATATTAGAAGGTATATTGTAATCTGTTCAGCATCAAACGGATATTGTGTTTGTTCTCAGTACGCTGTAAAATATAGTTTAGACTACTGAGAAAGGAGCTTGAATGCAACTATGGAAGCTTTTACACTATTTCGTCCAATCTTTTATATTTTACTAGGATTTCTGGTGCTGACTTTGATTGTCTCTCTTATTCCCAAAGGAAGAGATTCCAAAATCAACATGGTCTCTATCTTGTTGATTTCAGTAACTCATTTGGTCATAGCTAGCGTACTGCTTGTAATTGAAAATCAGTTACTAGATAGATTTTCCTTGGAAGGCGATTCTATCAGCTTTTACACTTACTTAGCCATACTATTTCTGAGTATTTTAAATCCTCTCATTTACTACATTAGAAATAAGCAAAAACGTCGAGGGTCTTATCGATTCAGTTAACTATAAGAATAGGAGAACCGAGCAGTCTATCGCTCGGTTCTCCTATTCTTTATTTCAGCTATTTTATTTTTGGTTTACCGCCAAAGAAATAGAATCCTCCGCCAAATGATGCGAGGGTCACCACGCTAATGATAACAACTGGCTTGGGGATGTTTACAGAATCAGAAACGCCAGCTTGATTCGCTTCTGCGTCTTCAGTCTCTTCTGTGTTTTGATTATTGTCGGCCGGTGTATCTTCAGACACTACAGCTTCTTCGTCTGTTTCTTCCTCGTCGACTTCTGTTTCTTCTTCAATATCTTCTTCCTCTGCGTCTTCAGTCTCTTCAAAAGCAGCAGGAGAGAAGACACCCAGCGTTCCAACTTCGTTTAAACTAGAAACGACAGCACCATTTTTATAAGTACTATCTAGAATGATCCATTCTTCTTCATCGTTACTCCAGATATATAAGTGATCTTGATTTTCTTCTGAAGCATCTGAAAAGAAGCGATACGTCATGTCGGATTCGAATTCTGTGATACTTGCGCCATTTACGGTCATATTCATTTGATAAAGAGGGCTTTTAGCTTCTTCGATGTTAGAAACCTCTTGTGAAAGATCTTTACTGAACCTTAAAACCGTTTCTCCTTCTTGGAAATTACTTGAAGGAATGAGCCATTCCATATCCAATTTAGCAATCAAGATGCTGATGTTTCTTTCTCTTAACATAAGAACTTGTTCAGACGTTAAGGAAAGTTGATCAATAGATTCCATCGTAGCATCAAATGATACAGCAATTACGCCATTGTCCGCAACAGACGCAAAGTCTTCTTCAGAAAGCAAGGCTGATCCATTGCTTTCTGACGGACGAATCCAGACAGCATTTTCAGAAATATCTACAGATTGTTCTTCCTCTGAAGTCTCTTCGTTTTCTGGAGTTTCTTCAGGGACATTTGTAGATTCAGAAGGGGTCTCTATTTCAGTTCCAGTGCTCGGTTGCTGTGAATCTGCAGGTGTCTCTACTTCTTCTTGAGGTTGTTCTGTGTCAGCTTCCTCTTCAACTTCTTCAGAAGGGATTTCTTCAACCGGTTCCGTTTCTTCAGGGACGGTTTCCTCTGGGGTTTCTTCAGTTGGTTCTTCCTCAATAGGGACTTCTTTTGAATAACGCACTAGCCCAAATCCATAACGGTCATCTCTACCTTCAGGACCAAGGTCGGTAGCATTGCTTCGAAGCAATGAACGAACTTGTCGAGTGCCTTGTTTTTGCATCAATAAAGCAGCAATTCCCGTAACATGCGGTGTTGCTTGGGAGGTGCCAGAGTTTTCGGCATAACCACTTCCGGTATTGTTTAAACTATGAATAGAAAGGCCAGGTGCAGCCAACTCATTTTCAAGTGAAATTTTAGAGTCACTAGCAATTGTTCTATTTCTATCCACACTAGCAACGGCAACAACTTCTTTGTAAGCTGCAGGATAATCTATACCAGAAGATCCGTTTCCACTTGCGGCAACAACAAGGATGCCTGCATTTTTGGCAGAAATAATCGCATCGTGAATATCTTGATTCGGATTTTGAAATCCAGAGCTGATGTTGATAATGTCCACACCCATTTTCACTGCTTCTTGAATTCCAGCTAACAAGTTACTAGCTGAAGTAGAGTTTCCTTCTTTAGAAGAATAGACCTTTATACCGTATAATTGAACATCAGGGGCAATCCCACGAACACGGGACTGAGCAGAAGCGCCAATAATACCCGCAACGTGTGTTCCGTGTCCATCGGTATCACTTGTGTAAGGATCTTCTTCTCCAAAGATACTATATCCACCAGAGTAAGTGATGTCAGGATGATTGTAAAATCCAGTATCGATAACCGCTACTTTTATGCCTGTTCCGGTAATGCCTTCATCCCAAGCATCGAAAGCTCCGACCATTTCATTATTCCAATCATTATCTGTTAAGGCTCTACTAGAAACTTCCGTATCTTCAGAAGTTGTCATTTCCTGATCATAACTGACTCGTCGGACGCCTTTTTGCTGGCTGATTTCTTTCACTGCTGAAGCAGGAACGGTCATCGTTTGAATCGGTAGGAAGTCGAGCGTTCGCACATTTTTATAGCTTGGATCAAGCGTTTCAGCATCTGGAACGGTGTCTTCATAACGAACGATAATATCAACGAGTTCGCCACTGTCAGCCGTTTCTTCATGAGCAAACACGGAATAGGTTGGAGCGAGCAGTGCAAATATAAACATACATGCTAAAAACAGTGAACCAAATTTAAGTATAAGCTTTTTCACTAAACAATCTCCTTTGAATCTTGTCATCTAAATCATCGATTTATCATGATAATCGTTTAAATCATTAAAAATATCTTATCATAGACGTGTTACAATATTAGAGAGAAATCACTCTGTTTTTTCAAATTGTAACGGGAACTGTCATATTTTGTTAAAGAATTGCCCTATCGTTCTATTATAATGACCTTATCAGGAAAACAAAGTGTTTTGAGAAAAAATCAGCTTATTAAAAACAATCGTTTATTCATCAAACTTATAAATTCAATAAAAAGGAAGTAATGACCCATGGATAGATCAGAATCTATAAAAAAAGCTTTAACCTACTTCAAATCAAATGAAATATTTTTTCATTTATTTTTGTTGTTCAAAAATGAATATGACGCTGCAAAACAATCTTTAGGACCCGTAGATATCTCAGAGTTTACAGAAGAAGAGCTTGAGCCTGTTAAAACATTTCTAAAAACAAACCTATATTCAGAAAATGAAACGACAAAAATTGACACAAATTTATTTGAAGCTAGAATGCAGGAACAGTTTGATTTATCTTTATCATTGGATGCGTTTCTGACAGAATATTTTCAAGATATACTGAGTATTAAAAAAACAGAAGGAAAGCAGCCGCATCAGGAAATGAAGAATTTCCTCGATTATCTCGAAAAAGAATACGCTCTACTGACAAACTGGTTCAACTACCTTAAAAGAGGAACTTATGATAGCCAGTGGATTTATCAGCTGATTTCTGAATCGCCAAAGGTGTTTGAAGACCATGTCCTGCATCTTTCTGAAGCCATTAGACTATTACCGGAAAGACCGATCCGTTTAGCGTTGTTTGGTCAGATCGTTGTCGGAGAACCACACGCTTTCGAACGCCATTCAACCCTTGGAAAGCTTTTACTTCACGTGCTTGCTGAAGATGCAAGATACCATGCGATAGAGCCGGTCACCATTCCTGGGAGCAGCGAAGAAGTGAACCAGCTTTTATTGAAGTTCAATATCTTGAGAGATGATGTGACGAACTATACAACTCTAGTGAATCTTTATGCTGAAACCATAGAAGGATACCATCCTATGTGGGAGTCTGCCGCACACTTGCATAGTGTGATGAACGCTCCGATACGAGAGCTGATCAATATTGTGGCTGCTTATCCAGCTCATGAAGCTCAAATTGTATGGGTGATTGAAAATCCGGTCATATTTTCAAATATTCTAGATGAAGTTCCAAATGTCCCTATGATTTGTACGCACGGGAAGCTGACACTGGCAACAATGGAACTGTTGGATCGTCTTGCTGAAGAAGAAACCGATATTAGATATTGTGGAGATATTACCCCAGAAGGCATCAAGCGAGCGGAAACCATACTGATGCGGTATCCAGAAAACTCTCAGCCTTGGAAAATGGATATTCCATCCTATCTTGCTTCGAGGTCTAAAGATAAACAGTTGAATGACAAAGACCTCGAGATACTGGATACCTACTCGTTGGACATTTTTTCTTGTTTAAAAGATGAAATGAAAGATAGAGGGAATCCAGCCTGCCAAGAAATGCTGCTTGATGAGATGATCAGTGAATTGAAGTATTATTACCAATAGACTATTAGGCGTCTTTTATAATATACTCTCATCACAAGTTATAAAGTAAAATAGATTGAGAAGGTGAAGACATGAGTACGATAAAGAAAGTGGCTGAAGATGCTAAAGTATCTATAGCGACGGTTTCAAGGATACTGAACAATGATCCTAGCTTGAATGTTATGGAAGCTACTAGAAAAAGAGTGATTGAATCTGCAAAAAAATTAGGTTATCGGAAAAAAACCTTTGATTTTCCGCTATTGAATATTGCATTTCTTTATTGGTTGACTCAAGAATCAGAGCTTGAGGATGTCTATTTTGGAGAAATGAGACAAGAAATCGAAAGAGAAGCAAAAAAATATAATATTGAAATTACGTGTTATACGATTGAAGAAGGGATAGACATTGTTCCATCATCGATTCAAGGGTTTATAGCAGTAGGAAATTTTAAAAAAGAAGAGTTGGACCGTTTGAAGTCGATCACTCAAAATGGTGTGTTCATCGATACTTCTCCAGAAACCACTAAGTACGATTCTGTTAGACCTGATCTATTTGAAATAACAGACCGAGCGATTGATTACTTTGTTCAAAGTGGTCACGAAAAGATTGGATTTGTCGGTGGGACTTATGTAGATAGAAATATAGACAAAGATTACCCCGATATTAGAGAAAAAGAGTTTGTAGCGAAAATGGAAGAAATTCAGTTGTTGAATAGACGATATATTTTTACCAAACGCGGATTTACATTCAAGACGGGTGTCGAACTAATGGAACAGGCTATTTCTGAACTGAATGATCAGATGCCAACGGCTTTTTTTGTTGCGTCTGATGCTATAGCCTTAGGATGTCTTCAAGTTTTGAACAAGCGGGGGTACGCTGTGCCTAAAAGAGTCAGCATCATTAGCATCAATGATATCAGCTTAGCTAAATTCGTTACTCCGCCGCTGACAACCTTTAGTATAAATGTAAACGCCTTAGTATCGAATGCGATGAAGCTTTTGTCGGAACAAATTCTCGAAGAAAGAACCTTCAGGAAAAAATTATTTATAGAATCTGATTTAATTGTCCGGAAAACAACCATATGATTGCATTCTGGTAAAATGTTTTACTAAAAAAGTAAAATAAAACCGTTTACATATGGTAAACGGTTTTATATACTTTAGAGGTAAATTAAATGACAATCGATTTAAGAGATGAAAGGAATGTAACTTTATGAAAAATAAATTTTACTTATTGAGTAGTGGTTTGATCATCAGCTCCCTTCTTGCAGCATGTGGGCCAAGTGAATCTAGTAGTGATACATCAGCAGAACCAGAAAATAGTGACGGTGCCACACTGGTTATGTGGGAAGATGTTGACAAAATGGTAGGAACGGAAGAAGCCATTAAAGCTTTCGAGGAAGAACATAATGTAACGGTAGACATTCAGGAAAAACCTTATGGAGATAATATTGAAGACTTACGTCTAGATGGTCCGGGCGGAACAGGACCAGATGTTTTCGCCATGCCTCATGATAATCTTGGGACTGCTGTAACAGAAGGCTTGATTCAAGCTCTGAATGTCGATGAAGAAGTTACAAGTATGTACACAGAATCCGCTATGATGTCTCAGACAATAGATGGCGTTGTATATGGATTACCTTACGCAGTTGAAACGACTATTTTATATTATAACCGCGACTTAGTGGATGAAGAAAATCTACCAGAAACGCTGGACGAATGGTATGAATTCTCTAAAGAAGCTACTGAAGGCGATGACTATGGATTCCTAGCATTGTGGGATCAAATTTATTACGCGCAAAGTATTATGGGTGGTTATGGTGGTTATGTTTTCGGTATGGATAACGACGGTAACTACGACACGACAGACATAGGTCTGAACAATGATGGTGCTGTTGAAGCAGCTGAATATATTCAGAAATTTTATGCAGAAGGTCTTTTTCCAAGTGGGATTATCGGAGAACAAGGTATTAACGTTTTGGATTCCCTATTCAGTGAAGGAAGAGCAGCAGCAGTTATATCTGGACCATGGAACCTTGGACCATTTGAACAAGCTGGAATCGATTACGGTGTAATGGCACTTCCTAAATTAGGAAATGGTGATCAGATGAGCTCTTTTGTAGGCGTTAAAAGTTACAACGTAAGCTCTTACTCACAGTATCCTGAACTTGCTCAAGAATTAGTTGAATGGTTGACGAACGAAGAAAATCAATTAACTCGTTACGAAAAGACAATGGAAGTACCTGCAATCGAAGCATTAGCTAACGATCCAATCGTTACTGAAAGTGAGTCAGCACAAGCAATAGCTGAGCAATCTCAATATGCAGAATTGATGCCAGGAATTCCAGAAATGAATGAAGTATGGACCCCTGTAGATTCAGCACTACAAACAATTGCGACAGGTTCTGAAGAACCAAAAGCAGCACTAGATGGGGCAGTTGAGTCAGTCAAGAGTCAGATAGAAGCAAACCATAGCGGAAATTAATAGAGCTTGTAAAAGGTATCTCTTAAGGGAGATACCTTTGCTGTTAAGAAGAAGGAAAAGGTGGTCATGAAACATGCAACATAAAAATAAGGCAGCACTTTTGTCTCTCGTTCCGGGATTGGGACAACTTTACAATCGACAATGGCTGAAAGGCGCTATATTTTTGGTACTGACAATAGCTTTTGGCTTTGTCTTTGCAGATTTACTCAATATTGGTTTATGGGGAATTGTGACACTTGGTACAGAAGTTCCTCGAGATAATTCTGTTTTCCTATTAGCACAGGGAATTTTAGCGGTAATCGTCGTCGCGTTTGGTATAGCTTTCTATGGATTCAACATCAGAGATGCATACCGAGTGGGAAAAAGAAGAGATGAGTCATTACCTTTATTCACTTTAAAAGAACAATATCTCAATTTAATAGATCAAGGTTATCCGTATTTAATTAGTGGACCGGCGTTATTATTACTGATCTTTTCAGTTGTTTTTCCAATTTTATTCAGTTTCTCAATCGCTTTTACAAACTATAATCTTTATAATTCTCCTCCTGCTAATTTAATTAACTGGGTAGGTTTCGACACATTTATTCAAATATTTACAGTAGATATTTGGAGAACCACATTTTTTGATGTACTTAGTTGGACAATCATCTGGACATTATTGGCAACAACGCTGCAAGTTAGTATAGGAATTTTCTTAGCAGTTTTAGTGAATCAAAAAGACCTTAAGTTTAAAAAGCTGATCCGAACTATTTTAGTATTACCGTGGGCAGTACCAGGATTTGTAACTATCCTAATTTTTGCAGGACTATTTAATGATAGTTTTGGTGTAATCAACACCGGCTTGCTTTCGTTCTTTGGTATTGAAGCTATTCCTTGGTTAACAAATCCATTTTGGTCAAGAGTTGCATTGATCGGAATTCAAGGCTGGTTAGGTTTTCCTTACGTATTTATTGTCACGACAGGCGTACTTCAATCCATTCCTGATGATTTGTATGAAGCGGCTATTATTGATGGTGCATCAGCTATTCAAAAGTTTAAAACCATCACTTTACCATTAATTTTTATTTCGATTTCACCAATCATCATCACTCAATATACATTCAATTTTAACAATTTCAATATCATTTATCTATTCAATGGCGGTGGACCAGCGGTATCAGGTTCCAATGCAGGAGGAACAGATATATTAGTCTCGTGGATCTATTCTCTGACTATGTCATCGAGTCAGTTTGCTTTGGCAGCGGCATTAACGATCCTATTGTCTATTTTCGTTATTTCGATTGCGCTATGGCAATTTAGAAGAACAAAGTCATTTAAAGGAGTAAATTAAAATGATCTCTTCAAAAAAAAGTAAGTTAACACGATTATTCTTCACCTATAGTTTTTTGATTGTCGTTATGATTATGATTATTTATCCATTGTTATGGACAATCGGAGCTAGTTTTAATCCGGGCAACAGTCTCGTAAGTACGAAAATGATACCGGATAATCCGACCTTATTTCATTACCAGAGATTATTTTCTGGAGATAATAGTATCCAGTATATTCAATGGTACTTTAATTCTATGAAAGTAAGTATATTTACGATGGTCGGTACATTGTTTTGTGTATCCCTAACGGCCTATGCCTTTTCTCGTTTCAGATTCAAAGGTAGAAAAAATGGACTGGTTTTATTCCTGTTATTACAAATGATTCCTCAGTTTTCCGCGTTAATTGCGCTATATGTACTAGCTCAGATGCTCGGAATGATGAACAATCACTGGTTATTGATTCTTTTATATATAGGCGGGCAGATTCCAATGAACACCTACTTGATGAAAGGATATTTTGATTCGATTCCAATTGAATTAGATGAAAGTGCACGTATCGATGGTGCAGGAAGTACGCGTATATTCTGGCAAATTCTGATGCCACTTGCTAGACCGATGCTTGCTGTAGTGGCGATGAATAGTTTTACTGGACCACTAGGAGATTTCATTCTTTCATCAACTATTTTGAGATCACCTCAGACGTATACGCTACCTTTGGGACTTTATAATCTGGTCAACCAACGTCAAGGAGCAAGTTACACAACATTTGCCGCGGGAGCTATATTAATCAGTATACCCGTAGCTATCGCATTCTTGTTTTTACAAAAGCACTTTGTATCTGGTCTGACAGCTGGAGGAACAAAAGGATAAAGTATTCTATTAATGATTTTAATTTAAAAGCAGAAAAGAGAGGGACAGTTTAAATGAAGAAGCACCAAGTAACTAAAGAAGCAAGATTACTCCACGGTGGGGATTACAATCCTGACCAATGGTTAGATTATCCTGGAATTATCGATCAAGATTTCAAGTTAATGAAGCAAGCTCATACAAATACCTTCTCAATAGGAATGTTCTCCTGGGCGTCTTTAGAACCAGAAGAAGGTAGATATACATTTGATTGGCTCGATGACATATTTGATAGAATAGAAGCGATAGGTGGAAATGTGATTCTAGCGACGCCAAGTGGAGCAAGACCCGCTTGGATGTCCCAGAAGTATCCTGAGGTGCTAAGAGTGGACGCGCTAAGAAGGAAACAACTTCACGGTGCTCGACATAACCACTGCTTTACGTCTCCATACTACCGAGAAAAAACACAAGAAATGAATCGGAAATTAGCTGAGAGATACGGAAAACGCTCCGCTTTATTGATGTGGCATATTTCAAATGAATATGGTGGGGAATGTCACTGTGATCTATGTCAGGCTGCTTTCAGAGACTGGTTAAAAGTACAATATAATAACGACTTAGACAAATTAAACCAATCATGGTGGGGGCCTTTTTGGAGTCACACTTTTACAAACTGGGAACAAATTGAGTCGCCTTCTCCAATCGGAGAAAATGCTGTACATGGATTGAATTTGGACTGGAGAAGATTTGTAACAGACCAGACAATTAGTTTCTATAAAGATGAGATCCAACCTTTACGTGAATTGACACCAGAAGTGCCGATTACAACGAATTTCATGTCAGATAATCCTTCTTTCACACCATTTAGAGCGTTGGATTACAGTAAATTTGCCAAAGAAGTCGATGTAATCAGCTGGGATGCTTATCCAGCATGGCATAATGATTATGAGAAAACCTATGAACTAGCTTCTAAAGTTGGTTTTATGAATGACTCATTCAAGAGTATGAAACAGAAACCTTGGTTACTAATGGAGTCGACCCCAAGCCATGTGAACTGGCATCAGTTCAATAAAGCCAAAAGACCGGGTATGCATTTTCTTTCTGCTATGCAGATGCTTGCACATGGATCTGATAGTAATCTATATTTCCAGTGGAGAAAATCTCGTGGGTCTTCAGAAAAATTCCATGGTGCAGTCGTTGACCATGATGGTTCCACAGAAAATAGAGTATTCAAAGAAGTTGCTAAACTTGGAAAAGCGATGGAAAATCTTTCTGAAAAAGTTGTAGGATCACAAAGAATTGCGGAAGTCGGCATACTTTACGATTGGGATAGTGATTGGGCGCTTGAGCACACGCAAGGGTTTGGTTTACAGACAAAATTATATCCACAGACCTTACAAAAACATTACCAGGCTTTATGGGAAAAAGATATTCCTGTGGATGTCATCACAAAAGAAAATACATTTGAAGAGTATAAACTACTTGTTGTGCCCATGCTTTATTTAATGAGCGAAGAGACTGTTCAAAGGTTAAAATCATATGTAGCGAATGGTGGAACCTTGGTTTCAAGCTACATTACCGGATTAGTCAACGAACACGATCTAACGTATTTAGGTGGGTGGAAAAAAGAACTTCAAGAAGTGTTCGGAATTGAACCACTTGAAACAGATACTTACTACGCAAGTGATTCAAATGAAATGACATTCAATAACAAACAATATAAGGTTCGTGACTACGCAACGATTATTGACGTCAAAGAAGCAGAAGTATTGGCTCGATATGAAAGAGATTTCTACGCGGATAGTGCCGCAGTGACTTTGAATACTTATAAAGACGGAGAAGCTTATTATATCGGAGCGAGAGCTGATGATGACTTTAACAGAGATTTTTATAATCAGCTAATTGAGAAGCTAGATCTGTCTCCAGGTTTGAAAGTCGGGCATGGTATTGGCGTGTCTGTTCAAGGGAGACTATTGGATGATGGAAGCTCTATCGTATTTATCATGAACTTTACTGAAGAAGAGCAAGCAATTGAAATTTTGGAAGACGTCAAAGATAGCTTTACGGGAGAAATGTTGAGTGGTCATGTATCACTGAAACCTTATGAAGTACGTGTAGTAGATAAGAATAATTAGTAGAAATAAGGATAACAGAATAGGGTGTTGGATTATTTCAATACCTTATTTTGTTTTGTTATAAAATGGTAGCGATTACCTGTAAAGGAGAATAGAAATGAATCTTACTTGGTTGAAAAGACTTATGTTAATTGGAAGTGTCTCAGTAGCGTTTTTGCAAACAAATAGCGTTCGTGCTGAAGAACAGCCGATAGTATCAGATATTTTTGTTGAAAAAGTAGAAGGAATCTCAGATGACTTTATTCACGGAGTAGATATTTCAAGTGTAATAGCTTTAGAGCAAAACGGTGTGAAATTTTACAATCAAGATGGACAAGAACAAGATGTATTCAAGACGTTTAAAGAATCAGGAACTAATTATGTTAGAGTCCGAGTATGGAATGATCCATTTGATTCTATGGGAATGAGTTATGGTGGCGGAAATAACGATGTAAAAAAAGCTATTGAAATTGGTAAACGAGCTACGGAAAATGGGATGAAAGTTTTAGTGGATTTCCACTACTCAGATTTCTGGGCAGATCCAGCTAAACAACAAACGCCAAAAGAGTGGGAAGGATACAATTTAGGAGAAAAAGAACAAGCAATCTATGATTTTACCTATGACGCAATCACTCAAATGAAAAATGAAGGTATTGATATCGGTATGGTTCAAGTTGGTAATGAGACCAACAACGCGATAGCTGGAGAAAACACTTGGCAATATATGTCGATTCTTTTCAATGCTGGAAGTAGGGCGATTAGAGCCATTGATCCTGAAATGAAAATCGCACTTCATTTTACAAATCCTGAAAGGGTCGGAAGTTATGAAAATATTGCACGAGAATTAAGTTCTAACGAAGTGGATTATGATGTGTTTGCAAGTTCTTACTATCCTTTCTGGCATGGGACTTTAGATAATTTAACGGCAGTGCTTTCTAATGTAGCAGAAACCTACGATAAAGAAGTCATGGTGGCTGAAACATCTTATGCCTATACTGACAAAGATGGTGACGGCCATCCCAATACTGTACCTGGAGAAGGCTTAGTTACAAACTATCCTTTTACTGTTCAAGGCCAAGCACGCTCTCTAAGAGAGGTTATTCAATCAGTTGTTGACGTCGGTGAAAAAGGAATTGGCGTTTTCTATTGGGAACCAGCATGGCTTCCTGTGGGACCACCTGAAAACATAGAAGAAAACCGTGAATTATGGGAGACTTATGGATCAGGATGGGCTTCTAGCTTTGCGGCAGAATATGATCCAGAAGATGCTGGCGAATGGTATGGCGGATCAGCAGTCGATAATCAAGCGCTGTTTGACTTCAACGGACATCCTTTATCTTCCATCAATACCTTTAAGTATGTCCATACAGGTGCAATAGCAGAAGTGAAAGTGGAAAATATCAAATCAGTTAACTTAGAGTTTTTATTAGGAGAGCCCATCAGCCTTCCGGAAAACGTAACTGTGATATATAACGACAATACAGAAGGTTTAGAGTCTGTAAGTTGGAACCAAGAAGATTTGAAAAAAGCTGTAGTAGGAACTACCGGAGTCTATTCAATCAATGGACTGCTAGAAGATGGTACGAAAACAACCGCAACTGTTACGATTACAGCAGTCAATTATACGGTAAATCCAAGTTTCGAAGAAGCTGATCGCTCGATGTGGCATATTAGCTATCCAGAAGCTGTTCAAGAACATGTAACGTTTCAGAACAATGCTTCAGATGCAAAATCTGGGAATTACTCAGCACACTTTTTTTCTTCAGAAAAAGTGAACTTTAGACTACAACAAACTATTCAAAATTTAGAACCAGGAATTTATGAGGTAGCCGCTCATATTCAAGGTGGAGATGCTCGCAATTCAGAAATCTATTTATTTGCAGAGACAAGTACAGATGAGATTAAGGTCAATACTAGGGTTAATGGATGGGCAAACTGGCTTAATCCTAGAATAGAAGAAATTGCTGTAGAGGATGGTACGCTGATTATAGGCATGAACGTTTTGGCTGACGGAGGAGCCTGGGGATCAATAGACGATTTTGTCGTGAATCGTATTGGTGATTTAGAAAGGGATAATGAAAATCAAACAGGCCCTTCATTGCCAGAAGAAAATCTGCCAGAACCGGAACAAGTAGAGGAAAAAGATGCAAATTCTGAGAAGCCTTCGAGTAATGAAGAAACTGTAATCGTCACATTACCTGCTAAACCAGTAATTGAACCTATATACGCAGGGGATAAAAGGATTAGAGGAAATGGACAAACGAATACAACAGTTATCGCTATGATTGATCAAAAAGAAATTGGTCGTGCAATAGTCAATAGTCCATTTGAAATTTCTCTAGAACGTCCTCTCAAAGAGGGAGAACAAATTGAATTGTATGCATTAGATGAACTCGAAAATCGCGGAGAGTCTATAGTAGTAACGGTTCAGCCTACTCAATCTAATGTAAAAAATGAAAGTGATCAGACGACATCGATTGAATTAGAAAGCAAAGGTCAAATGATTGAGGAAATTAAGGAAACAGACCGAACGAAAGAGACAAGGCTTCCACAAACGGGATCGATTAAAAATTCCTATCACCTCTTAGGGGGGATCAGTATAATTTTCGCATTGATCCTCTTCATCTTCAAAGGTAAAAGGACACAAACTATGTAATATGAATAAACTTCAATAATAAAAGGTACTACACCGATGCATTCTATCGGCGTAGTACCTTTTATTTTTATAATTATGAGACAATTATTTTATTAATTTTCTTTATTGGGCATAGCTACCCAGTGTCTTGTTGAGACTTCTTGGAAAGTCGTTGCCGAAGCGTCATAGGTAGCTGCGTCAAACTCTTCCACTGATTTTTGACGAGTTGCTTCGTAAGCTGGGTCAGGAACTGGAATTGCAGCTAACAATTTTTTCGTATACGGGTGGATAGGATTTGAAAATAGATCCTCAGAGTCTGCCAATTCAACTAAGTGGCCGTTATACATAACTGCTACACGATCGCTGATACGCTTGACCATAGAAAGGTCATGAGCGATAAACAAATAAGTTAACCCTAGTTTTTTCTGAAGGTCTTCTAGTAGTTCTACGATTTGAGATTGAATAGAAGCATCCAATGCCGATAGTGGTTCATCGCACACGATAAACTTCGGATTAACAGCTAAAGCTCGCGCAATACCAATACGCTGACGCTGACCACCTGAAAACTCATGTGGGTACCGCATCGTAAAAGACGCTTCCAGGCCAACTAATTCCAATAGTTCGACGACTCTATCGTAACGGGCTTTTTTATTTTCTGCTAAGCCATGAACATCAAGAGACTCCCCAATGATGTCTAAAACCTTCATACGAGGGTCTAGAGAAGCATAAGGATCTTGGAAGATCACTTGCATATACTTTCGCATATCTTTCATTTCGCGAGCATTTAGATGATTCAAATCAAAACCTTCATAAATCACTTCACCACCGGTCGCTTCATGCAGTCGAAGAATCGTTTTGCCGGTGGTCGATTTTCCGGAACCAGATTCCCCTACTAAACCGAGTGTTTCATTTTCATAAATATCAAAAGTAATGTCATCTACAGCTTTCAAAGTAGCGCCTTTACCCATATCAAAATGTTTTTGTAAATTTTTGATAGAAAGTAACGGTTTTTTAGATTGATTTGCATTGGAAACTGTTTTCTGTTCATTCTGAAGATTGGGTACAGCATCCAGTAATCGTTTAGTGTATGGATGACTTGGATGCTTGAATACGTCTGCAGTTGTGCCGCTTTCGACCACTTTTCCGTCTTTCATCACAATAACGCGATCACACATATTAGCAACGACACCAAAGTCATGCGTAATCAAAATGATAGAAGTGCCAAATTTTTTCTGGATATCTTTTAGTAACTCTAAAATCTGGGCTTGTATTGTAACATCTAAAGCGGTTGTTGGCTCATCAGCAATTAATAGAGCTGGATTACAAGCTAAGGCAATAGCAATCATCATTCGTTGACGCATACCACCTGAGAATTCATGAGGGTATTGTTTGTACCTGAAATCAACATCTTTGATGCCTACAAGTTTCATAATATTCAGCGCTTCATCTTTTGCAGCGTTTTTCTTCAGTTTCTGGTGGAATCGGATGCTTTCCGTTATTTGGTCTCCGATGGTCATGGTCGGATTGAGCGATGTCATTGGATCTTGAAAAATCATTCCAATATCTTTACCACGTATTTTTCGCATTTCTTTTTCAGTTAATTGAGTTAAATCTTTACCCATGAAAACCACTTTACTGTTTTCTCCATTTTGGGCATTTGGAGGTAGTAGGCGCATAATCGAACGCGCAGTGACACTTTTGCCACTTCCAGATTCTCCTACAATACCTAATGTTTCGCCTTTTGCAACTTCGAAATGAACATCAGTAGCCACTTCATTAGAAGTATCCCCTTGCTCAAATACAATAGATAAATCCTTTACGTCAAGCAGTTTTTCCATAGTTCCGCTCCTCAAAGTTCGACTAGAATAGTTTGATTATAGCATGTTTGTCAATAGTTTCGAAAAATATGAGCGTTTAGGACTTGACGTTGTATTTGCAATTTGGTATATTGTGTTCAATCATATTACTTTGAAAAAATAAGTTAAAAGACTAAGAAAAGAAGAGTACAGATCATTGCGATTTCAAAGAGAGTCCCTATTTGCTGAGAAGGGATAATGAGGAATGTCTGGAAGTGCGTCTTGGAGTCATACTGTTGAATTCTTGTTTCAAGAATTAGATTGTGTCGGGTAAGCCCGTTATAGCTTTACAGTATAGAGGATCATTATCCGAGTACTGAATGAGATGTTGTAGAGCCAAGCCGAGATTTTTAGGTTTAGAGTTGTACAATTCTTTAAGGTGGAACCGTAAAATCGACTATTTTGCCCTTAAATTCAGAATTATTCTGTTTTTAAGGGCTTTTTTTATGTCTAAAGCGTCAATCAAAAGATGTACGGGATGAACGGAGGGAACGAAGTGGGAGCAGAAACAATTATTAGACAAGATAAGGGTGTTCTTCAAAAAACAGCCCGACAGTACGAGAAAGCTTACATGAACTGGATTTATCGAATCGGTTTATTGTTGTTAGCTTTTCCTTTCCAGCTAGTTGTTTTACTAGTATTTCTAAATAAGAAATATATAAAAAAACAAAATGGGAAAGTCAGCAGTGAAGCGGAGCAACTACTAGTGCAACAAGGGTATGATGTTGAACTAAAAAATCGATTAAGGCAACAAGAGCAAAGTAAACAGGTGTTTTTCAATAAAAAACTTTCTGAAAAAGAAACCGATAAAAAGGTTGAGCAAGTCTTTTCAAAACAATTTCAAGAAGCTATAGACCAGAAGGCTCATGAGATTTATCAAGAGTCTGGTAGAGAGAAAGTGACGTTTTTAGCGCAGACCGTGCACTTTCTACTAGACCCTAAATATTTTGTGTTGTCTGTTGTACTAGGGTTCCCAATGTATGCTCTATTGATTGTACATGCTTTTCCGTTTTTGAAATATCTATTTGAACGGTTGCTGATGATGGTGTTTGTTATTTTAGGGGTTACCGTTATCGTATTTACCTTACTCTACTTTTCACCATCCGATCCTGCTAGAAATATTATTGGTGAAACAGCTACTCAGGCACAGATAGATAACTTTCGTGGTATGTACGGCCTTGATGATCCTTATCTCTTTCAACTTGGTCGAACCATTAAAGGGGTTTTCAGTTTTGATCTCGGGAATGCATATTCTGGAAATCAAGCTGTTGTCTCAACAATCATGAGAAGATTCCCGGTTACGCTCGAATTATCTGTTTTTGCGCTGATTATTGCACTGGTTATTGCTTTACCAGCAGGAATTTACTCAGCCGTTAAGGCAAATACACTGTTCGATCACGTATTTATGTTTATCGCATTAATTGGATTATCTATTCCAAGTTTCTGGCAAGGGCTCGTATTTATTCTCGTCTTTTCTATTAATCTAGGGTGGTTACCAGCAACGTTCAATACAGAAAACTTTGCTTCGCTGATTATGCCAGCGGTTGTTCTAGGTACATTGTTGATGGCTTCAGTCGCGAGGATGACACGATCATCCACGCTAGAAGTGATTAATGAAGATTACATCTTGACTGCTCGTTCAAAAGGGCTATCGAATAGTCGCGTGATTTTGAAACATGCGGTGCCGAATGCGTTAATTCCAATTGTAACCATTATTGGTTTACAGTTTGGTGGTGTACTCGGAGGTGCGGCAGTTACAGAGCAAGTCTTTAACATCAACGGAATTGGACGTTATATTGTAGAACGCCAATTTATACCGGATATCCCAAGTGTGCTCGGTGGCGTTATTTATATCGCGATTGTTTTATCCGTTGTCAATGTAGTGATCGATATGCTCTACGCATTTATCGATCCTAGAATCCGCACAAATCTGAAACGCTATTAAAGAGAGGAGAATATTACTTTGAAGTCATACAAAGATACACTTGTTTACAAACAAGTAGAGTTTTCATTAGGTCTTTCTCTTCTATATACAGTGGTTTTAGGATTTGCAGCGATGGATTTTAGTACATTTTCAGTACAGCCTTTTATTTTATTGCTTGCTGGATTAAACGGCTTCGCTACAATCGTACAAGCGTTATTAACTGTAAAAATTAGAAAAGATAGTAAAAAATCATTAGTGATTAATCGGACCAGTCAGATTATTGCTGGACTTTTAACGCTCACTCTAGCAATCGGCAATTTGTTTTTAGTACTTTCTTCCCTTTATGTGATCAAAAAGAAAGTATCTCCTGGTTATATCTATGCCGTATATATGGTTTTGACAGATTTATTAGTCATAGGCGTTTCAGCATTAAATTTGTTTAAAGTTTACGTAACCAATTCTTTTATACCTGCTATGATTGTATTGTTAGTCATCCTGGTCTTCCACGTCATCGTACTCATTGGATACGATAAATGGAGTGCTTTATCACCAGGACTTAAAAAGCTGTTTCTTCTATTGTTTACGTTAACGGTTTTGACAGGAAACCTTTTCGTTCTACTCGTTTCAGTTTCGATGGTTCAAGATGCGAACAAAGCTATCACGAAACGAAAAGGGATTCGTGAGAAGATTTTGAGAAACCAGGCATCGATGCTAGGGCTGCTTTTTATTGTGTTTCTAATAGCGATATCCATCTGTAGTGTGTGGACGTTCAACTACCGATTTGCAGTCACAAATGACTATAGTGCGATTCTACAATCACCAAATCTTGCGTATCCTTTTGGAACAGATAACTTTGGTCGAGACGTTTTCTCTAGAATTATCTTTGGCGCTAGAATTTCTCTAGCAGTCGGTGTACTGGCTACATTTATTCCGTTTATCTTTGGTGGAATTCTAGGGGCAATTTCTGGATATTATGGACGTCATACAGATAATCTGATTATGCGGTTTTTGGATATCTTGTATGCTATTCCAGGAATTCTTTTAGCCATCACGATTGTTGCAGCTTTTGGTGCTTCAACAACGAATCTGATCATCGCTTTAAGTGTAGGGTACATCCCAAGTTATGCGAGAACGATGCGTGCAAATGTTATTCAAGTCACAAATCTGGAATATGTTGAGGCTTCTAGAGCCGTTGGAAATCGTAATTTCAATATTATTCGTCAGCACGTGATTCCAAATTCTATGGCGCCGATGATCGTCCGTGCAACATTAACGATTGGATCAGCGATTATCGCGACAAGTAGTTTGAGTTATTTGGGCTTAGGTGTAGAAAACTATATACCAGAGTGGGGAAATATTCTTCGGACAGGTAGTTCTTATCTTGAGACGAAACCTTATCTAGCTATCTATCCTGGATTGGCTATTATTGCACTTGTTTTATCTTTCAACTTTTTGGGAGATGGTATAAGAGATGCTACAGATCCAAGATTATCTTAAGTATGGCTAAAAAGGTATGAACATAATATAAATAAAAAAAGATTAAAAGTAGAAAAGAGGAAAAATAGATGAAAAAGAAATTATTCAGCACCGTTATGATATTAGGAACACTGGCTCTGGCAGCTTGCGACAGTATTACAACTGAAGACCAAGCTAATAACGGAAGTGCAAATAACAATCAAGAAACAGTAGAAATCGACTTACTCGGTGCAGCTGCAGACGAAAAGGACTTGAATATCTTACGCGACCAGTTAACTAGAAATGGGTTTGAAGTCAACGTAAATCAACAACCGGATTATGCAAGTTATAGAGCACAAAGAGACGCCGGAAACTTCGATGTATCTATTGCAAGCTGGACAACGGTAACCGGGAATCCAGACTATGCTGTTCGCTCAATCTTCTCTAGCGATGGAGATAGTCGTGTCATTGAACCGAATACCGAAATTGATGCGTTGATCGACCAAGCTGCTGCACAAACAGAGGGCGAGTATACAGAGACGTATAATCAGCTTGAAAACGAGCTTGTGACAGAAAATGCTTATATCGCTGGTCTATATAATTCTCTAAAAGCACAAGCTTTCGATAAAAACTTGATCAATCCAGATTCAGTAAACTTATATAAATCTAGAGCGTTTGCTTGGGATCCAGTTTCGTTCAATGATGAGGCAATGAATGATTCAGAAACACTCGTATTGACTCAAATGGAGTCTGATTTGACTTCACTTGATCCGATTAAAGGAAATGACTCTTCTATCAATCAACTGAACACAAACATGTATGTGCGTTTAGTAAACCTTACAGAAGATGATCAAGTAACGTCTGATGCGTCACTAAGCTACAACCACGCGATCGCAGAAGGTAATTCTGATTATTACTTCATCTTGAGAGATGATATCAATTTTGCAAGTGTTGAGGACGGACAAGCTGTGGATACCGGGGAACGCGTTGGAGCTGATGATGTTGTTTACTCACTAGACCGCGCAAGTGATCCAGAGTCTGTTCCAGACCAAAGAACATATAGTTTACACGAATATATCAACGAAGTGTCTGTTGTAGATGACCTAAGTGAACTAGAAACTGCAGAATTAGCAGATGGAAACACAACAGTTAAAGAAGCGTTGGAAGCAGGATTAGATACACCAATCAATAGCTTGGTAACAGACAAAACACAAGCAGATAGTGCAACAGGTAACTACCAAGTTGTCAAATTGACAACAACTGAACCCTTCCCGCAAGTATTGAACTATTTAGCGCACCAATCAGCTGGAATTGTATCTGAAGAACAAGTTGAAAGCGTCAATACGTACGATATCGATAACTATAATATAGACACCGATATTGCGTATGGAGATCAACGTGCTGTTACAGAAGGGGATACCTACGACAATCACCTTTATGCTAGTGGACCATATATTATGATTGCTAAAAATGATTACGAAGCAACATTCCAGAAAAACCCTGCCTACATGACAGATACTGAGAATGCAGCCAATATCGAAAACATCACTGTTCGTTTCATCGGAGACATGGACAGCGCGCTTTCTGCTTTAAGAAGTGGAGAAGTTCACTTGCTTTATGGATTGAGCGAAACACAATATGAAATTGTTGAGGGCGAAGAAAATCTTGAATTACAAACGGGAGATAGTAACGCCGTAAGTTATTTGATCATTAATACAATGAATGAAGATCGCAAAACTGCTGAAAGTGTAGACCTGCGTAAAGCAATCGTCAACTCAATCAATCAAGAAGATTTTATCCAGTCTTATGATGGACAAAAGAAAAAAGCGTTCTCTCCGGTAACGCCTTTAGTAGATACTGGAAATGAATTAGAAGCAAATGCAGATCTTGTACAAGATCACTTGTCTAAGTACTTGGAGCAAGCGGAATAATAGTATAAAAATCGATTAGATAGAACAAAAAGATAAAAGCCTGGCCAATCAGCATTAAACTAACTGTTATTGACCAGGCTATCTTTCTACCTATTTATAAAATATTCAAGAGTAGTCCAATAAGTGAACAAATTTTTAAAATTGATTTAAGACTAATAAAAAGTAAGCTAAGAAGCGTGACACTAAGACGCATTAATGCTATATTAGCGTACCGGTGTTCAAATAAACAAATTTAAATGAATCAAAAGGATGAGGAGAAAAAAATCATGTTCAATAAAAAATTAGGAATCACTTCATTACTAACGGTAGGACTATTACTAGCAGCTTGCAATTCTACAGAAGACACGGCAACAAACGAATCGGAAGAAGCAACAACAGAAGAAGATACTTCATGGACAGACGTTGAAGAAGCAGGAGAATTGGTAGTCGGAACTTCCGGAACTTATTCACCCATCACATACTTGGATGACAATAACGAGTTAACAGGTTTTGAAGTAGAATTACTTCGCGATATTACAGATGAATTAGGCATAGAGATTAGATTCGAGACTATGCAATTTGATGGATTGTTACCAGCACTACGCAACGAGCAAATCAATGTAGCAGCGAACGATTTTGCCATCACAGAAGAGCGTTTGGAAATTTTTGATTTTGTTGACTCACATAAATATTCTTATGGATCAGCAATCGTTCGTGCAGATGACTTGGATGAATTCACTTCTGCTTATGATTTAGAAGGACGTAACATTGGATTAGGATCATTAACAAGTAATTACGCGGTTTTTGCTGAGAACATTGGCGCTAATGGAACGGCTTATGACGGTGGAACAGATACAATCTTAAGAGATATCGTTAATGGCAATCAAGATGCATACTTGAATGACCGCTTAGTCCTTCAAGAAAACGTTGAGTCATTTGGTGATGACAGCTTAGTTGTTGCCGAAGATGTCAAATATCACCCAACTGAAAGTGCTTTAGCTGTATTAAAAGGTAATTTAGCTTTAAGAGATAAACTGTCAGAAGGTTTACAAAGCGTTAGAGAAAGTGGAAGACTTGCAGAATTGTCTGAAGAATTTTTAGGAGCAGATTCTACACAACCAATTGATCAATCAGAAGTGGTTAGTCTAGAAGGCGAGTAAGATCACATTCAGTCAATGACATACGAGGAGCTCTATGGGAGCTTCTGGTATGTTCTTTTCTATTGGTTTGGATATTGAAAGGAGCACAACATGTTTGAATTTTTCTCAGAAATCAAATGGGAATATCTCTACGATTTTGATTTAGCAATCGATTCGATTCCTTTTTTACTTCAAGGATTGCGTATCACGATGATTATTGCCGGCTTTAGTATGGTTTTTGCACTCTTGATTGGAATCGTTGTTGGAATTGCGAGAATGTCGAAATTAGCCATATTTAGATTGCCAGCTAAGTTTTATATTTCATTTATGAGAGGGACACCGCTTTTAGTGTTTGTCTTTATTTTGTATTATGGCCTACCAGTTATTGGAATAGAATTTTCAAGTGCGATTGTAGCCGCTATCGTTGGGGTGAGTTTAAATTTTGCAGCTTATTTGGCTGAAGTTGTGAGATCTTCAATATCTTCTGTACCTAAAGGGCAATGGGAAGCAGCTGAAACACTACAAATGAACTATTTTCAAACCTTGAGAAGAATTGTGATTCCTCAAGCAACTAGAATTGCGGTACCCCCTATTTTCAATATCTTTATGGATGTGTTAAAAGGGACTTCCCTTGCATCGGTTATCACAGTACAGGAACTACTTTATAGCGGACGCTTGATAGCAGGAAGAACGTACGATAGTATGACCATGTATATAACCGTTGCAATCATTTATTGGTTAGTCAGTGTAGTGATTGGAACGATTCAGAGCAAATTAGAAGTACGATTTAATCGTTATTTAGCTAAAGGATAAGGGGGCAACTTTGAAATGATTACAGTAGAAAATTTGAAAAAGACATTTGGAGATCAAACCGTTTTAGAATCTATCAATTTCAATGTAAATAAAGGAGAAGTTGTTTGTCTGGTAGGCGCTTCTGGTTCTGGCAAGACAACTTTGTTAAGATGCTTGAATTTACTGGAAAAACCGAACGAAGGGAAATTGAAAATCGGTTCAAAGCAAGTTGAGTTCGGGAAAACGAAATTAAGTAAAAAGGATATAGAAGAAATTAGGCAGTACTCAGGGATGGTCTTTCAAGGATTTCACTTGTTCCCTCATATGACATTGATGGAAAATATTATTGAAGCACCGCTCACAGTGAAAAAAAGGGATAAAAAAGAAGTGATGGAAGAAGCGAATGAAATCCTTCGAAAAGTAGGCTTAGTGGAACATAAAGATAAATATCCAGACGCTTTATCAGGTGGGCAGCAACAGCGTGCTGCGATTGCGCGCTCTTTGATGATGCACCCAGAGGTATTATTATTTGATGAACCTACTTCTGCTCTAGACCCTCAATTAGTTAGAGAAGTACTCAAAGTCATAGAAAATCTGGCAAAAGAAGGACAAACCATGGTCATCGTTACCCATGAAATGCACTTCGCTAGACGCATCGCGAACCGAGCATTATTCATGGACGAAGGATATATTTTAGAAGAAGGTCCAGCTGAAGAAGTACTGACTAATCCTAAAGAAGCCCGTACAAGAGAGTTTTTGGCACTTTTGGAAGACGAGTAGAGAAATGAATTTAAAGAAAAGTAAGCAGTTTGAATATTTGGATTTTATAAAGATAGATGAAAGCCAGATGGACCAGTATGTACCGATTGCAGGTTCTTATGCAGTCGTAAAGTGTTCTGGAAAATATTTAATAGATATAATACGTTCCGTCAGCAATGGGAACTCCCGGCTGGAAAAAAAGAGGCGAATGAGACATCCAAAGAGTGTGCGATTAGAGAGTTATACGAAGAGACAGGTCAAACTGTTTCAAATATAAATTTTGTAGGTTTGCTTAAATCTTTGAATTTGAAGAATAAGTCCATTAAATTTAATCCGGTGTACTATACGCAACGGGATGAACTTCAACCCTTTAAAATTAATGAAGAGATATCAGAAATTAAGATCTGGGATTTAAAAGTACCTATTGAGGATTTTGATGAGATAGACTATCAATTATTCAGATACCTATAAATAAATTTGAATGATCAAACGTTAAACAAAATTTGATAATACAAAAAATAACCGCCCGCTAAAATTAAGGTTCTATAATAAATAACGTTGGTGAGAATTCACCAACGTTATTTTTCTTTGCTTAAATTAGAAAACAAGTGAGTTCTCCTGTAGAATAATAGTCGACCAAAA